>NZ_CP043568.1:3753766-4066579 GCF_014076415.1 Comamonas testosteroni
GGACATGGCTATGCGCATGCTGCCACAGCCAGTCCAGGCGCTTGATCTCGGCCTCCACCTGCCTGGTCGTGATGCGACCGCTGTCGGCCAGCGTGGCCAGCCGCGTGATGCTGGCCGCAAGGTCGCGGAAGTTGCCGCTCCAGGGAGCCTGGGCAGACTTGGCAAACTGCAGATACAGCGCCCTGGCCTCGGCGTTGAAGCGCACGGAGCTGCCGGTCTCGGCCACGGCCCGCAGCAGCAGGTGGTCGATATTGGGCTCCAGATCCTCGGGGCGCTGTGCCAGGCCCGGCAAGGTATAGGACCAGAGATTGATACGCGCAAACAGGTCTTCGCGAAAGCGCCCCTCGGCCACATCGACGCGCAGGTCACGGTGAGTGCCAGCTATGAGCTGAAAGTCGCTGCTGACCTCCTTGTCGCTGCCCATGGGGAAAAAGCGCTTTTCCTCCACGGCCTTGAGCAGCATGGCCTGCTCGTCCAGACCGAGCTCGCCGATCTCGTCGAGAAACAGCACGCCTTCATGCGCGGTGCGCAGCAGGCCGGCACGGTCTGCCGCCGCCCCGGTGAACGCTCCCTTTCTGTGGCCAAACAAGGTGGAGGCCGCGCCGTCGCCACGCAAGGTTGCGCAGTTGACCTCGACAAAATCGCCAGCCACCTGGTGGCGCGATTTCTTGAGCTCGAAGATGCGCCGCGCCAGATGCGACTTGCCCGCACCTGTGGGCCCGGTGAAAAGAATCGGTGCACGCGAGCGAATCGCCACGCGCTCTATCTCTTCAATCAACTGGTTGAACTGCGGGTTGCGCGTGGCAATGCCGTTCTTGAGGAAGTCCAGCGCCTCGGTCTGGGCCTGATGGAAGCGCTGTGCCAGAGCTTCGTAGCGCGTGAGGTCCAGATCGATCAGGATCATGCTGCCCGGCGAGCCCGCCTGCTGCTTGCGCGGTGGCGAGGTCTGCAGCAGCACTCCCGGTATCTGGCGCGACTCCACCATCAGGAACATGCAAATCTGCGCCACATGGGTGCCCGTGGTGATGTGTACCCAGTAATTCTCGCGCTCGGTATCAAAGCGGTAATTACGCGCCCAGTCGTAAAGCGCGGCATACATCTCGCCAAAGTCCCAGGGGTCCTGAACATCGGAGTCCACCAGATTGACCCGGGTTTCGGGCGAGACATTGGCAATGTCCTGCACCAGGGTCTGCGCCAGCTTGTCGTAGCGGCTGGAGTACAGCAGCTCCAGCCGGTCTATCACCTGGTCTTCATGCTGCATCAGCGACACCGTAGGCCGCCACTTGCTCCAGCGCCCTGCCCCTTGCCCCGAATCGAGCTGAGTGCCCATGAAACCAATCACCACGTTCTTTTTTGACATATCTTTCCAGATAAATATCTATCTTTAATTCTAATAATCTTTCAATTCTTCTTCCAACGCATCTGCCACCCAAAGTAATTGAAATGAAATTTATCCAATTAATTCAATGACTTGAAAATTAACCACTCCACCTTCGAGAAGTTGGCACACCGCTTGCAATAACCAAAGCATCTGCAAGTTGAATGCAAACAGGAGAAGAAGAATGGTCAACACGCAATTGTTTCAAACCAGCCGCGGTGCACTGACTGCAGCCGCCAACACGGTCAATCGGGAAGGCGCCGCAGCCTATGCCTTGAGCCCCCGCCACCAGTTGGCCCAGATGGCCGTGACCGGCTGCCTGAGCCAGACTTTCTATGCAGGCGACCAGGATCAGCTGGAGCAGCTGGGCAATCTGGTACTGGAAGTGGACACGCGCTTTGCAGCCCAGACGGCCGTCTATGCCCGCCAACGCGGCTATATGAAGGACATGCCAGCCACCCTGGCTGCCGCGCTGGCTGTCTGGGATACCGCGCTGCTGAGCCAGGTGTTTGGCCGCGTGATCGACAACGGCAAGATGCTGCGCAACTTTGTGCAGATCGTGCGCAGCGGCGCCATGGGTCGCAAGTCCCTGGGCTCGGCACCCAAGAAGCTGGTGCAGAACTGGCTGCTCAATGCGAGCGAGAAGCAGCTGCTCAGCGCTGCCGTGGGCCAGCAGCCTTCGCTGGCCGATGTGGTGAAGATGGTGCACCCCAAGCCTCAGGAGGCCTGGCGTTCCGCATGGTTTGCCTGGTTGATCGGCAAACCGTTTGATGAAGCGCAGCTGCCGCCCATCACCCAGGCTTTCGAGCGCTTCAAGCGCGATGTGGCCCAGGGCCTGTTGAGTGCCGAGCTGCCTGATGTGCCGTTTCAGATGCTGACCGCACTCGAGCTGAACGCCCAGCAATGGGCGCAGATCGCCCACAGCGGCTCATGGCAGATGGTGCGCCAGAACCTGAACACCTTTGCACGCCATGGCGTGTTCGAGATCAAGGGGATGACGGCACTGATCGCCCGCAAGCTGGGAGATGCCGACGCCGTGGCCAGGGCCCGTGCCATGCCCTATCAGCTGCTGTCGGCCTACCAGGCTGCCGGTGAGAAGGTACCGGCCCAGGTGCGCGATGCGCTGCAGGACGCCATGGAGCATGCCATTGCCAATGTGCCCTGCTTTGCAGGAGCGGTAGTGGTCTGCCCCGATGTATCGGGCTCCATGCACAGCCCTGTGACGGGTTATCGCGCCGGAGCCACCACGGCGGTGCGCTGCATCGATGTGGCCGGCCTGATGGCCGCCGCCGTGCTGCGCAAGAACAGGACGGCACGCGTGCTGCCCTTCGAGCAGAAGGTGGTGAAGCTGGAACTCAACGGCCGCGACTCGGTGATGACCAATGCGAGCAAGCTGGCAAAGATCGGCGGCGGCGGCACCAACTGCAGTGCACCACTGAAGCAGCTGGCCGATGAAAAGGCACGGGTGGATGTGGTGATCATGGTCTCGGACAACGAGTCATGGGTCGATGGTGTGCGCTGCGGTGCCACCGAAACCATGCAGCAGTGGGAGCGCATCAAGCAGCACAGCCCCAATGCCCGGCTGGTCTGCATAGACATCCAGCCCTATGGCACGACGCAGGCCATGGAGCGCGACGACATTCTGAATGTCGGCGGCTTCAGCGATGCGGTATTCGATGTGGTGGCAAGTTTTGCCGAAGGCAGGCTTGGCGCGGAACACTGGGTGGGCGAGATCGAGAAGATCGCTCTCGAGTCCCAGTGAGAGTTGAAAGCACGGCCCAGCAAACCGAAGGTTTGCGTTTGAGACGAGGCGCGTAGCCGCAGGCAGTACAAAAGTACGACAAGGCTGAGCAACGACGTATCAAGGTCCGTGTTAGCAACTCGGAGTTGAAGTGATCATCTGTTGTTGGCGAATGCTGGTGGGACTACATATCCAAACTGTCCCGTCTCACCAACCCCTTGTCGCCCGCCGCAGATGTCCTGAATGAAGTTGAACGGTTTGAATGACTGGCTGCGAATGCCGGTGGAACTACATGGGTGCCCGGATTGCAGGTTCGATTCCTGCCCGCCTCGTAGGATCGAAAGATCAACGAGCGGTAGCCAAAGGTACAGCACGGGTTATGTTTCACCCAACCCTTGTCGCAGCAAGACATTCATCACCATGGTTTGAGTTTGGCGCGAATGCCAGCAGGACTACATCGGTTGCCACGGGTTCGATTCCCAAGCCGGGAAACCGGTCACGGCTATGTCTTGCTTCTCTGGTCGCGCCGCCTTTTTTGAACACGACTTGCGCAAGCGTGAGTCCAAATGAATTATCGGTTTGGCTGCCTTGTAGCGAATGCCGGTGGAACTACAGACTTTTAATCTCGTGGTCGCGGGTTCGAATCCCGCCAGCAGTTGCAAAGCTGTTGTAGCTCAGACTGGTAGAGCACGATGTTTCACCACCCCTTGTCGCTGCAGGGCAGTCATCCATGACAGGAACAACAAGGAAACGACTTACGCAAAACGGGTTCAGGCAAGACGACTGCCTCAGTCGGCAGTCCGCTGTTGCCTTCCAGTTTGCGCAAGTTCTAAAGGAAATCAAGATGTCCGAACAGAATTACCAACTGCTGGAAATCGCTGGCGGCGTGCCCGTCAAGATGTGGACCAAGGGCGTGCCCGTGGAATCCGAGGCCCAGCAGCAACTGGCCAACGCCGCGCGCCTGCCCATTGTCTTCAAACATATCGCCGCCATGCCCGATGTGCACCTGGGCATTGGTGCCACCATCGGCTCGGTGATTCCCACCGTCAAGGCCATCATCCCTGCGGCCGTCGGGGTGGACATCGGCTGCGGCATGATGGCCGCCAGGACCACGCTGCGGGCCGAAGACCTGCCCGACAGCCTGGCCACGCTGCGCTCGGCCATTGAAAAGGCCGTGCCCCATGGATCGGCGCCCAAAAGCCGTGGCCGTGACCCTGGCGCCTGGGAGAACCCTCCCGATCTGGTGGACCAGAAATGGGCCACGCTGGTGGACGAATTCGACGCACTATGCGAGCTGCACCCTCGCCTGGAAAAGACCAATAACCGCAAGCACCTGGGAACCCTGGGTAGCGGCAATCACTTTGTGGAAGTGTGCCTGGACGAAGTCGGCTTTGTCTGGTTCATGCTGCACTCGGGCTCGCGCGGCGTGGGCAATGCCATCGGCAACCATTTCATCGAGCTGGCCAAGAAGGATGCCGAGCTGCACCAGCGCAATCTGCCCGACCGGGACCTGGCCTACCTTGAAGAAGGAGCCCGCTACTTTGGCGACTATGTGCGCGCCGTGTCCTGGGCCCAGAAGTTCGCCATGAGCAACCGCGAAGTGATGATGGCCAACCTGATCGCCACCGTGCGCCAGGTGATTACCAGGCCTTTCGAGTCCCATGTGGAGGCCGTGAACTGCCACCACAACTATGTGCAGAAGGAACATCACTTTGGCGAGGATGTGTTCGTCACCCGCAAGGGCGCCGTGAGCGCCAAGCGCGGCGAAATGGGCATCATCCCCGGCAGCATGGGCGCGCGCAGCTATATCGTGCGCGGCCTGGGCAACCCCGAGAGCTTTGAAAGCTGCAGCCACGGCGCGGGCCGCGTAATGAGCCGCACCAAGGCCAAAAAGCTGTACTCGGTGGCTGACCAGATCAAAGCCACCGAAGGCGTGGAATGCCGCAAGGACGAGGGCGTGATCGACGAGATCCCCATGGCCTACAAGGACATTGACGCCGTCATGGCCGCCCAGAAGGACCTGGTGGAAGTGCTCCATACCCTCAAGCAGGTGATCTGCGTCAAGGGCTAGCAAATGCAGCGGGAGCATGGGTTCTCGCTGCCTGTAGAAGAACGAGAACCATCATGCAAACCGTTGAACAAGAATTCAAACCCCAAGAGAGCGTGCTGAGCGCACACCCGATATCCGATGCCATGCGCAGTGCCGTGCAAGCCCAGCTCAAGGCACTCGAACGCGAACACGATGTAAAGGTGCTGTTTGCCTGCGAATCAGGCAGCCGTGGCTGGGGCTTTGCTTCGCCCGACAGCGACTATGACGTGCGCTTTGTCTATGTGCCACGCCTGCCCTGGTATTTGCGCACCCGCGCGGGCCGCGATGTGATCGAGCTTCCTGTGAGCGCCGAGCTGGACGTGAGCGGCTGGGAACTGCGCAAGACGCTGCAGCTGATGCAGGCTTCCAATCCGGTGCTGCTGGAGTGGCTGCGCTCGCCCGTGGTCTATTGCAGCGAGACCGCCTGGGTCAAGCGCCTGCACGAGCTGGCGCTGCAGAGCTTTTCGCCAGTGCGCGGCTACCACCACTATCTGTCCATGGCGCGCAAGACCATGAAGAGCCACTTGCGCCCGAAAAGCGAGGTCGTGAAGTACAAAAAATACTTTTACGCGCTGCGCCCGTTGCTAGCCGCACGCTGGATACGCGAGATCGGCGGCGTGCCGCCCATGCGCTTTGCCGAGCTGGCGACGGCGCTGCTGCATGATGCCGAACTGCTGAGCGAACTCAATGCCTTGCTGACGGTCAAGATGCGCGCCGGTGAAGCGGCCACCAGCGCCCCCTGGCCTCGCATACAGGAGTTTCTGCAGACCGAGCTGGCCCTGGCCGAACAATATGCGCCGCAGGCCAAGCCATTGCGCGCCGAAACGGTGCAAGCAGCCGATGCGTTTTTGCTGGAGGCCGTTGCGCGCTTCAACACCCAATAATCGAGAAAAAAATCAAGAACAAGAGGAATAGGACAATGATAGAAATCGACGGCTCCCAGGGCGAAGGCGGCGGCCAGATACTGCGCAGCGCCTTGGCCCTGTCCATGTGCACGGGCCAGGCTTTTGCCCTGACCCGGATCCGCGCGGGCCGCTCCAAGCCGGGGCTGATGCGCCAGCACCTGACCTGCGTTCACGCAGCCATCGAAATCAGCAGCGCCCGGGTGGAAGGTGCAGAGCTGAATTCGCAGGCACTGCAGTTCACGCCCGGCACCGTGCACTGCGGCAGCTATGCGTTCAATGTGGGATCGGCCGGCAGTTGCACCCTGGTGCTGCAGACCGTGTGGCCCGCGCTGATGCTGGCCGCTGGCGAAAGCCGGATCCAGCTCAGGGGCGGCACGCACAACCCCATGGCTCCGCCCTTCCACTTCCTTGAGCGCAGCTATGCGCCGCTGCTGCGCCGCCTTGGCGCACCTGTGCAACTGACACTTCAGCGCCACGGCTTCTACCCCGCCGGAGGCGGCGAGTTCAAGGCCGTGATCGGCGGCGCCAGAGAGGTGCTGACCCCGTTTGACCTCAACGAGCGCGGCAGCGCACTCGAGGCGTATGCGGACTGCCTTGCTCCAGCCCTGCCTTCGTCGATTGCACGGCGCGAACTCAACAAGCTGGCTGCCCTCATGGACTGGCAACCCGGGCAGCTGCGCCAAGCCGGCGTGCGCCAGAACGAGGGGCCTGGCAATGCGCTGCTGGGCACGCTGGTGCACGAGCAGGTGACCGAGGTCTTCACCGAATTCGGCGAAAAAGGCGTAACCGCCGAAACCGTGGCCACCCTGCTGGCGCAGGAAATGCGCCGCTACCAAAGCAGCGACGGCGCACTGGGCCCACACCTGGCTGACCAGTGGGTGCTGCCGCTGGCGCTGGCCGTGCATTTGCGCGGGCAGCCCGCCAGCTACAGCTGTACGGAGCTGACGCCCCACGCACTGAGCAATTTCGCGGTGATTCAGCGCTTTCTGCCTGTGCGAATCACGACGAAGGCCGGGGCAAGTTCCCATCTGGTGCAGATCGCCCCGGGCTGATCCCCTTGCGCGAGCAGCTAGAGGCTCAGGCTCGTCAAGACCTGCCCCACATCGGCTTCGAGCTTGAAGTCCAGCAATGCATCGGCTCGCGTCACCCCCTGGTTGATGGCCACGATGGACTTGCCCTGCTCATGCGCTGCCAGCGCAAAGCGGTAACCCGAATACACCATCAATGAAGAGCCGGCGATCAGCACGGCGTCGGCCCTGGCCACGGCAGCCATGCAGGTCTGCACGCGTTCACGCGGCACCGTCTCGCCAAAGAACACCACGTCGGGCTTGATCAGGCCGGTACCGCAATGTGGACAGGCCGGCACGACAAAGCGGCTGAAGTCCTGGTCTTCCAGGTCGGCGTCACCATCGGGCGCTGGTGCGGCATACAGTTCAGCCCAGGCCGGGTTCAGCGCCAGCAGGCGCTGCTGCAGATCGGCGCGGGCAGAGCGCTTGCCGCAGTCCATGCAGCGCACGGTGTCGATGCGACCATGCAGGTCCACGGTGTTCAGGCTTCCGGCCGCATCATGCAGGCCATCGACATTCTGGGTAATCAGCAGCTCCAGCCGGCCTTGCTGCTCCAGCCGCGCCAGTGCCTGATGGGCGGAACCGGGCCGCGCCTGGCCCATCACGCGCCAGCCCAGCATGGAACGCGCCCAGTAGCGCTGACGCACCAGCACATCGCCAATGAAGGCCTGATAGGTCACGGGCTGCGGACGCTTCCACTGCCCGTTGCGATCACGATAGTCGGGGATACCGACTTCGGTACTGCAGCCGGCGCCGCCAATGACAACCACACGCGGGTGCGCATGCAGCCAGTCTTGCAGGCGCCACAGCGCCAGAGCGTCCACACAATGGTTCACGGTTTCACCCATTACAGCAGCGGCGATGTCAATCGGGCGACGGAACCGAACAGCCGTCGCCGCAGACCTTTTTCGCTGCGATATTGCACCATTCGAGCTTGGCCCAGGTCGGCCTCGAACTGGGCAGCGATGGCCTGATTCAGCTCTGGCCCATAGCCGATCACGCAGACCTCGTAGTTGAGGAAAAAACTGCGATAGTCAAAATTGGCCGTACCAATCATGGCCATATTGTCGTCGACCACCAAGGTCTTGGAGTGCAGCATGCTGGCTGCATATTCATAGATGTGTACGCCACAGCGAATCAGCTCGTCAAAATAGGAGCGCGCAGCGGCCGTCACCAATAGCGAATCAGACTTCTTCGGCACCAGAATGCGGACCTCCACACCGCGCAGCGCGGCATTGGTGAGAGCCGTCAGCGCGCCTTCGGTCGGCACAAAGTAAGGCGTGGTCAGCAAGATGCGTTGCTGGGCCGCGTTGATGGCCGCCAGATAAGCTCGGTAGATGGCGTCCAACTGGTCGTCAGGCCCCGAGGTCACAACCTGCATGGGGATGGGGCCGTCCTCGCAATCGGGCAACAGATCATCGAGATCGTCGGGCAGGCGGTGCGGATCCTCGTTGCGGGTGTAGGCCCAGTCCTCAAGAAAAACTGTCTGCAGCCAGTTGACGACGGAGCCTTCGACCCGGATATGCACGTCGTGATAGGCATCGTCACAAATGCGCTCGTTCTCTTCATCGGTGACGTTCACGCCGCCCGTAAAACCCACTTTTCCATCGCAGACCAGAATCTTGCGGTGGGTACGGAAGTTGACCACGGGTCGCAGCCGCCGCCCAATCTTGGCGTCGTGAAAGCGCAGCACCTCGGCCCCGGCCTGCTGCAGCGGCTCCAGGAATTTTCGCCCCAGCTTCTTGGAGCCCAGAGCATCCACCAGCAAGCGCACCTGCACGCCTGCGCGTGCTTTCTCGATCAGCAAATCACGCAAGGCCGTACCGGTCTGATCGGGCTCGTAGATGTAGTACTCCAGATGCACATGGTGGCGTGCTGCATTCACGGCCTCGGCAATCGCATCAAAGGTCGCGGCGCCCCCTGCCAGCAACTGCATGGAAGTGGCCGTGCTTACCGGGAAATCGCTGGTCATGCCAACCAGCCGCGCCACCTGACGCAGGCGCTCCTGCTGGGCGGGAATGCGTTCCCTGAGCTTTTGCATGCTGTTGCGCACACGCGAACGCTTGCGCGAGCGCAGCCGCTTGATACGCTGGCGCTTCATGCGTTGTGGACCGAAGTAGTAATAGACCAGCAGACCCACCACGGGCAGCGCTGCCATGGACAAGAGCCAGCTCAGCGTGGCAATCGGCTGGCTGCGCTGCAGCAGAATCCAGATGCCCACCACGATGACATACAGCGACCAGCCCACGGACAGCCATAGCTTGACGCTCTCGTGGCTCAGCTGCATTGCTATCCAGTCCAATTGCGCACTCCTGTTGTTCGATGAACCATCACCACCATGCCCTCGCAGTATGGCAGCGGCATGGCAGACTGCGGCGGTCCGCCTGACCGGGGAAACACTCTCCAGCAGGCGCCATGCTTTTGCACCGCGCTACAAAGAGTATATTGATACGCATGACTTCCGAACTCATCACCACTCTGGCCCAGGCCCGCAAGGCCGCCCGCATCACCCAGGCCGATCTGGCCGAACGTGCCGGCCTGTCGCGCATGGCCGTACAGCGCACTGAAACCGGCGATGTCGACCCGCGCTTTTCCACTCTGCAGGAAATGGCCCGTGTGCTGAATATGGAACTGATCGCCGTGCCCGCCGAGCTGCATGCCCAGGTGCTGACACTGATTCGGCCCCAGACCGACCAGACGGCTGCAGCCGACGACATCGCCAGACCGGTGACCGGCCAGGATTCACCTTGAAGCCTTACGTATTGTTAACTTGAGAACCCTGTTTGCTCGGCCACAATGGTCCGAGTTTTTGCGCGACATTCAGAGGTTTGAGAGATGGCGATTCACAACTGGGACTACGCACCAGAGGCACTGGAGGTACAGGTCAGCGAATTGTTGCTGGCCACGGCAGATCGAAGCGACGAACTGGTCGATGAAAACGTGCGCCTGGTCCTGCAGGAGCTGCGCCAGCACCTCAATATGGAGGTGATTTTTGTCTCCGAGATCCGCAACGGCCAACGCATGTTCCAGCATGTCGATACTGCCCCCGGCAAGGAATGGATTGCTACCGGCGGCGCCCCCCTGGAAGAGTCGTTTTGTCAGTGCGTGCTCGACGGTATTCTGCCTGGCCTGGTCCAGGATGCGACCAGCCACCCTGCCTTTGCCAAGCTGCCTGCAACTCCTTTTCGCGTGGGCGCCCATCTGAGCACGCCCATCGTGCTGGCCAGCGGCAAGGTCTAGGCACGCTCTGCTGCTTCCGCCAGGCGGCCGATGAAAGCCTGACGGCCAAGGACCTGCAAAAACTCGAATGCGTGGCCAGGATCACAGCCAGGCGAATCGATATCAAGCAGGCCCAGCAGCTCCAGCCGGCCGAAGAAAAGCGCACGCCTTCCGGCCCGGCTTCTCCCGGAAAGCTCTGAAAACCAGCTCTCCGGGAAAAAAGCTGCGTCAGTTCACTGCCACGCAGACCTGGCGTTGCTCGCCCAGTCCGTCAGCCCCCAGCCGCACCACGTCGCCGGGCTTGAGAAAGACGGGCTGCGGCTTTTGTCCCAGGCCCACGCCCGCAGGCGTTCCGGTAAGAATCACATCGCCGGCCTCCAGCGTCATGAACTGGCTGATATACGAAATGAGCGTGGGCAGGCTGAAAATGAAGTTGGCCGTATTGCCGCTCTGCATGCGCTTGCCGTTGACTTCCAGCCACAGGCCCACACGATGCGGATCGGCAATTTCGTCGGCCGTCACCAGCCAGGGGCCCAGCGGCGCAAACGTGTCATGGCTCTTGCCCTTGGTCCAGGTGCCGCCACGCTCCAATTGCCAGCCGCGCTCGGACACATCGTTGGCCAACAGATAGCCGGCCACATGGGACAGAGCCTGCTCCTCGGTCACGCGCCGCGCGCGGCTGCCGATGACAACGCCCAGCTCAACCTCCCAGTCGACCTTGTCCGCGCCCTGCGGAATCTGCACCGCATCGCCCGGACCGCAGATCGCCGTCACGGCCTTCATGAACAGCACGGGTTCGGCCGGCGCTGGCAGTCCGGCCTCGGCCGCGTGGTCAGCATAGTTGAGGCCCGCACAGACCAGCTTGCCCACCTGTGCCACGGGGCAGCCCAGGCGTGGCGCTCCGTCAACCTTGGGCAAACGACTCCGGTCCGTATACCGTATGCGCTCGAGCGCATCGGGACCTAGCTGGCCCGGGCCCCAATCGGACACCAGGGCCGATGCATCACGCAGCACGCCGTCGGCGTCCAGCACGCCCGGGCGCTCCGCACCCACGCTGCCATAGCGAAGCAGTTTCACGATGGTTGTCTCCTTATGAATCGGCCAGTGTCGCCCTCTAAGGTCTTCATCATGCAACATCGAACAGGCGGCCCCAGCCTTTGACGGCGGAAGGATCACGCCCGGCCGCGCGCAGCATGCCCCAGACCGTGGTACTCACGGTATCGAGCAGCGGCACGCCCCAACGGCGCTCCACCTCTTCGGCCAGGTGCGCAGCGCGCAAATTGGTGCAGTAAGTCACGACGGTGTCAGGTTTGCCTTCTTCGATCACGTTGCCGATGAGTTGCAGCAGTTGCTCGGGCTCCACCAGCGCAAAGCTGTGGTTGACCGAGATGTCCAGATGGCGCTCTGCCGTGGTCTCGACGCCTGCGGCGCGGTAGTTGTTGACGATGCATTGCTGCACGTCCGCCGTGTACGGGCTGACGATGGCCAGCTTCTTCACGGAGAGCTTTTCCATCAGCTCATTGAGTGCCAGGATGGCCGTCGTGGCCTTGATGCCGGTGCGCTCGGCAATACGCTCGCACAGCCGCATATCGGTCTCAAAGCCCCGCCATCCTGCGGCCGTGCCGCTCCAGCCGATCACGTCCACCTTGGCATCGGCCAGCAGCTCGGCTGCGGCCAGGATCTTGCTGTCGTCAAACTGGTTCAGTGCCCCCTCGGCCAGCGAAATCTCAGTCACCGTGAAGCGCGAAAAATGGGCCGAGCAATTGCCGGCACTGGCAGCCAGTGCGCTGGTCAGAGGCTCCAGCGCGGTGTTGGAAGAAGGCGTGAGCACGCCCAGGCATGTCGTAGTTGCAGTCATATTGCTTGTCTCCTTTGTATTGCCAGCCGGCATTGTTCACCTCGCCAAAACAAACGTCAACAATATTGTTGACAATAAATCAAAGTCAAATCGCTCAAAGTTATCTGACAAGAAAATCTTTACTTCGTCACCGCCGTTCGCCTCACAGCATATTTCAGAGAATAATTCTCAAATAGGTGTTTACGATATTGTTGACACAATTGTCGACATTTAGATTTCGACCTCACATCGAACAACCAATCAACCGATGGAGCGAGACCCGAGATGCAAAACCCAACCACACTTGCCACGCCGCAGGCGGCGGCAGCGCCGACCAAGGTGCGCTGGAAGATCTTCCTGATGATGCTTTTCCTGATCGCAGTCAATTACATTGACCGCGCATCGCTGTCCGTGGCCATGCCCATGATCGCCAAGGAGTTCGATCTCAGCCCTGCCGTTCAGGGCCTGCTGATGAGCTCCTTCTTCTGGACCTATGCCTTCATGCAGATTCCCGGAGGCATGCTGGCCGACCGTTTCGGCCCACGCGTGGTCATCGTCTGCTCCACCCTGGGTTGGGGCTTCTTCCAGGCCATCGCCGCAGCTTGCACCGGCTGGGTGTCGCTGCTGATCACCCGTCTGGGTCTGGGCGCCTCCGAGGCCCCCATCTACCCCGCAGGCGGCAAGCTCAACGGCATCTGGATGACCCAGAACGAACGCGGCCGCGGCGCCACGCTGCTGGACGGTGGCGCACCGCTGGGCGCCGCCCTGGGCGCGCTGATCATCGCCGGCCTGCTGACCCACTTCGACTCCTGGCGCGTGTCCTTCGTCGTCGCGGGCGTTGGCACCATGATCGCGGGTGTCTTTGCCTGGTGGTATATCCGCAACCATCCCCGTGAGCACGCCGGCGTCAATGAAGCCGAAGCTGCCTTCATCGAGGAAGCACATGCCGCCGACCTCGCCGCCGAGCCCGCCCATGCCAGCGGCAAGGTAATGGACTTCTTCAAGTACCGCTCGGTATGGGGCATGTTCTTCGGCTGGATGTGCTTCAACGCGCTGTTCTACGGCCTGCTGACCTGGATGCCCACCTACCTGTCCAAGGTGCATGGCATGGACATCAAGCAGATGGGCGGCGCCGTGTTCATCATGTTCTTCTCCGGCTTCGTCGGTGAGATGGTCGGCGGCTGGATTGCCGACAAGTGGAAGGCTGCGGGCGCTTCGCAAGCCAAGGTGCTGCGCACGCTGTTCGGTATCGCCTCGATCATCGCCACCATCGCCATCTACAACGTGGCCCGCTTCAAGGACCCCGTGACCATCGTGATCCTGCTGTCGGTAACGCTGTTCTTCCTGCGCTGGTGTGGTCTGTTCTGGTGCGTTCCTTCCATTCTGGGCACCCGCAAGCGCGTCGGCTTCCTGGGTGGCGTCATGAACCTGGGCGGCAACTTCGCCGGCATCGGCGTACCCATTCTGGTGGGCGTGATCGTGCAGGCCACCGGCTCCTACGACATGGCCATGATGCTCTTCGCTGCTGCGGGCGCAGGCCTCTTCGTCTGCTCGTCGATCGTGATCGACTACAGCAAGAAGATCCCGGTCTAAGTACCGCCCCCCGCCTCGCCTGGACACTTTGATGGAGAACCCCATGCCCTTGCCCACACGCCAAGCCTTGGCCCTGACCTGCGCCACGGCCATCGCCTCAACCCTGAGCGCATATGCCGCCACGCCAGCCAGCCGCAACTCCGTCGCCGTCCAGGCGAGTCACGATTTCCCTGCTGCCGCCCCCGAGTCCGTAGGCGTGGATTCGCGTCCTCTGGTGCAGTTATCCGAGATGATCCGCAAGGAAAACCTCGACGTGCGCAGCTTTCTCGTCGTCAAGGACGGCAAGCTGATCTATGAGCGCTACAGCCAGGGCCTGACGCGCAACCACAACTACGAGCAGTACTCCATCACCAAGAACGTGACGGCCCTGGCCGCCGGCGTTCTGGTGGACGAGGGCCGCAGCAAGCTCGACGAGAAAGTGGCGCCCATCCTGGCCAAGGCCCACCCCGACCTTCAGGACGCCTTCTCCGACAAGCAATCCATCGAACTGCGGCATGTGCTGTCCATGTCCACGGGCCTGGTCTATAACTTCAAGCCCACCGACGACCCCATCTACTACGGCGCCCCCGACCGTCTCAAGCTGGCGGCCGAAACTACGCCCAAAGTAGCGCCCGGCACGACCTTCGACTACACCGACGTCAACCCCATTCTGGCCAGCGCCACGCTGGGGGCCGACGCCGGTATGCCACTGCAGGACTTTGCAAAGGAGAGACTCTTCAAGCCCATGGGCATGAGCCATTACGCCTGGGAGCGGGCTGACGACAAAGGCCTGGTCTCCTCCGGCTGGGGGCTACGCCTGCGCGCAGTGGACATGGCCAAGCTGGGCCAGTTGGTGCTGACCGGCGGCCGCTGGGACGGCAAGCAGATCGTCTCCCAGGCCTGGGTCCGTACCATGACCGCGCCCGCCTCGGCGCCATGGTATGGCTATTACTGGTGGATCAACGACATCGTCGCCACCGAGCCCGAAACCCACGCCATGGGCTTCAAGGGCCAGTTCATTGTGGTTTTGCCCGAGCGCAATGCCGTGGTGGTCATGACCAGCATGCTGCCCATCGAAGGCGGCCTGCGCGAATCCCGGAACGTGCTGGCCATCCGCCGCATGGTCAATGACTACGTGCTGCCCGCGCTGAGCAACCAGGCCCATGCCAAACCCACGCCCGCCCGCCACAAGGCGTTGGCGCGCGAACTCGAACTCGCATCACAACACCAGGGCAAGTCCGGAGCACCGGCAGACCCTACCGACACCCCGAAACTCTGATATCAGCATGAAATCCAGCGAATTTGATCTCGTAGTGCGCAATGCGCGCGTTGCCACCGCCAGCGACATCTTTGAATCCGATATAGGCATCCGCGACGGCAAGATTGTCCAGCTGGGCGCCAACCTGCCCGCCGGCGCCCGCGAATATGACGCTGCCGGCCGCGTGGTCACGCCCGGCGGCATCGACGCCCACTGCCACCTGGACCAACCCATGGAGCCGCCGGTGCGCATGGCCGACGACTTCGACAGCGGCACGCGCGCCGCGGCCTGCGGCGGCACCACCACCGTGATTCCGTTCGCGGCCCAGGCCAAGGGCCAGTCGCTGCGCGCGGCCGTGGAGGACTACCACCGTCGCGCCGACGGCAAGGCCCACGTGGACTACGGTTTCCACATGATTGTCAGCGACCCCACGCCCGAAGTACTGGAAAACGAACTGCCCGCGCTGATCCGCGAAGGCTATACCTCCTTCAAGATCTACATGACCTATGACGATCTGAAGCTCAACGACGGCCAGATCCTCGACGTGCTGGACGTGGCGCGCAAGTACGACGCCACCACCATGATCCATGCAGAGAACGCCGACTGCATCCAGTGGCTGACCAAGCGCCTGGAAGCCAGCGGCCGCACCGCCCCTCGCTATCACGCAGTCTCGCGCCCCATGCTGGTGGAGCGCGAAGCCACCCACCGCGCCATCGCGCTCTCGGAGCTTGCCGATGTGCCCATCCTCATCGTCCATGTCTCGGGCCGCGAGGCCGTCGAGCAGATCCGCTGGGCACGTTCCCACGGCATGAACATCATGGCCGAAACCTGCCCGCAATACCTGTTCCTGAGCGCAGAAGACCTGGGCCTCGACGACAGCTACCATGGCGCCAAGTGCGTATGCAGCCCGCCGCCGCGCGACAAGGCGAACCAGGAGGTCATCTGGAACGGTCTGAACGACGGGCTCTTCACGGTATTCTCGTCCGATCATGCGCCATTCAACTATGACGCCCCGGAAGGCAAAAAACCGGGTGGCAACGAGGTCTCCTTCAGCCATATTCCGAATGGCATCCCGGGCATCGAGACCCGTCTGCCCCTGCTCTACACCCATGGCGTGCTGGCGGAACGCATGACGCTGAACCGCTTCGTGGAACTGACCTCCACCAACCCCGCCAAGGTCTATGGACTGCATCCGCGCAAGGGCAGCATCGCCATCGGAGCCGATGCCGACCTGGTCGTCTGGCAGGAAGGCGAGCGCACCATCAGCAACCGCGACCTGCATCACAACGTGGACCACACCCCTTACGAAGGCCAGTTGCTCAAGGCCTGGCCCTGCCTGACCCTGTCGGGCGGCCAGGTCGTCTGGGATGGCGAGAAGTTCCAGGCCCGAGCCGGCCAGGGACAATTTCTGCGACGTGGCGCCCCCACATTGCTGCCCAAGCGACATGCCCCTCGCTTCTGAACCGGAGCACACACCATGAAACTGCTCATCATCAATCCCAATATCTCCGAGAGCGTCACTTCCTTGATAGAGAAAGAGGCCAGGCTGGCCGCCGCGCCAGGCACGGAAATCACCATGCTGACCGCCCCCATGGGCGTGGCCTATATCGAGACGCGCTTCGAGGCCATGATTGCCGCCTATGCCGTGGCCGAGCTGGCCGCAACCCATGCCGCACGGCATGACGCCGTCATCGTGGCTGCATTTGGCGACCCCGGTCTCGAAGGCCTGCGAGAGGCCCTGGACATTCCCGTGCTGGGCATGACCGAGTCCGCGCTCATGAGCGCATGCATGCTGGGCAAACGCTTCTCGATCATTGCCATCTCCAGGCGCATTACCGCCTGGTACCGAGATATGGTCGAGCGCAACGGACTCATAGACCGACTGGCCAGCATTCGCTGCCTGGACGAGCCGCTGCGAGACATCGGAAGTGTGCAGGACGACCATGCAGCACGCCTGCAGGCCTTGTGCGAAGCAGCGGTCAGCGAGGATGGCGCCGACGTGCTGATCATTGCCGGCGCCCCGCTGGCGGGCCTCGCACGCTCCATCAAGCACAGTTTGCCGGTGCCGGCCGTCGATGGCGTCTCCAGCGCCGTCAACCATGCACAGAGCCTGGCCTCGCTGGCTCCCGCTCCGGCACGCGCCGGCAGCTTTGCCAAACCACCACGCAAGGACTTCAAGAACCTCCCCCCGGGGCTCACCCAGCTCTTGAATCAGCTGCCCTGAACACTCTGCGGGATAACCTCAATCGGGGCGTTCGAAGCCGACATGCCGTGTGACACTAGAATTCACCGGCATGTCGACAAAATACACTACAAAAGTGAACAATCGAAGCAACACATCTCGATCTGAAATTACCGTGGATGAAATGGCGGCTCGCATTGCCACAGCCATCCATGAGCACCGCCTGCTGCCGGGGACCAAGCTCGGCGAAGACAGGCTGGCCAATATCTTCAACACCAGCCGGGCTCGCGTGCGCGAGGTCCTTGCCCGCATGGCCCGCGACCAGATGGTGGAGCTGTTCCCGCAGCGTGGAGCCTTTGTCGCCAAACCCAGCATCGAGCAGGCGCTGGACGTCTTTGAAGCACGCCGACTGATAGAGCCAGGCATTGTGCGTCGCCTCGTTCTGAACATGGACAACAGCAAGATCCGTCGCCTGCAGACCCATCTGAAGCAGGAGCGCGAAGCACGTGCCAACTCCGACAAGCGAGCCACGGTGCGCCTGTCCGGCGAGTTTCATGTGCTGCTGGCGGAGCTGGCCGGCAACTCCGCGCTGCTGCGCAGCATGCGTGAACTGTCCACACTGACCTGCCTGACGATCTCGCTGTATGAATCGGCGGTCAATACCTGCTGCCTGGTGGATGAGCACGAAGCCGTGGTCGATGCCATCGTCGCGGGCAATGGCGAGCTGGCAGAGCAATTGATGCTCAGCCACCTGGACCACATACAGGGCAGCCTGCGCCTGGAGGCCGATGCCGACGACGCTGATCTGGAACAGATCCTGGGCGACCTCTGACCTGCGCCAGGCGTCGCGCTCCGGCAACGGGAGCCATCAAAGTGATCGATACACCCTTCTCTACTGAAGATGGCTCGAGCCAATCCGGAGACAGATGCCCGGATTAGCATCCACAGCTGACTCCGATCACTCTCTCCTTGAGACCGCCCGATGAGCTCGCCCGCCCCACCGTCCTTGCCGCTAGCCGAGCGGCCCCGTCCCCGCCATCTGCGTGAACTGTTCTGGTCACTGACTTTTCTGGCGTTGCAGGGTTTCGGCGGCGTGCTGGCCGTGGTGCAGCGCGAACTGGTCGAAAAACGCCAATGGCTGAGCAATGAGGAGTTCATGGAGGATTGGGCCGTGGCGCAGATCATGCCCGGGCCCAATGTGGTGAATCTTTCCATCATGCTGGGCGAGCGCTACTTCGGCTGGCGCGGCGCCATCGTGGGGCTGTGCGGCATGCTGACATTCCCGATGCTGGTGGTCATCAGCCTCACTTTGGTCTACACCCAGTTCGCGGCCAACCCGGCCGTTGCCGGCGCCCTGCGCGGCATGGGCGCCGTGGCGGCAGGACTGGTGGCGGGCATGGGCCTGAAGCTGTCCGGCACGCTGCGCAAGCACCCTCTGGGCAAGTGGTATTGCGCAGGGCTGGCCATCGCCGCCTTTGTGCTGGTGGCCGTGCTGCGCCTGCCGCTGTTCTGGGCCTTGTTGCTGGTGGGCGCAACAGGCTGCTTGCTGACCTACCGGAGGCTGACATGAGCCCGCTGGCGATCGGGCTGCAGACCGTGGACTGGCTGCATCTTTTTGCCTACTTCCTGACGCTGTCGCTGATGGCCGTGGGTGGAGCCATCACCGCCGCGCCCGATATGCACCGCTATCTGGTTGACGGCAACCACTGGCTGTCGGAAACCCAGTTCACCAGCTCCATCGCCATCGCCATCGCCCAGGCTGCCCCCGGCCCCAATGTGCTGTTCATCGCCCTGCTGGGCTGGAACGTGGGACTGAATGCGGGCGGCGGCGCCGGCCCTGCGGCTTGGGGACTAGGTGCACTCGGAGTTGCCGTATGCATGGTGGGCATTTTGCTGCCCAGCTCGCTGCTGACCTGGCAGGCTTCGCGCTGGGGCCAGCGCAACCGGGACAAACGCGGCGTGCGCGCCTTCAAGCAAGGCATGGCTCCGCTGGTGATCGGGCTGCTGCTGGCCACAGGCTGGCTGCTGGGCAGCGCCAGCGGCAACCCTGGCAAGGACTGGAAGCTATGGCTGCTGAGCCTTGCGTGCACCCTGCTGGTATGGCGCACCCGCATTCATCTGCTGTGGCTGCTGGCTGGCGGTGCGGCGCTGGGTGCGCTGGGCTGGGTGTAAAAGCAGTACCGCCAAGCCTCGGGTTCGGCAGATCAGGCGTCAACTGCCAAGGCAGTCTCTTTCCTGATGCTGCTGCTGGCTCCTATGCCTGCCTACTCGGAACTTTCCAGCAGCAAGGGAAGCACTTTTGCCGATGGCATGGCGATCATCTGGTCCGCCACCGAGTCCAGCTCGCTTGCATGCGGGTTGATGATGACCACTCGCGCCCGGTTGCGCCCTGCGATCTTGGCCAGACCTGCTGCCGGGTAGACTGCGCCCGACGTGCCGATCACCAGCATCAGCTGACATTGCGCTGCCGCCTGCTCTGCCCTGGCCCAGGTCTGGCTGGGCAGAGACTCGCCAAACCACACGACGGCAGGCCGCAGCAAATTGCCGCAGGCGGCGCAATGAGGCGGCTCCCCCGGGACGGCCTGCTCCAGGTCGCAGGACGCACAACGGCGATTCAGCCAGCGATTCCCGTTCAGCTCTCCATGCAGGCTCAGCACATCTTCACTGCCCGCCTGCTGGTGCAGGCCATCCACATTCTGCGTGATGAGTGTCATTCGACCGGGATGCTGCCTTGCCCAACGCGCCAGCGCCAGATGCCCCTCATTGGGCTTCACCTTGGCAACCAGCGCACGTCGGTGCTCGTACCAGCGCCAGACATGAGCCGGATCGCGGCGGTACCCCGCCTCGCTGGCCATTTCCTCAGGCTTGAACTGGGACCAATACCCGTTTGCATCCTCCCTGAAAGTGGGCACTCCCGACTCAGCGCTGACACCTGCCCCGGTAAGCACGGCCAGCCGCTGGGCCTCGCCCAGCCAGCGACGCACGCAGGCAATCGCACTGAAGGACGCCGAAGAATTGTCAATAAGTGCTTGAACCAAGGCTATAACCTCAAAAATCGAGTTGCAACGTGGAATACTTGAATTCCTATGCGGAGCTTCTTTTTTGCCTGATATTGCACCACACCAGCATATGAATGAATCGGGCCAATTGTTCGCACTTCAGCAAGCCATGACGCCAGCAGCATTGGCATGGGGTCTTGTTGATGTCCAAACATTGGAACTGCGCTTTGCCAATCCTGCATTGCGGCGTCTTCTGCAGCCCAGTCACCAGGCGCCCGGCATTCCCGAGCGCGAGATTCTGGAAACAGCCAGGCTGGCTATCAGGCAGTGCATGGAGACTGGCCTGGAAGCGACTGCAAACTTCCCCGATCACCCCGGGCTCTGGCATTTTTCGCCAATTCAAGCCAATGGCACGGCAGAAGCGGTGCAATGCTATGTATTGCCGACCGAAACCTCGTTTCGTGAACCCGATGACGAACTCGGGCTGGGGCATGTCAACCGCTTTGAGGACTTTCTGGACCACCTGCCCTATCAGGTCTGGATTGCAACACCCCATGGAGAGGTGACCTGGCTCAACCGGGCCCTGCATGAATACGCCTACCGCGAAGTACGCCCCCTGAGCCTGCGCGAAGGCATATGGATTGATATCGTGCACCCCGACGATCTGGCGACCGTCAACACCGGGCTGTCGCGCGCCCTGATCACCGAAAAGCCGACGGGATACCGGCTGCGTATCAAGCGCCATGACGGACAGTTCCACTGGTTTTTTTCATCGCTGTCTCCCGTCAAGAATGCGCAGGGAAAGATTCTCTACTGGGTCGGCGCCAACCTGGGCATAGACAGCGTCCGGCAATCCGAGAATCAGTTGCGCGACCAGATCACCACGCTGAGCCACCAGCTGAGACTCAAGCAGCAGGCGCTGGATCAGGCCGAAACCTACCTCGCCCAAGCCCAGAAAATGGGCATGGTGAACCAGTTGTCTGCCGGTGTCGCGCATGACATGAAGAACCTGCTTTTCATCACCGGCCTGCATGCCGGCATGCTGGAAAAGCAGCTGGGTGAGCCCGAGCAGCTCGAACATGTGGATGTGATACTCAACACCATCCAGAAAGCAGGCAGCCTGGCATCACATCTGACGGGGTTCAGCAGTCGCAAATCCATGCAGTTGGCTGCCGCCGACCCCCGTGCACTGGTGCAAGACCTGGAGCCGCTGCTGAGCAAGGCCGTCGGCCAGAACGCTGAACTGCAGCTGCATATGGCCAGCAGCATCTGGCCCATCAGCGTGGACAAGCTGTATTTCGAGAACTCGCTGATCAATCTCTGCATCAATGCGCGTGATGCTACCGAAGAGCAGGGCCAGATCACGCTGACAGCGGAGAACGTGCTGCTCAAGCGTGCCGGCCATACGGGCGACTACGTAATGATCAGCGTGGCCGACAACGGCACGGGCATGAGCGAAGAGATCAAGGCCCGCATCTTCGACATGTTCTTCACCACCAAGCCCGAAGGCAAGGGCGCGGGCCTGGGCCTGCCCATGGTCAAGAACTTCATGGACCATGTCCGGGGCCTGATCGAAGTGGAAAGCACCCCAGGCCTGGGAACCACCGTGAGCCTGTACTTTCCGCGCGCACAACCGGTCGTACCGCAGAGCCCGCAAGCCTCGGCACCTGCGGGCCGGCAGGAAGCGATTTTGCTCATCGAGCCCGATCTGGCCACGCGCAATGCCATGGCCCAGGTGCTCTACGGACTTGGTTATCAGGTCGTGACCGCATATTTACCCGAAGTCGCGCTGCGCTATATCAACAGCGGCATGAAGGTGGATCTCATCATTGCCGCCGATGAGTTTTCCGGTGCCTTGAGCATCGCAAAAATGCAGGAAAAGCTGGCCCGGGAGCATGTTCTCATTCCGCTCATCCTCATGACCAGCAGCGAAGAGGCCGAAGTGCCACATGCTCAGGAATGCCGCTACGTGGTGCTGAGCAAGCCCATGGAGATTGGCGAGCTGGCACGCACCGTACAGCGCATGCTGCATCCGGACTGCGCGACGCCAGCCGATCTGCCGGCCGTCTGAGAACGGTTCGGCCGGACCTTCAAAAAAGGCGTGGCTGCTTTCGCAGCCACGCCTTGCTTCAGATACCGGTAAAGCCGGCTCAGGCCTTGATCGCCACGGCCGTTGCCAGGCGCTGGCGCAACGCCTCATACAGACATACCCCGCTGGCAACCGACACGTTCAGGCTTTCCACCGCGCCCTGCATGGGGATGCTGACCAGCGCATCGCAGGTCTTGCGGGTCAGCTGACGCATGCCATCGCCCTCGGCACCCAGCACCAGCGCTGTCGGGCCGGTCAGATCCATCTGGTAGAGATGCTTGTCGGCATCGCCGCTGGTACCGATGATCCAGATACCGCGCTCCTTGAGTTCCTTGAGCGTGCGTGCCAGATTGGTGACCATGAAGTAAGGCACGGTCTCGGCCGCGCCGCTGGCCACCTTGGCCACGGTGGCATTGATGCCGGCCGCATGATCCTTGGGAGCAATCACGGCATGCACGCCGGCACCGTCGGCTACACGCAGGCAGGCCCCCAGGTTGTGCGGATCGGTCACACCGTCGAGCACCAGCAGCAGCGGGGCTTTCACACCCTCCTCCTCCAGGTCGTCGAGCAGCTCGTCGAGCGTGCGCGTGTCCTTGACCTCTTCCACGCGCGCAGCGACGCCCTGATGGCCGTGAGAGCCGGCGAGCTTGGCAATGCGCAGGGCATCGGCTTCGATCAGACGCACACCGGCTTCCTTGGCACGCTCCAGAAACTGGCGCATGCGCGCATCGCGGCGCGAAGCCTCGAAATAGACTTCGATGATGGATTGGGGGGCGGTCTTCAGACGCACGCCTACGGCGTGAAAGCCGAAAAGAACTTTGGGGGACGACATGGGGCCACATTATCCCGGCGTTTACGGCAGACCTGAGACTCGCAGGGCCATGTCTGGGCTGACAGCTGAGGTTTTCCATTGCCGCTACACTGCGCCCCCAACGGGCAAGGCACCGGATCATCAAGCAGCACCAGCATGGCTTTTTCCGAGTGCGAGTCTTTACATGAGGCTCCACTGCCACCCAGAACGACTGGCAACAGGCTTGAGCCTGCTGCCCCTGCATTCACGCATATAGCCTCTTCATGTCCGGCATGAGGAGGCTTGCGTGTTTGCATCCCCTCCAATCCCATAACGAATACCCAGCATGCTCAACGCCTTGCTCGATTGGTTCAACCGCAGCAGCCTGGTGCTGCAGATTCTGATTGCCCTGATTCTGGGCGGCCTGGTGGCCTGGCTATGGCCGGCCGCCGCCCAGTCGGTTTCCCTGTTGGGCAGCTTGTTCATTGCCGCGCTCAAGGCTGTCGCTCCGGTTCTGGTGCTGCTGCTGGTCATGGCGGCCGTCAGCAGCCACCGCCCCGGCCAGGAGACGCAAATCAAGCCCGTGCTCTTGCTGTACGTCATCGGTACGCTGGCGGCGGCCTGCGTGGCCGTTGCAGCCAGCGCGCTCTTTCCCTCGGTGATTCACTTTCGTGAAGCGCCCAAAGTCCAGAGCGTGCCCGGCGAGATCAGCCAGGTGCTGAGCACCGTCGTCCAGAGCCTGTTCGACAACCCCGTCAATGCATTGCTGAACGCCAACTACATCGGCATTCTGGCCTGGGCTATTGCGCTGGGCTTGGCACTACGCCACGCCACGCCCAACACCCGCACCATGGTGGAGGACTTTGGCCATGCCATCACCCGCGTGATTCAAGGCGTGATTCGCCTGGCCCCCTTCGGCATCTTCGGCCTGGTGGTCGCAACCTTCTCCTCCGGCGGGTTGGAAGCACTCAAGGACTATGCCCATCTGCTGGCCGTGCTGGTCGGCTGCATGGTGTTTGTGGCATTGGTGATCAACCCAGTCATTGTCTGGACTCAGACTCGCCGCAACCCCTATCCGCTGGTGCTGACCTGCCTGCGTGAAAGCGCAGTGACCGCCTTCTTCACGCGCAGCTCGGGAGCCAACATTCCCGTCAATCTGGCCTTGGCCCAGAAGCTCAGGCTCGACGAGAACACCTACAGCATCTCCATCCCGCTGGGCGCCACCATCAATATGGCCGGCGCTGCCGTCACCATCAGCGTGCTGACACTGGCCGCTGCCCATACGCTCAATATCTCGGTGGACATTCCCACGGCCATACTGCTGTGCGTGGTCTCTGCGGTCTGTGCCTGCGGTGCCTCGGGTGTACCCGGTGGCTCGCTGCTGCTGATTCCGCTGGCCTGCAGCCTGTTCAACATCCCCAACGATGTGGCCATGCAGGTAGTGGGTGTCGGCTATGTGATCGGCGTGATTCAGGACTCGACCGAGACAGCCCTCAATTCCTCGACCGACGTGCTGTTTACCGCAGCCGCCTGCCGCGCCGCAGAGCGCAGGGCCGGACTGGAAGTCGCGCGCATCTGAGGCTTGAATTCAGAGACTACCGATTTGATAGCTTCAAGTGCCTGTTTGATAAGTGCCAGACGCCAAAAAGGCCTGTGATCACACAGGCCTTTTTGTTTTTTCAGACAGAGCGTCCGGCTTCTATGGTGATGCTGCGATCACATTGCGTCGCAATCTCGCGGTCATGCGTCACCAGAATCAGGGTCGTGCCGCGCTCGCGGTTGAGCGCAAACATCAGCTCCATGATGGTCTGGCCCGTGGCGAAGTCCAGGCTGCCGGTGGGCTCATCGGCCAGCAGCACGGCCGGCTCCACCACAAAAGCACGCGCCAGGGCCACGCGCTGCTGCTCGCCACCCGACATCAGCCTGGGATAGTGATTGAGACGCTGACCCAGGCCCACACGCTCCAGCATCTGCGAAGCCCGTGCTCTCGCATCGCGCTGCCCCGCCAGCTCCAGCGGCAGCATGACATTTTCCAAAGCCGTGAGATTGCCCAGCAACTGAAAGCTCTGGAAGACAAAGCCCATCTTCTGTGCCCGCACCGCCGCCCTGTCGTCCTCGCTGAGTGCAAACAGATCCTGGCCCAGCAGGCGGACCGTGCCGTGACTGGGGGTATCGAGGCCGGCCAGAATCGACAGCAAAGTGCTTTTACCCGAGCCGGAGGCCCCCACAATGGCAACGGTTTCACCGGCCGTGAAACTCAGATTGATATCCCGCAAAATATCCAGCACGCCTGTGGAATCGCTCACCGATTTGGACAGTTGCTCAACGGCAATCAAAGGAATGGCAAGAGTTGTGGACATGAATCAATTGGATAGCAAAAACGTCAAGAGTCGCAGCCAGCACTTTGCGCTGCAGCGCCGTCACTGTATCGCTGTTGCCCTGACGCTAGCCATTTCAGGGGCTTGCGGTGCGGCAGTGGCCTCATCGCCTGCCAGGAACAAGGAGCCGGCCAAGGCCGCTCCCGGTGCGAAATCCGGCCCGGTGCTGGTGCTTGGCGATTCGCTCAGTGCCGAGTACGGGCTGACGCGCGGCAAGGGCTGGGTACAGTTGCTGCAGCAGCGCATGAATGACGAAAAAAATCCGCGCAAGGTGGTCAATGCCAGTATCAGCGGCGAGACTACGGCCGGCGGCAGAGCGCGCCTGGCGTCACTGCTCAGGCAGCATGAGCCGGGCATCGTGATTCTGGAGCTGGGCGGCAACGACGCATTGCGCGGCCTGGCGCTGCAGAGCACACAGCAAAATCTGGAAGTCATGATCAAGGCCGCCAGGGAGGCCGGGGCCCAGGTGCTGCTGGTTGGCATGCAGGTACCGCCCAACTATGGAGCAACCTATACCGAGCAATTTGCCGAGATGTTCAGGAGCATTGCCGACGCGCAAAGTCTGCCGCTGGTGCCGTTTCTGCTGTCGGGCATCGGCGATGCGGCGGATGCCGAGCGATGGTTTCAGAGCGACCGCATTCACCCCAATGCCCAGGCTCAGCCACAGATGCTGGCCAATGTCTGGCCCAAGCTGAAGCCCCTGCTGAAATAAGCGACGGCCGCGCGGCCTCAGTCGCTGCCGCCTCCTCCATCACCGCCTGCGTCACTGCCGTCCGAGCTGCAAGCGCTCCCGCTGCTGTCCGAGCCGCAGAAATAGCTGTCGTTGAAGACGTCGCGGCCATCTTCGCGGCTGCTCGCCGAAGTCCAGGCCAGCTGCGAATCGGTGCTGTGGCCCGAAGCGCCTGGCTGGGGCGCAAAGACTTTTTTCAGCCAGTTCCAGAACTCCATGGCATCCCCCTCATTGCGCCTCAAGCAGGATCCTCCTTGCTTTCGGCGCGGACGCTGGCTTTATAGGCATGCCAGCTGGCGCAACCCAGCAGCGGTCCGATGACGATCAGACCTGCACTGTAGAAGAGCAGCGAGACCATAATCAACACGGTGATGATCAGCCCCCACAACAGCATCACGCCCGTATTGGCACCTACCACGCGCATGCTGGTGATGCAGGCCGTCAAGGCATCGGTATCCAGATCAAGAATGGTTGGCAGTGAAACCACCATGCTGGCAAACACCAAGGCAGCAAATATCCCGCCCACTGCGGTGTAGCTCAGCAGGAATTCCCAGTTCTCTGGCCGCAGCAGGGTCTGCAGCAAGGTCGCCGTACTGGGCATGCCGGTATCGAACGAGATGGCGAACACCACCATGGCGGCGCGCCCCCAGAGCATCTCCAGCACCATCAGCACCATGACCAGCATGCCCATGCTGGCCAGATGCTTGTCCCAGCAAGTCAGAGATTCCGACATCAGCACGGCCTTGCCCTGCTCCAGCTGCTTGCTGATGTAGTACAGACCCATGGCCATGAAGGGTCCGACCAGCAGACAGCCGCTGGCCATGGACATCAGATATTCGGGGCTGGAGCGAAACACCCAGGCCATCAGGCGCGCCATGCCCCAGAAACACAGGCCGTAGAACAGCGCAATCATCGGTGCGCGACGCACATCGCCCAGACCGAGCAGCAGCCATTGCCAGGGCTCGCTCCAGCGCAGTTGCAGAATCTGCAGATTGCCGGACTCGGCCTTGACCTCGGAAACAGGGGAAGCTTGCATGCGAGACCCTCCTTGTCGCCCGTGCCGCACCTGGTTGGCAGCAACTGACAGGCACAAGGTACCCGCTCAACCTCGAATCTGCATTGCGGAAAGCCCGCATGCCAGCCTCCGCGCTTCACTATCAAAACAATAGCTCACAGCACTTATCTTTTATTGATTTCAGTCAATAATGACGCTGAAATCACTTCTCAACAAGCGCTGCCAGCTCCTATTTAAATAGCTTCAACCAAAGGCCTTGAGCAGAGCCTGGGCCAGATCGGCCTGCAGATCGGTCGCATCTTCGAGGCCGATGGCAAAGCGCACCACGGTCCCCGCCTGGATATGGGGTGTGGCACGGCTGCGCATCTGCGGCAGCTCATAGGGCACGACCAGGCTCACAGGCCCGCCCCAGCTGTAGCCCAGCTTGAACAGGTGCAGGCTGTCGCAGAAGCGATCCACGGCCTCCTGGTCGAAGCGCTCGTCAATGACCACGCTGAACAGACCTGCCGCCACGCCATCCTGGCCCTGCCCTTGTGCGCACAGCTGCTTCCAGCAAGCGTAGCCCGGGGCTCCAGGCATGGCGGGGTGCAGCACCTGCGCCACGGCACTTTGGGTGGCCAGCCACTGCGCCAGCTGGCGGGCCGACTTGTCCTGGGCGTGATAGCGCAGACCGATGCTGGGCAGGCTGCGCAACACGGCTTCAGCGTCATTGCCGCTCACGCCCAGGCCCAGGCGCATGTGCGCGAGCTTGATGCGCATATGCAGGGGCTGGTTGCGCGTGATGATGCTGCCCATCAGCACATCGCCGCCGCCGCTGGGGTATTTGGTCAGGGCATGGACCGTGACATCGATGCCCAGGCTGCCATCGCCCAGCAGGTCGAAGGGACGGAAAGCCAGGCCCGCGCCCCAGGTGTTGTCCAGCACCATGGTCACGCCCCTGGCCCGGCACAGGCGCACCTGCTCGACGAGATCGGGAAACTCCATGGTTACCGAGCCAGGAGCCTCCAGCCAGACCAGCTTGGTGGCTGGCGTGATCTTGGCCGCCAGATCTTCGACACTCATGGGGTCGTAGTACCGATGGCGAATGCCGAAATGGGCCAGCTCGCCCTCGGTCAGCGTCTTGTTGGGACCGTATACGTTATCGGGCAGCAGCACCTCGTCGCCCGTCCTGAGCAGCGCCAGCGACACCGTGGCAATCGCGGCCAGGCCGCTGGGTACCAGCAGGCATTGCAGACCACCCTCCAGCGATGCCAGACGTTCTTCCAGGGCATAGGTCGTGGGCGTGCCATGCAGGCCGTAGGTGTAGCTGCTCTTGTCCAGCCAGCGGCGCTCGCGCATGGCCTGCACATTCTCGAAGTACACGGTCGAGGCCTTGTGCACGGCAAGCTGCGGGCCTTCGAAGTCCGTGGGTGGCTTGTAGGGATGATGGATCAGGTGGGTGGAAAGCTTGTGGTCGGCTTGGGTCATGCCCTGATCTTAGTGCCATGCAGCCACAAAAAAGCCAGAGGGCTTGCGCGCTCTGGCTTCATGCGGGTTGGCGGCCTAGGAGTATCAGCCGGCCTTCACGGTCAGATTGTTGTTGACCGAGGTCACGCCCTTGGCAGCCTTGGCGATCTCGCCGGCCTGGGTCTTGACGGCTTCGCTGGGCACGGTGCCGGTCAGGGTCACTGCGCCGCCCTTGGTGTCCACATTGATCTGCAGGGCGCTGATTTCCGGGGCCTTGATCAAATCGGTCTTGACGGCAGCGGTGATGCCGGCGTCATCGAGGGCAGCCCCCGCCTTGGCTGCGCCTTCTTCCATCTTGTTGCCAGCCTTTTCCATGGCGGCACCGGTAGCTTCACCAGCCTTGGCCAATGCATCGGCAGCTGCATCGCCGGCCTTGGCCGTACCTTCTTCAATCTTGCTGCCAGCATTTTCCGCAGCCTTCTCGGTCTGGGAAATGGCGGAATCGAGCTTCTGGCCAGCGGTCTTGTTGTCGTCGGACTTGCCGCAGGCAGCCAAGCCAAAGGCCAAGGCGGTAATGGCCAGAACTTGAGCGGAACGCTTGAACATAGTGGTCATATCGATTTCTCCCTTAATGCTTGCAAAAACATGACGGTCAACTGTAACGAACCACCATTTTGGCTCGGATACGAACTTTTCCAGCATCTCTGTAGGACAAATTTGTCCGAATTTGTGACATTTGATTAATAAGTGTTTTCTTCTGTGATTTACAGAAACTCTATGCAAGCCATGCGCTAGTCCGCAACCCCTTGCATGCGCGGATGGCGCGCAAATGCCAACCCCAGCAGGGTAGCCAACAGCATGACGAAGCAGGCAAACAGACTCACGGCCAGCTTCACGCTCCAGTGGTCGGCAATCCAGCCCACTGCCATCATGGGCAGCATGGATCCCAGCAGACCGATGGTCTGATAGCTGGACAACATGCCTGCCCGGTTGTCGGGCCTGGCAAGACGGCCCACCATGGTCATGCCGGCCAGCATGCACATGCCATGCCCCAGTGCCGTCAAACACACGCCCAAGATGAACAGCAGCGCCGAGCGCATCTGCAGATTCAGCAGCAGCATGCCGTTGCTGAGCGCCAGCAGCGCCATGCCGGCAAAACCGCAGCGGTGCAGCGGCAAGCTGGCAGCCACCAGCTGAATGCCCGCAGAGACGAGCAAAATCACCGCAATGGCCGTACCGCTGACCGCAGGGCCGCTCCAGGGAATCATCTGCTGCAGAAACAGCGGCGCCATGGAGGCATACAGCCCGAATACGCCGAACGCCACGAACGGGTAGCCGCAGGTCAGTGCAAAAGCCAGGGAATCCTCGCGCACAGGCCAGATCAGCCGCGGCAGGCAGTCCCGCCAGTGCAGGCGGCCCGATGCCTGCCCCGGTTGGCCCGCGTCCTGCTGCACCGATTCCGGCAGCTTGAGCGTGACAACGCCCGCCACACCGATGCAGCCCAGCACCAGCGGCACCAGATAGGCCGTCGTCAAGGGCTGAGGCAGCCACTGCCCCGCCACGCCACCGATCAAGGGCCCCAGACCAAAGCCCAGCACATTGAGAAAGCTGGCCATCATGGCCACCCGCTGAGGCTGCAGATGGGTGCTTCCGCTGGCCGCCAGCAGTGTCAGGCCCGTGGTGGCGCTGATGGTGATGAGGCTTGATGACACCCCCACCATGAAACGCCCGACGATCAGACTGGGCAGATTCCAGGCCAGCATGGAGATCAGGGTGCCTGCCAGCGTCAGACACAGGAAACACAGCATCACGCGCTGAAAGCCGATGCGGTCGGGCAGGCGCCCCAGAAACAGCAGGGCGCACAGGCCACCGCACATATAGAGCACATAGATCAGCGAGATATCGCTGGGCCGCAACTGCCAGGCTTGCTGATAGAGCGCATAAAGCGGACTGATCAGCGCCGCCCCCAGCACTCCCACCACCAGGCCGAAGCCCACCCACCAGACCGAGACCTGTGCCGTTGTGGCACCGGCCTGCCATGTATTGCTTTGCGACATTTGCTGCCTCTTGATCGTGCCAGGCCTGCGACAGGGACAGAGCGGACAGGGCGGACAGGCGTTCGTCCTGCCGCGCCGTCAGAGCGTGCCGGCTACTTGCTTGTAATGAGAACATTGTCTGCAAAGCCGCATCGGCACACATAGGCCAAACAAAGGATACATGTCCCAAACTATTTGCCATCAAGCACAGGAAGCTATGCTTTTTGACGATCAAAACCAGTACGTCAACGCATCAAACACCCGTCGCTATACTTTGCGCCCTAATGACAGCAGGATTTCCCGGCATGCGCCTGAATGCTTTTTTGCGCCCCTTGGTCTGTTTGAGTCTGCTTGGCCTTGCCGCCTGCGGCAGCAATCCCTCCAGCCCCGCAGCGACACCCGAGCCGCCCACCGCAACCACATCAGCCCCCCCGATCAAGATCGGCCTGGCGCTGGGCGGTGGTGCGGCCAAGGGCTTTGCCCATATCGGCGTCATCAAGATGCTCGAGGCCAATGGCCTCACGCCCTCGTTCGTGGCCGGCACCAGTGCGGGCAGCGTGGTGGGTGCGCTCTATGCAAGCGGCATGAACGCCTTTGAGCTGCAGGAAAAAGCCGTGGCCCTGGATGAGGCCAAGATCCGCGACCTGCAGCTTTCTGCGGGAGGCCTGGTGCTGGGCCAGAAGCTTGAGGACTATGTGAATGAACAAGTCCACCGCAAACCGCTGGAGCAGATGGCCAAGCCCTTTGTCGCCATCTCCACGCGCCTGGAAGACGGTGAACGCACGGTGTTCGCACGTGGCAATGTGGGCCAGGCCGTGCGCGCCTCCAGCAGCGTGCCGGGCGTGTTCCAGCCCGTCACCATCGGCAAGTACCACTATGTGGACGGCGGCATTGTCAGCCCCGTGCCGGTGGATGCCGTGCGCAATCTGGGGGCCGACATCGTGATTGCCGTGGACATCTCCAACAAGGCCAGCGGCAAGACCCCGGCGAATATGCTCGGAGCACTCAATCAGTCGATTGCCATCATGGGCCAGAAGCTGGGCCAGGCCGAGCTGGCACGTGCCGACATCATCATTCGTCCCAAGGTGCTGGACATCGGCCCGGCCGACTTCGCGCAGCGCAGCCATGCGATTGTGGAAGGTGAGAAGGCCGCTACCGCACTGATGCCGCAGATTCGCGAACGCATCGCCCAGCTGCGTGCCGAACGCGCCAAGGCCACTCAGGTAGCGCAGCAAAAGGCCGCCGAAGCCAGCTATCAGGACTGCCTGAAGCAGCGTTCCAGCCTTCAAAAGCTGTCCGGCATGGTGGGCATGAGCGGCAACTGCGAAAAGCCCTGAGCTGAACCTGCCCCATGAAAAAGGCCCGCGTCAGCGGGCCTTTTTGCAGCGCGGCGAGGCTCAGAACGCCTCTTCCTCCATCCCAGCACAGGTCATGTCGCGCGCCTTGACCACCTGCAGCCAGGCGCCGATGCGCGGCAACTCGTAATGGAAGAAGTAACGCTGCGCGGCCATGCTGCCGCGATGAGCGGCAATTGCCAGATCCTTGTCCATGGCCAGTACGGCCAGCGCCACATCCAGCCAGATCCAGGCCAGTACCAGATGGCCGAAGGCCTGCATATAGGGCACGGCATTGGCCAGTGCCTCCTGCGGATTGCCGGTGGCCCAGGCCGCCTTGGTGGTTGATCCAACATCGGCCAGCGCACGCGCCAGCTGGTTGGCATAGGTGCCCAGCTTCTCATGCTGCATGGCTCGCTGGATGGTGGCATTGATGCGTGCAGCCAGCAGCTGCAGGCCCTTGCCGCCATCCATGACGACCTTGCGGCCCAGCAGATCCATGGCCTGGATGCCGTGCGTGCCCTCGTGGATCATGTTCAGGCGGTTATCACGCCAGTACTGTTCGACCGCGAAGTCACGCGTGTAGCCATAGCCGCCATGGATTTGGATGGCCAGCGAATTGGCTTCCAGGCAGAACTCGCTGGGCCAGCTCTTGGCCACCGGCGTCAGCACCTCCAGCAGCAGCCGGGCTTCTGCCGCCTCCTGGCTCTGGCCGGTGTACTGCTCGTCCACCAGTCTTGCGCACAGCAGATTCAGGGCCAGCGCGCCTTCGCAATAGGCCTTCTGCGCCAACAGCATGCGCTTGACGTCGGCATGCTCGATGATGCGCGACTGCGGCCGGCTCGCATCCTTGCCGCCCTCGCCTATGGGCCGACCCTGGGGGCGGCTCTGTGCATATTCCAGACTGGCGTGGTAGCCCGCCATGCCCAGCATGGAGGCCGCCATGCCGATGGAGATGCGCGCCTCGTTCATCATGTGGAACATGCATTTCAGGCCCTCGCCGGGCTTGCCGACCAGATAGCCGATCGCACCCGCACCGCAGCCGTCCAGCCCCCCGCCATGCTGTCCGCGCACGGGGTATCTGCCTTCGCCGAAATTGAGCAGGGTATTGGTCGTGCCGCGCCAGCCCAGCTTGTGGTTGAGCCCCGCCAGGGCCACATCGTTGCGCTCGCCAGTCAGCCGGCCCTCGGAATCGACCAGCCTCTTGGGCACGATGAACAGCGAGATGCCCTTCACGCCGGCAATGGTCTTGCCGTCGGCGCCGGGAATCTTGGCCAGCACGAGGTGCACGATGTTCTCGGTCATCTCGTGGTCGCCCGAGCTGATCCACATCTTGTTGCCCTTGAGGCGATAGCGCGGCCCCAGCGCATCGCTCTCGTACTCGACGCCATCGGGCTCGGCGCGTGTGGCGATATCCGACAGCGACGAGCCCGCCTGAGGCTCGGACAAGGCCATGGTGCCGGCCCAGCGACCGTTGAACTCATTGGCCGCAAAGACCTTTTTCTGCCGCTCGGTGCCATGGGCCATGATGGCATTGGCATTGCCCGAGGTCAGCATGTTCGAGCCAATGCTGATCGAGGCCGCTGCAAAAAAACAGTTGGCCGCCGCCTCCACGGCATAGGGCAGTTGCATGCCGCCCATCTCGTAGTCCTGGGCCGCGCTGAGCATGCCCGATTCGGCATAGGCCTCGCGGGCTTCATAGGTGCATTGGGGCAGGATGACCTTCTCGCCATCGAATTGCGGCTCCTGCAAGTCCACCGTGCGGTTGAAGGGCGCGTATTTCTCGCGCGCAATGCGCTCGCAGGTATCCATCACCGCATCAAAGGTATCACGCGAATGATCGGCAAAGCGTGCGCGACTGGTCAGGCCTTCAGCCTGCAGCCAGTCGTAGAGCAGAAAGTCAATGGTGGAACGCAGGCGCATAGATTACCTATCAAAACAGGCTGCAAGCGCTCTATGCACCAGAGCGAGCAGCTATCAAAAGAAGAGCATCAACTAGGCGGGCGCGCCCTCGGGCCGCTCGGGCAGCACCGCGATCGTGCCCTGCGCCACGGCGCACAGCCTTTCCTGCCCGTCGGCCAGCACCACGAGCACCTCGCAGCGGCACACCGCCTGCGAGCGGCCGGCGTGCACGGCCTCGGCGCGTGCAAGCAGGCGCTCGCCCACGGCCGGGCGCAGGTAGTTGATCTTGAATTCCGACGTCACCACGGGCCGGCCCAGCGCGCTGCCGCCGGCATAGGTGAGCGCGTTGTCGGCCAGGTAGCTCAGCACACCACCGTGCGCGAAGCCGTGCTGCTGCTGCAGTTCGCGCCGCATCGGCAGCGCGAGCGTGCAGCGCCCGGGCTCGAAGGCTTCCAGCGCGGCGCCCAGCAGGATGCTGAACGGCTGGGCCGCCAGCACCTGCCGGCCCATGGCCAGGAAGGCTTCGGGCGACACTGCGGCGGGCGCCGCGCCGGTAGCGCCAGCCATGTCAGAGCACCTCGAACACGCCTGCCGCACCCATGCCGCCGCCAATGCACATGGTCACGCAGACACGCTTGGCGCCGCGGCGTTTGCCCTCGATCAGTGCATGGCCCGTCAGGCGCTGGCCCGAGACGCCATAGGGGTGGCCCACGGCAATCGCGCCGCCGTTGACGTTGAGCCTGTCGGCCGGAATGCCCAGTTTGTCGCGGCAGTAGATGACCTGCACGGCAAAGGCTTCGTTGAGCTCCCACAAGTCAATGTCATTGATCGACAGACCCAGCTTCTTGAGCACCTTGGGGATGGCGTAGATGGGGCCGATGCCCATCTCGTCGGGCTCGCAGCCGGCCACGGCAAAGCCCAGGAAACGGCCCAGGGGCTTGAGGCCCTTGCGCGATGCGTATTCCTCGCTGACCACGGCGCAGGCGCCGGCTCCGTCGGAGAACTGGCTCGCGTTGCCGGCGGTAATCACCCCGCCGGGCAGCGCGCTGCGCAGACCGCTGATGCCTTCCTTGGTCGTGCCCTCGCGAATGCCTTCGTCCTTGCTCACGGTCACCTCCTTGGTGACCATGCCGCGCACCTTGTCCACCACGCCCATGACGGTCTTCATGGGGGCAATTTCCGCGTCGAACAGGCCGGCAGCCTGTGCCGCAGCGGCTTTCTGCTGGCTGGAGGCGCCGTACTCATCCTGGGCATCGCGGCTGATGCTGTAGCGCTTGGCCACCTGTTCGGCAGTCTGCAGCATGCTCCAGTAGATCTCGGGCTTCATGGCAGTCAGCTCGGGATCGAAAGCCATGTGCTGATTCAGGTGAGGCTGCACGCAGGAGATGCTCTCCAGGCCGCCAGCCACCAGCACATCGTTCTCGCCCGCGATGATGCGCTGGGCAGCCAGCGCAATCGCCTGCAGGCCCGAGGAGCAGAAGCGGTTGATGGTCAGACCCGATGTCGTGACCGGCAGGCCTGCACGCATGGCGATCAGACGGGCGACGTTGCCGCCGGTCGTGCCTTCGGGCAGCGACATGCCCATGATCACGTCCTCGACCTCGGCACCCTCGATGCCTGCGCGCTCCACTGCCGCCTTGACGGCGTGGGCGCCCAGGGTGGGGCCATAAGTCATGTTGAAAGCGCCCTTCCAGCTCTTGGCCAGCGGAGTGCGCGCGGTAGAAACAATCACTGCGGATGTCATGTTCTGTCCTTTGATTCTGGGTATTTCCTGGCAAATCGCCGTTCACACAGCCCAGCAAATCGAAGATTTGCGTTGGAGACGAGGCGCGAAGCCGCAGGCAGTACGAGCAGTACGCCAAGGCCTCGCAACGACGTTTCAAGGTCTGTGTGCGCGGCGCCTAGCTGAACTGCTTGCCTTCGGCGGCCAACTTGGCCAGCAGCGGAGCAGGCTGCCAGAACTTGGCATCGTCGTTGGGGTTCCGGGCAAAGCGGCCCATGGCCTGAACCACGTTGAACAGGCCGACTTCGCCCGCATAGTGCATGGGGCCGCCGCGCCACAGCGGAAAGCCGTAGCCGGTCAGATACACCATGTCGATATCGCCGGACTTGCTGGCAATTCCGTCCTCCAGGATGTGCGCACCTTCGTTGACCAGCGCATAGACCAGGCGCTGCACGATTTCCTCGTCGGAGATCTTGCGCGGCGTGATACCCAGGCTCTTGCGGTGCTCGTCGATCATCTTGGCCACCACCTCCGAAGGGATGGCATCCCGCTTGCCAGGCACATAGTCATACCAACCCGCACCGGTCTTCTGACCGAAGCGGCCCAGTTCGCACAGACGATCCGCACTGGCGCTGTACTTCATATCGGGTTTTTCGACATAACGGCGCTTGCGAATCGCCCAACCGATATCGTTGCCCGCCAGATCGCCCATGCGGAACGGGCCCATGGCAAAGCCGAACTTCTCGATGGCCTTGTCCACCTGCTGTGGCGATGCACCTTCGTCCAGCAGGAAGCCGGCCTGGCGCGAGTACTGCTCGATCATGCGGTTGCCGATGAAGCCGTCGCAGACGCCGGAGACCACGGCGGTCTTCTTGATCTTCTTGCCGACCTTCATCACCGTGGCCAGCACATCCTTGGCCGTGGCCTTGCCGCGCACCACTTCCAGCAGCTTCATCACATTGGCGGGACTGAAGAAATGCATGCCCACCACGTCCTGCGGACGCTTGGTAAAGGCGGCAATCCTGTCCACATCGAGTGTGGAGGTGTTGGATGCCAGAATCGCACCGGGCTTGGCCACTTCATCGAGCTGCTTGAAGACCTGCTCCTTCACGCCCAGCTCCTCGAACACAGCCTCGATGATGAGGTCGGCATTCTTCAGATCGCCATAGTTGAGCGTGGTGGACAGCAGGCTCATGCGCTGCTCGTACTTCTGCTCGGAGAGCTTGCCCTTTTTGACCTGGGCTTCGTAATTCTTGCGGATGGTCGCCACACCGCGATCCAGGGCTTCCTGCTTGGTCTCCAGAATCGTGACGGGAATGCCCGCATTCAGGAAGTTCATGGAGATGCCGCCGCCCATGGTGCCGGCACCGATCACACCCACGGTGCGGATCTCGCGCACCGGTGTATCGCCGGGCACGTCAGGGATCTTGGAAGCCGCACGTTCGGCCATGAACAGATGACGCAGCGAACGCGACTCGGGCGTCATCATCAGCTGCATGAAGGCTTCGCGCTCGGCCACCATGCCGTCGTCGAATTTCTTGGTCGTGGCGTTCTTGACGGCTTCCAGGCAGCGCATGGGCGCTGGGAAGTTCTTGGACATGCCCTGCACCATGGTGGCGGCAAACTCGAAATAGGCCTCGCCCTGGGGATGCTTGCAGGACAGATCGCGCACACGCGGCAGCGGGCGGACATCGGCGACCTCCAGCGCCAAGGCCTTGGCCTCGGCCAGCAGCGTCTCGGCAGATGCAGACATCTTGTTGAACAGGTTCTGGCCGGGCAGCATGGCCAGCATTTCGCTCATCACGGCCTCGCCGCTGACGATCATGTTGAGAGCGGCTTCCACACCCAGTACGCGCGGCAGGCGCTGGGTGCCGCCGGCGCCCGGCAGCAGGCCCAGCTTGACCTCGGGCAGCGCCACGGCCGTGCCGGGGGCCGCAATGCGGTAATGGCAGCCCAGCGCCAGCTCCAGCCCGCCCCCCATGCAGACGCTGTGAATCGCGGCAATCACAGGCTTGGTCGACAGGTCCAGTTGCTGGATGACCGAGATCAGGTGCGGCTCACGGTAGGCATCATCCTTGCCGAACTCGGTGATATCGGCTCCGCCCGAGAAGGCCTTGCCGGCTCCGGTGATCACAATGGCCTTGACGGCATTATCGGCCAGAGCCTCGCGCAAACCCTCAACCACACCTCGTCTGGTGGCCAGACCCAGGCCGTTGACCGGCGGGTTGTTCAAGGTAATGACGGCGATGGCTCCGTCCACTTTGTATTCAGCAGTCATGCTGTTGTCCCCTGTTCAATAAATAGAAAAGAACGGTCGTGCGTTTTTATTTTGCGAATTTTGCTGCGTTGCGCAACTGATGCTTGTCCTGAGCGAGACAGCTCACACAATGAGCACACCTCATGTCAAAGACATCAAGCAAGGGCCTGGGCGGCCCCACCGCCCCGCAGCAAGGATGTCGTCCCCCTCCCGCAAAGCGAGAGAGGGGGAAGCGGCAAAGCCGCTCAAGGGGTGTGTCAGCTCACACCTCCAGCCACTCCTTGCGAACCTTTTCGTTCGCTCTGAGGGTCTCGGGAGTGCCGTCAAACACGATATGTCCATGGCCCATGACCAGGGCCCGATCAGAGATATTCATGGCAATGGTGAGCTTTTGCTCGATCAGCAGCACGGACACGCCACGATCCTTGATCTTCTTGAGGTATTCGCCCACCAGTTCCACGATCTTGGGTGCCAGCCCTTCCGTGGGCTCGTCGATGATGATGAGATCCGGGTCGCCCATCAGCGTGCGGCAAAGCGTGAGCATCTGCTGCTCGCCGCCCGACATCACGCCGGCCTCGGTGTGCTGGCGCTCCTTGAGGCGCGGAAACATGGCATACATGTCGTCAAAACCCCAGCGACTGCCTTTGCCCTTGCCTTTTTGCCCCAGCATCAGGTTCTGATGTACGGTCAGATTGGGGAATACGTCACGACCTTCGGGCACATAGCCGATACCCAGATGGGCCACCTCATAGGCTTTCTTGCCATGCAGGTTCTTGCCTTTCCAGTCCAGTGCCCCCTCCCAGTGCACCAGTCCCATGATGGCCTTGGCTGTGGTGGAGCGGCCCGAGCCGTTACGCCCCAGCAAGGCCACGATCTCGCCCGCATGGACCTCGAAGTCCACGCCATGCAGCACGTGGCTTTTGCCATAGTAGGCATGCAAATCGTTGATCTTCAGCATCTCAATGCGCTCCTGCCTGTTGGTCTGCGACGGAAGATCCCAGATATGCTTCTTGCACTCTGGCGTTGGCACGCACGGCTTCGGGAGTGTCATAGGCGATGACCTCGCCATAGACCACCACGGCAATCTTGTCCGCGAGTCCGAAGACCACCCCCATGTCGTGCTCCACGGTCAGCAGCGTCTTGCCTTCAGTGACCTTCTTGATCAGCTGGATGAAATGTGCGGTTTCGCTGTTGCTCATGCCTGCCGTGGGTTCGTCCAGCAAGATGACGCTGGCACCGCCGCCGATGGTGATGCCGATCTCCAGCGCGCGCTGCTCGGCATAGGTCAGGTTCACCGCCAGCGTGTCGCGCTTGCGGTGCAGACCGATCATCTCCATCAGCTCGTCGGCGCGTTCGTTGGCGTCATGCAGATTGGAGAGAAAGCGCCAGAAGCTGTAGCGGTAGCCCAGACTCCAGAGCACGCTGCAGCGCAGGTTTTCAAACACCGAAAGCTTGGGAAAGATGTTCGTGATCTGGAAGCTGCGCGACAGCCCCATGCGGTTGATCTCGAACGGCTTCTTGCCGTTGATGCGCTGGCCGTGCAGCAGCACCTCGCCGCTGCTGGGCTCGAAACGGCCGCTGATCAGATTGAACAGCGTGCTCTTGCCTGCACCGTTGGGGCCGATGATGGCGACACGCTCGCCGGCATTGACCGCCAGGTTGGCGCCGCGAATGATTTCGGTCTTGCCGAAGCTCTTGCGCAGATCGCGCAGCTCCAGCGCATGAGAGGACTGCTGCACCGCTTGCGCAGCCGGTTGATGGATGGCGATGCTGGACATGGTTCAGCCCTCCCCTTTCTTGATGCTTTCTTCGATCGCTTCCTGTATGCGACCCCAGCGACGGGCCGTCAGTCGGCGCACGCCCTCCAGCAGGCCCAGGCCCACCACGAACACCACGATCGCCACGGTCCAGGTGGCAGCAGCACCGGTGTCCAGCTCGGCTCCCATGAACGGCACCTTGGGGCCCAGGGCCGCATTGAGCTGCATGTGATAGATCATCTCGATCAGCGACGCGGCACCAATCACTGTCACGATGCCCGCCGCCAGAATGCCCAGATAGGGCATGAGCAGGCGCTTGAAATGGCCGAACTTGGCGACGCGCAGATTCATCATGATCAGGCTGGCCACACCGCCGGGGGCATACATGACCATGAGCAGGAACACCAGGCCCAGATACAGCAGCCAGGCCTTGGTCAGCTCGGACAGCAGCACCGATGCCAGCACCAGCAGCACGGCACCGATGATGGGGCCGAAGAAGAAGGTGGCGCCGCCCAGGAAGGTGAACAGCAGATAGCCGCCCGAGCGCACCACGCTGACACTGTCCATGGCCGTGATGATCTCGAAATTGATGGCCGTCAGCCCGCCGCCGATGCCCGCAAAAAAGCCTGCAATGATGAAGGCGAAGTAGCGCACGCGCTGGGTGTTGTAGCCCACGAATTCCACGCGCTCCGGGTTGTCGCGCACGGCGTTCAGCATGCGTCCCAGCGGCGTGCCGGTGAAGGCAAACATGGCAGCCGTGCAGACAAAGCAATACACGGCAATCAGGTAGTACACCTGCAGGCCCGAGCCGAAATCCAGCCCGAAGAACTTGCTGTAGACCCGGTCCGTGGTGATGCCGCCCTCGCCGCCGAAGAACTCTGGAAACATCAGCGCCATGGACGCCACCAGCTCTCCCAGTCCCAAGGTGATCATGGCAAAGGTGGTGCCGGATTTCTTGGTCGTCACATAGCCGAAGAGCGCGGCGAAGAACATGCCCGCCAGGCCGCCCACAACGGGAATCAGCACCAGCGGAATGGCCATCTCGCCTGCAGCGGCCTTGTTCATGGCATGGATGGCCAGGAACGAGCCCAGGCCGGTATAGACCGCATGCCCGAAGCTCAGCATGCCGCCCTGCCCCAGCAGGATGTTGTAGGACAGGCAGATGATGATCAGATAGCCGATCTGGCTGAGCATGGTCAGAGCCAGCGAGCTGGTGAAGATCAGCGGTGCCACGATGAGCGCCAGCGCAAACAGGCCCCAGATCAGAACTCGCCCTATGTTCAAGGGCTTGAAGCGGTAATGTCCCTGGGTCCGAGCCTTGTCGGCAGCAGAAGAATTCATGGATGTTTTTGCAATCGAAGACATGGCTCAATCCCCTCTGGTACCCAGCAAGCCCCTGGGGCGGAAAATCAGAATCAGCACCAGGAACAGGTAAGGCAGAATCGGCGCAACCTGCGACAGTGTCAGCCGCAACACGGGCCAGCCGAAGGTGGACTCATTGACCTGATGACCCATGGAGGCGAACAGGCCGGCCAGAGACCAGTCCAGTGCCACGGCAAAGGTCTGCACCACGCCGATCAGCAGCGAGGCAACGAAAGCCCCGGCCAGCGAACCCATGCCGCCGACCACCACCACGACGAAAATGATGGAGCCGACGGAGGCCGCCATGGCGGGCTCGGTCACATAGGTGTTGCCGCCGATCACTCCGGCCAGCCCGGCCAGCGCGCAGCCGCCGCCGAACACCAGCATGAACACGCGCGGCACGTTGTGGCCCAGCGCCTCCACCATCTCGGGGTTCTTGAGCGCGGCCTGAATCACCAGACCGATGCGTGTGCGCGTCAGCAGCAACCAGACAGCCACCAGCATCAGCAGCGCCACCAGCATCACAAAGGAGCGCGACTTGGGGAACTGTGTGCCATACAAGGTGAAAAGCGGCCCCTGCAGCGCCGATGGCAGCGCATAAGGCACGGTGCCGCGCCCCCAGACCAGTTGCACCACCTCAAGAATCAGATAGGACAGGCCAAAAGTCACCAGCAACTCGGGCACATGGCCATATTTGTGCACGCGGCGCAGGCTGTGGCGCTCGAACAGCGCCCCCAGCACGCCCACCAGCAAGGGGCAGAGAAAGAGCGCGGGCCAGAACCCGATGACGCCGCTGAGCGTGTATGCGAAGTACGCACCCAGCATGTAGAAACTGGTGTGAGCGAAATTAAGCACGCCCATCATGCTGAAGATCAGCGTCAGGCCCGAGCTGAGCATGAAGAGCAGCAGCCCGTAGCTCACGCCGTTGAGCATGGATATGGTGAAAAATTCAGGCGTCATCGACTTGCCTTGTTCTCATGAGCAAAAAGACCGCTGCAGCACTGCACCTGTTATGCGCTCTTGTGGGTGCGGATGCTGCAGCACGAGGGAAGGTGAGAATATGCGGGTCCGGCTCAGGACGGACGCTTCATCTGGCAACTGGTGGGCGTGCTGGCCACATAGGGCTCGTAGTACTTCACGGGGGCGAAGGTGTAGCCGGTGTTTTCCGCGTCATAGGGGAACTTGCCGCCCGCCTTCTGCCACTTCGAGATATACAGGCCCTGCTGCAGCTGGTGGTCGCTCTTGCGCATTTCGACATCGCCATTGAAGCTCCTGAGCTTCATGCCCTCGAGAGCCGCCGCCACCTTGACCGGGTCGGTGGAGCCCGTCTTGACAAAGGCCGCATCCAGCAAGGCGAAGACATGGTAGATCGAGCTTTGCGTCAGGTCGTCGTTGAACTTCTTCTTGAAGCTGTCCATGCTGGCCTGAATCGGCGCGCCCATGTTGTAGTGCCCGTAGGTCACGGTATAGACCTTGCCATCGGAGGCAGCACCCATGGCCGTGGGAGCGCCGGCGCCAAACGCGTAATAGGTATAGAACTTGACGTTGTTCAGGCCCGCGTCGTTGGCCGCCTTGAGCAGCAGTGACAGATCTGCGCCCCAGTTGCCGGTGATCACCGTATCAGCACCCGACTGCTTGATCTTGGCCACATAGGGCGCGAAGTCGCGTACCTGGGCCAGCGGAGAAAAGTCATCGCCCACGATCTGCACATCGGGACGCTTTCTCTTGAGCAAGTCCTTGGCGAACTTGGACACCTGCTGACCATGCCCGTAGTTCTGGTTGATCAGATAGACCTTCTTGACCTCGGCATCGTCCTTCATGAAGGTGGTCAGCGCCTCCATCTTCATGGAGGTATCGGCATCGAGTCGGAAATGCCAGTAGCTGCACTTGCTGTTGGTCAGGTCGGGATCCACGGCCGCGTAGTTGAGATAGAGCAGCTCCTTGCCCTTGTTGCGCGCATTGTGCTTTTCCAGTGCATCCATGATGGCCAGCGCCGGGCCCGAGCCATTGCCCTGCGTCACATAGCGCACACCCTGATCCATGGCCGAGCGCAGCGCAGCCGTGGTCTCCTGCGGGCTGAGCTTGTTGTCCAGCGCCACGACCTCGAACTTCACGCCCGAGGCGTTTTTCTTGTTGAACTCTTCCGCCAGCAACTGAAAAGTCTTGAGCTGATTCGTTCCCACGGCAGCCATCAGACCCGACAGGGGATCAATCCAGGCGACCTTGACGATTTCACCCTTCTGAGCCCAGGCACCACCTGCACTTACTGCCATAGCCGACAGGGCCACCGCGCGCATAACCCATTTCATACTTGTCTCCTTTCATTGTTTTTGCTAGCGACTGCCGCCAATCTACCGGCCGGTAGACTTTTTCCCGCTGGGGAAAGCCTTAGTAACTATCACGCATGCGACTTCCAAGGCAGATTCGCGGCAATTGGCGACACTTGCGCGACAGCTGCTCGCACTTGCAGACGAATGAAACCCGGCAATAAAAAAGGGACGCCACCAGGACGCCCCGAATATCGACCCCGCCTCCCCGCTCAGGAGGGGCGTTTCATCTGGCAGCTGGTGGGAGTGCTGGCCACATAGGGCTCGAAGTACTTCACAGGTGCAAAGGTATAGCCCGTGTTCTCGGAGTCCATGGGGTATTTGCCGCCGGCCTTCTCCCAGCGCGCGATGTACAGGCCCTGCTGCAACTGGTGATCGCTCTTGCGCATCTCGACCTCGCCGTTGTAGTTCTGGAACTTCATGCCCTCCATGGTCGCGGCGACCTTGACCGGGTCGGTGGTCTTGGCTTTGGCAAAAGCCTGGTCGAGCATGTTCAGCCCCGTGTACACGGTGCCGGTGTACATGTCCTCGTTGACCTTGGCCTTGAAGCCCTTGACGATCTTGTCCATGGCACCAGGCATGTTCAGGTGACCATAGCCCACCATATAGACCTTGCCTGCCGCCGCTGCGCCCATGGCCGTGGGCGCGCCCGTGGCAATGGCGTAATAGGTGTAGAACTTGACGTTGTTCAGGCCCGCATCGTTGGCAGCCTTGATCAGCAGCGCCAGGTCCGAACCCCAGTTGCCCGTGATCACCGTGTCGGCGCCCGACTGCTTGATCTTGGCCACATAGGGCGCAAAATCACGTACCTGAGCCAATGGCGAGAAGTCATCACCCACGATCTCCACATCGGGGCGCTTGCGCTTGAGCATCTCCTTGGCGTACTTGGACACCTGCTGGCCATGCGAGTAGTTCTGGTTGATCAGATAGACCTTCTTGATCTCAGGCACGTCCTTCATATAGGTGGTCAAGGCCTCCATCTTCATGGAGGTATCGGCATCGAGGCGGAAATGCCAGTAACTGCACTTGCTGTTGGTCAGATCAGGGTCCACGGCCGCATAGTTGAGGAACACGACCTCCTTGCCCTTGTTGCGCGCATTGTGCTTTTCCAGCGCATCCATGATGGCCAGCGCCGGGCCCGAGCCATTACCCTGGAACACATAGCGCACGCCCTGGTCCATGGCCGAACGCAGCGCGGCCGTGGTCTCCTGCGGACTGAGCTTGTTGTCGATGCCGATGATCTCGAACTTCACCCCCGAAGCATTGCTCTTGTTGAGTTCCTCGGCCACGTACTGCAGGCTTTTGAGCTGATTGGATCCCAGCGCTGCCATCAGGCCCGAGAGCGGGTCAATCCAGGCGACCTTGACGGTCTCACCCTTCTGCGCCATTGCACTCCCCGCGCACGCCAGGATCACCGATGCTGTCAAAGCCTTGATTGCAAACTTCATAGAGCGTCTCCGTTGGTGGTTATGAGCGACGCCCAGCCTAAAGGGCAAGCCAGCGCCTGCGGCCTGGGGGTTGCCCTAGCGCATATCACATTGGTGACTACAGGGTTTACCTCAGGCCACAACTTCAGAAACCATAGCAGGCTTCTCTCACCCATAAAGGTCTAGAGGCACTTTAGACTTCAGCACAGTCTAGGGTGGTAGCTGGCTTTCCGTCAGCGGCAGGCCGCTGGAGCTGCTCAGCACCTGAGGCTCGGGCAACTCCCGGCCATCCAGAAGCGGGCCTATCTCGCGCATCAGCTGGTCGAAGCTCAGCCTGCCGGCCTTGACCCCGGCCAAAAGCTCCTTCACGCCGGGCAGCTGATCAAAGCGCGCGCCCGCCATCAACGCCAGGCACAGATAGTTGAGCAGGTCACGTGTACCCGATAGCCCCTGGCGGCGCGCAAACACCAGTTGCTGACGCGTAAACCAATGCATTGCCAGCGGCGGCAATCTGTCGCGCAGATGGGTCTGATTCAGATTGAGATAGTAGATCAGCAGATCGGGCACATTACCCTTTACCAGCGCATCGACCTGAGCGGTGCCGAGTTGCAGCGGCAGGGGCGCCGCAGGCCCGGCAAAATCAGCCACCGCATATTCATGCAAACGGCCCGATCGGCTCCAGCACCACCAGCGTGCGACCGGCCCCAGCAAGGCCCGGCACTGCGCGGGCTGGAGCACGGGATCGATGCCGGATTGCGTGTCCGGATCACTCTGCCCCAGCAAGGCCGCCAGCACGACCGGATCCCAGAAGGCCAGATAACTGCTGTGGCCTCCAGGCAGTCTTGGATCCATGGCCAGGCGCAGATGGGCCAGCAGCACCGGCATCTCGCACTCGCTGGCCAGCAAGCTGGCACAAGGGCTGGCCTGCACCACATCGAGCACGGCATCGAGAAAGTTCTGCTGCGGCATTTTCAAGACCTGGGCACTGCTGCCCAGGTGCACCAACCAGGGGCTGAGCTTGCCCTCCTTGCTCGCGCGCGTGAAAGCAAACAAGGCCTCGGCACCGCTTTGCGGCACCTGCGCCAACAAGTCACGGTTCTGTGCCGCATCCAGCAACAGATACAGCTGCATGGGCTTGCCTGCTGGCTTGCCGGTCGAATTGAGCTGCGACCAGCACAGAGGCCAGCTCTTGCGTGCAGGTCTTGCTTGCGGCCAGAGCGGCCCGGCGCTCATGGCAACTCCTTGTTCACAAAGGCCGAGCGCTGCTGCGCCCGGCGTGCCAGACACTCCAGACACACATTGCGCGGTGCAGCCGGGGCGACAGTCTCTGGCCCGCAGGCTGCTGCAGGCAGACTCCAAGCACCCAGCCCGCCTAGCAAGGCGGCTCCGAGAAGCTGGCGTCGCAGCAAGTCGTGGGCGCGACCTCCATCCGGTACCGAGGGTGGCGAGCAATCGCAAAAACCGGGAGCTGAAGGCATGGATGTCAAGCAATGGAGCCAGAAGAGGCACAGGCAAAAAAGCCATCATCTCACGATGATGGCTTGGCTCCGGCCGGGCCGGGGGGCGTTCAGACAGCCGAAGGCAGCTTGTAGTCCTTGAGTTCCTCGCGCAGACGGGTCTTGAGCATCTTGCCCGTGGCACCGATCGGTATGGCCTCCACAAACACCACATCATCGGGAATTTGCCACTTGGCCGTCTTGCCCTCGTAGAACTCCAACAGCTCCTCACGCGTGATTTCTGCGCCTGGCTTCTTGACCACGGCCACGATGGGGCGCTCATCCCACTTGGGATGCGGCATGCCTATGCAGGCAGCCATGGCCACGGCCGGGTTGGCCATGGCGATGTTTTCAATATCGATGGAGCTGATCCATTCGCCGCCGGATTTGATCACATCCTTGCTGCGGTCGGTGATCTGCATATAGCCGTCGGGATCTATCGTCGCCACATCCCCTGTCGGGAACCAGCCGTGGCCGTCGGCCCCTCGCACCAGGGGGCTGCCGCTGCCTTTGTAGTAGCTGTCGATGATCCAGGGGCCGCGCACCAGCAGGTCGCCATAGCTTTTGCCATCCCAGGGCTGCTCGTCGCCGGCATCATTGACGATCTTCATCTCCACACCATAGATCGCACGCCCCTGCTTCTGCCGGATCTTCATTTGCTCTTCCTTGGGCAGTTCCAGATGCTTGTTCTTGAGCGTGCACAGCGTGCCCAGCGGACTCATCTCCGTCATGCCCCATGCGTGCAGCACCTCCACGCCGTAGTCATCCTGGAAGGCCGTGATCATGGCTGGCGGGCAGGCGGAGCCGCCGATCACCGTGCGGTTGAGCTTGGAAAAACGCAGGCCGCCTGGCTTCATATAGCCGAGCAGCATCTGCCAGACGGTGGGCACGCCGGCGGCAAAGGTCACGCCCTCGGCCTCGATCAGCTCGTAGACCGACTTGCCGTCGAGCGCCGGGCCCGGGAAGACCATCTTGCAGCCCGTGAGCGCCGCCGAATAGGGAAGGCCCCAGGCATTGACGTGAAACATGGGAACCACGGGCAGCACCGAATCACGGGCCGACAGGCACATCACATCGGGCAGCGCTGCGGCATAGGCGTGCAGCGTGCTGGAGCGGTGGCTGTAGAGCACGGCCTTGGGGTTGCCCGTGGTGCCGCTGGTGTAGCACATGCTGGAAGCGGTGTTCTCGTCGAACTGCGGCCAGCGGTATTGATCGGACTGACCCGCAATCCAGCTCTCGTAGCTGACGAGACCTGGGATGCCGCTGTCTGCCGGCAGCCGGTCTGCATCGCAGAGCACCACCCATTGCTGCACCTGCGGGCACTTGGCATGCACGGCCTGAATGATGGGCAAAAAAGTCAGGTCAAAGCACAGCACCTTGTCTTCGGCGTGGTTGACAATCCAGGCAATCTGCTCGGGGTGCAGGCGCGGGTTGATGGTGTGCAGCACCCGGCCCGAGCCGCTGACGCCGAAATACATCTCCATATGGCGATAGCCGTTCCAGGCCAGGCTGGCCACGCGCTCGCCCTCGGCCAGCCCCAGGGAGTCGAGCTTGTTGGCCAGTTGGCGCGAGCGGGCCGCCAGATCCTTGTAGGTGTAGCGGTGGATATCCCCCTCCACACGGCGGGAGACTATCTCTCCATCGGCATGGTTGCGTGCGGCGAACTCGATCAGGGAAGAAATCAACAGCGGCTGGCTTTGCATCAGACCCAACATTGGCAGTCTCCTGGATATCGTTGTGAAGATCGGGAAGCATCCTAGCGCGGGCTTCCAGGCCGTCATCTGAGGACTGTCACCAATGCGTAACCTTGGCGACCTTTGTCGGCATCCTCCCTCTGAACGATGTGTGCGCACTCAGGGAAAAACCTAGGCTACTCTCCAACGGGAACCGACTCAACAACCCTGCAAGCCCTGTCCCTGATGCCGCTCAAGCACAATGCCTGGATGAGCGAATCCCCTGCCCCGCAATGGCGCAAGCCCGGCCGATTTGAAGCCCTGGGCCCGGCTTTTTTCACCTATCTGCAACCCACGCCCGTACCCGAGCCGCACTGGATTGCTACCAGCACCAACACGGCCCGCTGGATGGGTCTGAACCCCGAATGGCTGCGCAGCGCCGAAGCACTGCAAATCCTCAGCGGCAATGCCGTCTTCGGCCAAGGCAGCGGCGGCAGCAAGCCGCTGGCCACTGTCTATAGCGGTCACCAGTTCGGCGTCTGGGCCGGCCAACTCGGCGACGGCCGTGCCATCCTGCTGGGCGAGACGGAGCAGGGCTTTGAAGTCCAGCTCAAGGGCGCAGGCCGCACCCCCTATTCACGCATGGGTGACGGCCGGGCCGTGCTGCGCTCGTCGATTCGCGAATTTCTCTGCAGCGAAGCCATGACAGCCCTGGGCATTCCCACCACGCGCGCGCTGGCGCTGACGGGCTCGCCCCTGTCCGTGGCGCGCGAGACCATGGAAACCGCCGCCGTCGTGACCCGTGTGGCCGAGAGTTTCATCCGCTTCGGCCATTTCGAGCATTTCGCCGCACGCGACATGCAGGCCGAACTCAAAGCCCTGGCCGATCTGGTCATAGATCAGCACTACCCCCAGTGCCGCGCGGCCACTGCACTGAACGGCAATCCCTATGCCAACTTTCTGCAGGCAGTGAGCGAGCGCACGGCCCGGCTGCTGGCCCAGTGGCAAGGCGTGGGCTTCTGTCATGGTGTGATGAATACCGACAATATGAGCATTCTGGGCTTGACCATCGACTACGGCCCCTTCCAGTTTCTCGACGCCTTCGACCCCGGCCATATCTGCAATCACAGCGACAGCCAGGGCCGCTATGCCTTTAACCGCCAGCCCCAGGTGGCCTACTGGAATCTCTATTGCCTGGGCCAGGCCCTGCTGCCGCTGATCGGCGACGAAGAGCTGACGATCGCCGCGCTGGAGTCGTACAAGACCGTCTTTCCTGCAGCCTATGCACGCCAGATGCTGGCCAAGCTGGGCCTGCCCGAGAACGAAGCCGGCACGCCCGCCACCGAAGGCCGCTTTGCCCTGCTGGTCAACCCGCTGCTGCAGATCCTGGCCGACAGCAAGGTGGACTACACCATCTTCTTTACCCGCCTGACCGATGCCGTTGCACAGGGGCAGCAAACGGAAATCGACTTTGAGCCACTGCGTGACATCATTCTGGATCGCGCCAGCTTTGATGCCTGGTCACTCGGCTATTCAGCTCAACTGGCACAAGTGGATCAAGCGCAAGCCGTCGATTTGATGCAAAAATCCAATCCGCGCTTTGTGCTGCGCAACCATCTGGGCGAAACCGTGATTCGTACCGCCCAGTCAGGCGACTTTGCGCCTGTGCAGCAAATGCTGGCCGTGCTGCAAGCGCCCTATGAATCGCACCCGGACCACGCTGACTGGGCCGGCTTCCCGCCCGACTGGGCTTCCTCGATTGAGATCAGCTGTTCATCATGAGCTTCCCTGTCCAGAAATCCGACCAAGAATGGCAAGCCCTGTTGCAGGACAAGGGCGCCGAAGCCGCGGCCTTCCAGGTCACGCGCCACGCTGCCACCGAGCGGCCTTTCACCGGCAAATACGAGCAGTTCTGGGCCGATGGCAGCTATCACTGCATCTGCTGCGGCAACAAGCTGTTCGACTCCCATACCAAGTTTGACGCCGGCTGCGGCTGGCCCAGCTTTGACCAGGCCCTGCCCGGCGCCATCACCAATATCGTGGACCGCAGCCACGGCATGGTACGCACCGAGACTGTGTGCAGCAACTGCGGAGCCCATCTGGGCCATGTCTTTCCCGACGGTCCCACCGACACTGGCCTGCGCTACTGCATGAACTCGGCCTCGCTGGATTTCCAGAACGAGTCTCAGAAATAAGAGCTGGCAACGCTTGGGCAGCAAGGGCCACGCTTCCAAGCGGGCTTGCTGCGCTGGCGTTGCGCATCAGCTTTGATAGCTGATTCCGTCCGGCGCACAAGGCTTTGCCCACGGAATGACCTGGGCTTTGGTGCATGATGCGGCTTTACTCACAGCGCCGGGAACCTTGTCGGTGCTGCGCAGTCTGAATTCCAGAACGACTACCATTTCGCGCATGAAGCTGCTGATTGATTTCTTCCCCATCATCCTGTTTTTCGTGGCCTTCAAGGTCTGGGGCATTTACACCGCCACAGCCGTGGCCATTGCCGCCACCGTGGCGCAGATCGCCTATCTGCGCTTGAAGACCGGCAAGATCGAGCCCATGCAATGGATGAGCCTGGGCGTCATCGTACTGTTTGGCGGCGCCACTTTGCTGGCCCATGACGACAACTTCATCAAATGGAAACCCACGGTGCTGTACTGGCTCATGGGCGGCGCGCTGCTGATCGGCCAGTTGGTGTTCAAAAAGAACCTGCTGCGCTCCGTCATGGGCGCGCAACTGCAACTGCCCGACGCCATCTGGCTCAAGCTCAACTGGGCCTGGACTGCTTTCTTCGCCGCCATGGGCGGGCTCAACATCTGGGTAGCCTACAACTTCGACACCGATGCCTGGGTCAACTTCAAGCTGTTTGGCGGCATGGGACTGATGGTGGTGTTCGTGATTGCACAAGCCATCTACATGAGCCGCTACCTGCCCCAGGACGGCGTGCCCAACACGGCCGAAACCAAGGACAAGCAGCCATGAGCATGACCATCAGCGCCCAGGCAATGGACGCAGCCCTGCGCCAGCGTCTGGCCCCGACCCGACTCGAAGTCATCGACGAGAGCTATCAGCATGCCGGTCATGCCGGTGCCAACGACAGCGGTGTGGGCACGCATTTTCGCGTGCGCATCGCTGGCCCGGCCTTTGATGGAAAAACCCGCGTGGCACGCCACCGGCTTGTGTATGATGCACTGCAAGACTTCATTGACCAGGGTGTTCATGCCATCGCCATTGAAGTACTTTGAGAACGCACTGTTCTAGCCACAGGCTCCTTGACGGGAGCCTGTTGCGTATGGACTGAACTTCACTCACTTTTCTCAATCACAACTCGAATGAGCATGAAACAAAAGCAACTGGCCCGCATCGTGGCCGCCGCTGTTCTGGGCGCTGCCGCCCTGTCCGCCTCGGCCCAGAATGTGGCCATCGTCAATGGCAAGGCCGTTCCCATGGCCCGTGTCAATGCCCTGAAGACCCAGATCGAAGCCAGCGGCCAGCCCGTTGTGCCCGAGATGGAAAAGATGATCAAGGATGAAGTCATTGCGCGTGAAATCTTCATGCAGGAAGCCAACCGCCGCGGTCTGGCCGGCTCCGAAGCCTACAAGCAGCAGATGGAAATGGCACGCCAGACCGTGCTGATCCGCGCGCTGTTTGACGACTTCCGCAAGAAGAACCCCGTGACCGATGCCGAAGCCAAGGCCGAATACGACAAGTTCGTCGCAGCCAATGGCGGCAAGGAATACAAGGCCAGCCACATCCTGGTGGAATCCGAAGACCGCGCCAAGGCCATCATTGCCGAAGTGAAGGCCGGCAAGAAGTTTGAAGACATCGCCAAGAAGGAATCCAAGGATCCTGGATCGGGAGCCCGTGGCGGCGATCTGGATTGGGCCAACCCCAACAACTACGTACCCGAGTTCACCGAAGCCCTGGTCAAGCTCAAGAAGGGCGAGATGACCGACGCGCCCGTCAAGAGCCAGTTCGGCTGGCACATCATCCGAATGGATGACGAGCGTCAGGCCGAAATGCCCAAGTTCGAAGATGTCAAACCACAGATCATGCAGCAGCTGCAGCAGCAAAAAGAGCAGCAGTTCCAGGATCAGCTGCGCAAAAGCGCAAAAATCCAGTAACATGATCTAACGTCAGTACCCAAAAGTACTGGCCAGACCATCACCCAAGCCCGCGTCAAGCGGGCTTTTTTTGTCTCACGGTGCTGGATATGCTATATATTTAGAAGCACTCTTCTCAGACTTGGCATCATCCATCTGCGTTTCCCCCTGCTTTCGCGGGCGGCAATGCAGGGGCTTACCTGCGATGCCAGAGGCTTTGCCTGCATCCTCTTTTGCAGCTTGCGTGTTGCGATGCACCTCAGCCTTCAAGGGACATAGCGACAATTGCGCGCCTGGCCTGGAGCTCTGCGCCATGGCCTCCGCCGGGGCAGCAGGTTGTGTGGCCTCATCGCTGCGGGATGGCTCTTTGGCAGCCGGCTTTGCGGAGCGCGCCAGGCTTGCAGAGGCTGCCGCACCAGGGGCCGGAGCAGCCTCTGGCCGCGACACAGGGGCTGATGCAGCTATAGATGCTTCCATATCCATGGCATCCGGTGCTTTCTCTGCCATAGTTCGAGTCTTTTTTTCCGTGGATTTCTGCGCCAGCGCCGCCTCGGTCGGTGCCAATTCCGCCACGGCGGCACGATCTGCATCCGCTGCAGCCGGAACCGGCTGCGATTCAGCTGGCAGGGCCACGGCTTCGGCCCTGGAATCTCGCTCGCCCTCCTTGCCCTTGTCCGGCCCACTCCACCAGGCGGCATGCTGCAGCATCAGCCAGCCCACCAATCCGACGGCCGCCATTCCGCCCAGCGCATGACGCAGCCAGAAGCGGTCATTGGCGGCAGGCTTGCCCATCGGCTCCGAGGGCTGCTGCCCCACACCTGCCGCACGCTGGCGCGCGCGCTCCAGAACAGCGGCACTGCTTTGCACACTGGGGCCACGGTCCTCTGACACGGCCTCGTGGTAGAGCTCGCGCAGCGCATCGGGCTTGTGGTCGCCAGACGGGGTTTCGGGGTGCATATTCATGCCAGTTCCTCCAGCGCGGCGCGCAGTTTGGCGCGCGCATAGCGCAAGCGGCTTTTGGCCGTTTCCTCGGCAACGCCGGTGGTCTGGGCAATTTCAGCCACCGTCAGATCAGCCTCGACCTGCAGCAGAAAACACTCGCGCTGCTCGGCCGGGAGCCGGGCCAGCGCAGCCAGAATGGCCTGAGCCATGAGCTGGCGATCGAGCTGCTGCTCGGGCTCGAAGCCCGAGGCTGCAAACAGGCTTTCGGCCAGCCGCATGGACTCTTGCGTGTCTGCCGACAGGCTGGTGCCCGGCCGCTGCCTGCGCCAATGGTCGACGAGTCGGTGATGCGCCATGGTGAACAGCCAGGTCGTGAACTTGCTGCGCACCTCATAGCGGCAGGCGCTGTCCACCACAGCAAACCAGAGGTCTTGCGCCAGATCGTCGGCCAGCGCCGCATCGCCCGTATTGCGGTAGAAATAGCGCCACATACGCAGGCTGTGCCGGGCATAAAGCGTCTCGAAAGCCGTGGCCTGCCCTGCAGCATAGCTGCGCATCAGGGCTTCATCGGCGGGTTGGGCTTGGGCAAGCGGCGGTGCAAGCATGCCCGCGATTATGCAAATTCCGGCGACAGCGCAACCAACTCAGTTGCGGGGTGGATCCGGCACAAAGCCATTGTCCCCGGGAAAGGGGTTGGGCGCGCGCGGCTGGGACGGCCGTGGACGAGGCTCGCGAATCACGCCTCTGGCAACCAGATTGGCATAGCTGTCGTAGCGGATACGCACCATCTGACGGGGCTGGTCGGTGTCGGCCTCGAATTCCACCTGGGTGACTTGGGAGCGCTCCACCGTGCCATGGCCCGTGCCCAGTGAAGGGGCCGGCAAGGCCGAAGGTGCACGACGCTCGGCGCTGCGGCTCTTGCTGGCGGCCTGCGGCATGGCACTATCGGCCGCGGCAGACTCGGCAGCCGATGCAGCGCTCGCGGCGTCCGACTCGTAAACTGGCCCTTGATATCTGGCCGGCTCGGGCAGCTTTTCACGGTACAGAGCCACGCCAATCACGCCGACATCCTGCGGCCTGCCGGTTCTGGCGGCATAGGACATATCGCTTTGCGAGAAGTAGAACGCAGCCACGTTGTCATTGCTCTTGCGCCAGCCCCGCACGTCATAGCTGTCGCCTGCATCCAGCACATAGCCACCCTCGGCGCGGGAGCTCGCCGCCCGGCCGTTGATGGCATTGACCCCGTCGACGCTGATGACGCCCATGATGCGTCGGCTCTCGAGGTTGCGGATGCGCACCGCATAGTTGGCACCGGGGCGACCCACCACCCACAGCTCTCCCTCGTGACTGTACTGGGGCAGTACCCGCCCCGTGGCACGTTCGACGATGCTGATCTGGGCCAGCTTGTGGTTGCCACGCGTCCAGGCCGAAGCCGGCGCAGCGGCGACCATCGCGGCAGCACAGAGCAGCGAAGCGCGCAGTAGGCGGCCGCGCGACAGCAAGAAAACTGGAACCCGGGGTTCGATACGGACAGACAGCATGGACAAGGCCTCCTCAAGATACAGCCACAGCGGCGTGAAACAAACTTGTCGGAGGCTGAAACGCAGCAGCAGGCCCAACGGGGTCAAGACAGGCGCTCTGATTTGCAAGCATTTGCAACACCATTGGCAACACCGCTTCGCGCCGCAGTCCTGCTCCGGCCCGGCATGTCTGGCACAATCGCGATCGCTGCAGCCCAAGGCAGGCAGCAATGCTGGGGGTGTCCTGACCATGACCGGTCAGGGCTGAGAGAGTCCCTTTGAACCTGATTGCGCAGGCGGTCTCTTGACGGCCGCTTGCCCGAGATCATCCTCGCGCAGGGAAGCTGTCCAAGGTGTCAGACCGCGACTCGCCATGTCTTCGATGGCCTGCCGTGCAAACCATGCGGCCCCTGCTTCGTTTTTCTGGCGGAGCATTCATGAATTCATCTTCTTCCACATCGGCCAATCGGGCCCTGGCCCCGGTGACGGGGCAGGAGCGCGTCTTTGCCTGGCGCGACCATGCCTCGCTGTGGTTCAGTCTGGGCGTGGGCCTGCTGGTCATGCAGATGGGCGCCTATCTGCTGCCCGCGCTCAGCCCGCTGCATGCGCTGGTTGCTATCGGCATCGGCTCCCTGATCGGCGCCGGCCTGCTGGGCTGGGTGGGCAAGCTGGGCTGCGACAGCGGCCTGTCCAGCGCCGGACTGATGCACTGCGTCTACGGCCGCCACTTCGCACGGCTGCCTATCGTGCTCAACATCATCCAGTTGCTGGGCTGGGGCAGTTTCGAGCTGGTGGTGATGCGTGACGCCACCGTGGCGCTGGGCAAACAAGGCGGCACCATGGGCGCTGCCTACTGGCCCTGGCTGGCCACGCTGCTCTGGGGCGGCGTGATCCTGCTGCTGATGAGCGGCTCCATGACCACCCTGGTGCGCCGCATCATCTCGCGCGTGGCCTTGCCGCTGGTGATTGCCTCGCTGCTGTGGCTGAGCTGGCAATTCCTGAAAATGGCTGGCACCACCGGCCTCGGGACCTTGCTGGCCCGCGAGGGTGCCGGCGGCATGAGCATGCTCGGCGCCGTCGATCTGGTGATCGCCATGCCCATCAGCTGGCTGCCGCTGGTGGCCGACTATGCGCGCCACGGCAAGAGCGGCAAGTCCGCGCTGACGGGTGCCTGGACCGGCTTTGCCCTGGCCAATATCTGGTGCTACTCCCTGGGCGTGCTGGTGGCCCTGACCCTGCCCAGCGAAGACCTGGTCACGGCCCTGCTGCTGGCCCAGGGCGGACTGATCGCCCTGTCGCTGATTCTGATCGACGAGGTGGACAACGCCTATGGCGATGCCTACTCGGGTGCCATGTCGGCCCACAGCCTGCTACCGGGCTGGAGTATTCGCCGCTGGGGCCTGCTGATCGCATCCCTGTGCACGGCGCTGGCCATGGTGCTGCCCATGCACAGCCTGGAGCCGTTTCTGCTGTTGCTCAGCTCCTGCTTTGTGCCGCTGTTCGGCGTGATGCTCGGTCGCCTGGCCTTTGGCACCGATGCCGTGGAGCTGATGCAAAAAGCGCCCGCCGTGCGCTGGGATGCTGTGGCCATCTGGGTGCTGGGCATTGCCTTCTATCACCTGCTGCCCTATGTCAGCGCGGCCCTGGGCTCGGCCCTGCCCACGCTGGCGCTGACCTTTGTGGTGGCCGTCGCCACACGCCAGCTGCAGCCGCGCTCCGTTGCCGCCTGAGAAAAAATCAAACTCAATAGCGACAAACGCCTTTTAACAGGGCGATTCAGCCATTTTTCTGTTTTTTTACCTGGCGCCCGCCGCCTGCAGCAGCTGCACCACGGCCTGCTGCCCGCGCTGGCGTGCATGGGCCAGGGCCGTCACCCCATCCTTGTCGGGCAGGTTCAGATCGGCCTTGGCATCGATCAAGGCCTGGATGATGGCCTGATGGCGCGGCCCGCCATCGCCGAGCACCACGGCTTCCATCAGACAGGTCCAGCCCAGCCGGTTGACATGATTCACATTCACGCCGGCGGCGATCAGTGCCTGGGCTGTTTCCAGATGGCCGCGCTCGCAGGCTGGAATCAGGGCCGTGCCCCCATAACGGTTGGTGCTCTTGAGATCGGCGCCATAGGAAATCGTCATGCGCACAATCTCCAGCCGGCCCTGCGCGCCGGCCAGCAAATAAGCGCTGTCCTGCATCTGGTTCTCGATATTGGGGCTGGCACCATGCATCAGCAGCGATCGTGCTACCTCGATATGGTTGGCCGCCGTGGCCAGCAGCAAGGGGGTATTGCCCCGGGCATCCTGCACGTCGACAGGCGCGTTGTCAGCCAGCAGATTGCGCACCGTCACGGCATCGCCCTGCGCGGCAGCGGCCAGCAATTGCTGGCCCAGCATCTGCAGGTCCCCGGCTTTTGCCGCCGCAGCGGCAGGTGTTGCAGCCGAAGCATTCGCCAACGCCCTACTCTGGCAGGCGGTCAGCAGCGTCGCTGCTGCCAGAGCCGTCAATGCAAGCGTCAATCGGGTAGTCAACGAGGCGCTCCCATGGGCGCGGACTGGCTGGTTCATGGCATTCCTTTATGGCTGTCAGGTGTTCAGCCCCTGTCAGCTTTCTACAGGAACTATAGCTAGCCACGCAAGTCCGATGAGGGTTACAGCCTGTTTTCAATCGATAAAGGAGAATCTGCCCCGTGCCTTGTAACCGCTGGATCCGCACCGCCGCCACTTCAAGCCTGATCGCGCTGGGCGCGCTCACCGCCGGCCTGCTGCCGGCCCTCGCACAAGCCCAGGAATTTGTCAGCATCAAGGGCAAGACCGTGAATGTGCGCGAGCAGCCCAACACCCGCTCCGCGACCCTCTGGGAACTGAGCAAGGGCTACCCGCTGCAAGTCACCCAGCGCAAGGGCCAGTGGCTGCGCGTCAAGGACTATGAGTCCACGCTGGGCTGGGTCCACGCCCCGCTGACCAGCAAGAGCCCGCATATGGTGGTGACGGCGCGCACGGCCAATCTGCGCTCCGGCCCTGGCCAGAAGCACAACCGGGTAGGCAAGCTGGAGCAGCATGAGGTGCTGCAGACGCTGAAAAAGCAAGGCAGCTGGGCCCAGGTCCAGCGCAGCAACGGCCAGAGCGGCTGGGTGGCCAAGAATCTGGTCTGGGGCTGGTAATCCCCGAGCCCGGGCCCACCAAAGCCAAAGGCCTGCAGCAGCAGGCCTTTTTTGCGGGCGTCGGCAATCAGCCTTCGACGATCAGCTGTGCACGCGGCGCATAGCCATGATTGAGGGGGCCGTGGCCCTGGCCCGTATAGACCTCGGCTCCCGCCTCGATGGCGCCCAGAATATAGCGGCGCGCCTCGGTCACTGCGGCCTCCAGCTCCAGCCCCTGGGCCAGGAAAGATGCAATCGCCGACGACAGCGTGCAGCCAGTGCCATGGCCGTTATGGGTGACGATGCGCTGCGACTGCAGGCGCAGATAGTCGCCTGCCTGCCGGCCTTGCCGGCCCAGCACATCCATGACCAGATCGCCGCTCAGATGCCCACCCTTGAGCAACACCGCCGGCGCCCCCATGGCCAGCAGATCGGCCACGGCCGCATCCAGCGCTCCAATGCCGTCGATGTTGCGACCCAGCAGCAAAGCTGCTTCATCCAGATTGGGGGTAATCACCGTCGCCAGAGGGAACAGCTCCTGGACCAGTGCCTGAGCCGTCTCGGGAACGATCAGGCGATCGCCGCTGGTGGCCACCATCACGGGGTCCAGCACCACGTTCCTGATCCCGTGGCGACGAATCGCATCCGCCACCACACTCACCACATCGGGGGTTGCCAGCATGCCGATCTTGACGGCATCGACGCCTATGTCCTGCACAACGGCATCGATCTGGCCGCGCACGGTATCCAGCGGAATGCCATGAATGCCCGTCACACCCAGCGTGTTCTGCACGGTGATGGCCGTGATTGCCGTCATGCCGTAGCAGCCCAGAGCCGCGCAGGTCTTGAGGTCGGCCTGGATGCCGGCGCCACCGCCGCTGTCCGAGCCGGCGATGGAGAGCACGCGTGCATAGCGCTTTTTTGCGGCGCCGGGGATGGAGGATGAAGCAATCACAGTCATGGCAAAAATTATCGCCCATGCGCATGGTCAATGCGCGCAGTTTGCGGTTGTGCTGTAATGTCCAACGGACGAAACAGGGGTGTCCCGCAGGCAAGCAGCCTGCGTGGACTGAGAAACACCCTGGGGCCGCGACAGCCACCGGCTGCGCACCAGAGCACCATCCGTGCCCTGTGCCCCCTGCACCCGATCCAGGTCATGCTGGCGTGGGGAGTTTCACAAGCCGCAAGGCATGCCGCGTTTTGTCCTGCACATGGCCCTGTTCCTGTGTCCGGATGGAAAACGATTTGCACATGTCATTGCTACAAGCTTCTTCAAAGATCGCAATTCTCGGCGGCGGCCTCATGGGCCGTCTGCTGTCGCTGGCCCTGGCCCAGCGCGGTCATGCCGTCGACCTCTATGACGCCCACGGCCCGCTAGGCGATGGCGCAGCCGCGCGCGTGGCGGCCGCCATGCTGGCTCCGCTGGCCGAGTCGGCCATTACCGAGCCCGGCGTGGTGCGCATGGGCCAGCATGGGCTCAAGCGCTGGCCCGAGCTGATAGCCCAGCTTGAGCAGCACGTGTTCCTGCAGCAAAACGGCACGCTGATTCTCTGGCACCGTCAGGACCAGGGCGACGCGGCGCGCTTTTTCGGCCTGCTGGAGAAAAACCGGCGCATCAACCCCAGCCTGCCGGCCATGCAGGAGAAGACTGGCGCGGCACTGCAGGACTGCGAGCCCGCGCTGCAGGGACGCTTCAACCAGGCCGTCTATCTGCCCGGCGAAGGCCAGCTGGACAACCGCCAGCTGCTGACGGCGCTGGTCGACAAGCTCACCGCGCTGGGTGTGAAGCTGCACTGGGACAGCCCACGCGAAATCAGCGACTTCCGCCCCGGCGAGGCTGGCCAGCCGGACTTCGTGTTCGACTGCCGGGGCCTGGGGGCCCGCACCCAGTGGAAGCAGCTGCGCGGCATTCGCGGCGAGGTGGTGCGCATCCATGCGCCCGAAGTTACGCTGCAGCGGCCCACACGCCTGATCCATCCACGCTACCCCATCTATATCGCGCCCAAGGAAGATCATCTGTTCGTGATTGGCGCGACCGAAATCGAGTCCGACGATATGTCGCCAGCCAGCGTGCGCTCCACGCTGGAGCTGCTGAGCGCGGCCTATACCGTTCACTCCGGCTTTGCCGAAGGCCGCATTGTGGAGATCGCCACCCAGTGCCGCCCCACCCTGCCCGATAATCTGCCCGCCGTGCGTCTGCTGACTCCACGTGTCATGGAAGTCAACGGCCTCTACCGTCACGGCTTCATGATCTCGCCCGCCATGCTGGACGTGGTGCTGGAGCTGCTGGACCACAATGACTCGCCACTGGCGCGCGAGTTCGATGTCGCCGTGCATCGTGGCTGAACTGCGAGCCCGAACTTTGGCGCACAGCACTTGCACCCCTGGCGCACGCAAGCGCCGCCGTGCAGAGGTTTAACTTAGCACCCGCTTTATTTTCCGTTTCCATGCCATGAAGATCACTCTCAACCAGCAAGCCACCGAGCTGCCAGCCCATGCCACCGTGGCCGATGCGCTGGCGCAGATGCAGGCCAGGCCCCCGTTTGCCGTGGCGGTCAACACGGTGTTCGTGCCCAAGACGCAGTACGCCGACCATGCGCTCAATGAGGGCGACAGGATGGAAGTCATCTCTCCGGTGACAGGCGGCTAGACATGAATCCCCCTGAGTCACTTCGCGCCTTCCCCCAGGGGACGACACCCTCGCGGCGAGGCGGCTCTTGCTCGGTGTCACTGACTTGGCACATGCCTTTTTGAGGCTCACTGGGCTTCACGCGCATTGCGGTACAAAGACAAGAGATATAGATAAATCATGAATACCAAAACTACCGACGACGCGCTGGTTCTCTACGGCCAGCGTTTTGAAAGCCGCTTGCTGCTGGGCACCTCGCGCTACCCCTCGCCGGCGATTCTCGAAGCCGCTGTAGAACGCTCCAGGCCCGCCATGGTCACGGCCTCGCTGCGCCGCCAGGGCAGCAATGCTGCCGAGACAGGTGCCAGCTTCTGGGAGCTGCTGCGCAAGCTCAACGTGCCCGTGCTGCCCAACACGGCAGGCTGCATGACCATCCAGGAGGCCGTGACCACGGCCCAGATGGCGCGTGAAGTCTTCGACACGCCCTGGATCAAGCTGGAGCTGATCGGTGACGACTACACGCTGCAGCCCGACACGCTCAATCTGGTGGAAGCCGCCTCCATCCTCATCAAGGACGGCTTCCAGGTCCTGCCCTATACCACCTACGACCTGGTGCTGTGCCAAAAGCTCGTCGATGTGGGCTGTCAGGCCGTCATGCCCTGGGCTGCGCCCATAGGCACCGGCCGCGGCCCCGTCAATCCCTATGCCATGCAGATGCTGCGCGAGCGCCTGAAGGTGCCGCTGATCGTCGATGCCGGCCTGGGCCGCCCCTCCCACGCCTGCACCGTGATGGAATGGGGCTATGACGCCGTGCTGCTGAACACCGCCGTGGCCCTGTCCGAAGACCCCGTGGCCATGGCCGGCGCATTCTCCGATGCCGTCAATGCCGGTCACGCCGCCTGGCGCGCAGGCGCCATGGCAGAGCAAAATGCCGCCCAGCCCAGCACCCCCGTGCTGGGCACCCCTTTCTGGCATCAGGAATAAAGGCCGGACCATGGACTCCGCAGAAATCAAGGCCCTGGCGCAAGCCATCATCCACCAGCACAGTGCCAACTTTGGTGCCCAGCTCCACCATGATGCCAACTCGGTCGAGCTGACTCCCCAGCCCGTTCCACCCGCGCTGCGTGGCGAGCCCGCCTATCTGGCCGCACTGCAGGCCTGCAGCCTGCTGGGCTTTATTGCCGTGGATGCGGAGACACTGGCCCAGGCCTGGCAGTGCCAGAGCGAGCGCAACAATCATTTCGATGCCACCCACTGGCCCGACGACCCACGCGACTTCGGCCTCGGCAAGGCCGACCCGGCCCAGGCCTTTGCCCATTGCCCGCGCGAGCTGGGCCTGTATGGCGTGCTGCCCACGGCCGAATGGGTGGGCCGCATGGCCCGCGCGGGCGTGCCCACGGTGCAGCTGCGCTTCAAGTCCGACGACAAGGCTGCCATTGCCCGTGAAGTCAAAGCGGCTGTTGAAGCCGTCAAGGGCACACATGCACGTCTATTCATCAACGACCACTGGCAGGCCGCGCTGGACGCAGGCGCCTACGGCATTCATGTGGGCCAGGAAGATCTGGACGTGATCGGCCAGCGCGATCTGGAGACCATCCGCAGCTCGGGCACGCGCTTGGGCGTGTCCACCCATGGCTATGCCGAAATGGTGCGCGCCCATGCGGTCCAGCCCAGCTATATCGCCCTGGGAGCGGTGTTCCCCACCACGCTCAAGAAGATGGCGACGGCCCCGCAAGGTCTGGCGCGTCTGGCGGCCTATGTGCGCCTGATGCAGCAGTACCCGCTGGTGGCGATTGGCGGTATTTCCGAAGACCTGTTCCCCGCCGTGCGCGCCACGGGCGTGGGCTCGGTCGCCGTGGTGCGCGCCCTGGTCAACGCCCCCGATCCGGAAGCCGCTGCCCAGCATCTGCTGCAACACATGCAGGCTGCAGCCTGAGCGTATCGAAGCGCATCGACTTCCCATTCAATAGCCGCCGGCGCTTGATGCACAAGCGCCGGCGGCTATTTTCATTGAGAGATTCAAAACTCCAGCCTAGCCTGGTCTGCCGGGCACAGAAAACACCGGAAATGAGCAGAAAAAATGCCCGCAGCCAGCGAGCTTTTTTTCTGGAGCGCTGCTGCGCAGGCCGCATGGCTGCTGGGTTTTCTTGATTGACGCAAGCCCTATTCGCCGTAAAAGCGGACACACAGGTGACAACCCTGAGTCCCACAGCTTCAGCATGGCCGGTCCCACACGCGACAATGGGGCGGTTACCAGTCACGCATAAGACAGAACATGGACGAGCCAATTCTTAGTATGGAAGAACGTGAGGCGATCAACTCTGGTCGCTGGTTTTCATCCCTTTCGCCCTCTTTGCGGCACGACATTCTTCGATGCGCTTACGTCAAACGATACAAAGATGGCATGCTCATCTGCGCTCGCGGCGAACCGCCCGAGGAGTGGATTGCCTGTGCACGTGGCGCGGTGCGAGTCAGCTCCACCTCCATCACGGGCAAGCAGATCACGCTGACCTATGTGGAGCCGGGCATCTGGTTCGGGGATGTGGCGATTCTGGATGGCGACAAGCGCACGCACGACGCCTATGCACATGGCGAGACCACGCTGCTGTGCGTATCCAAGGCGGACTTCAGGCGCATTCTGGCAGAGCATGTGGAGTTTTCCGAAGCGATCCTGCGCCTCAATGCGCGCCGAGTACGCCAGCTCTACGGCCTGGTGGAAGACCTCAACACCTTGCCGCTGCGAGCGCGCCTGGCCAAGCAGCTGCTGCACCTGACACGCAGCTATGGCGTGATGAGTCTGTCGGACAGCAACGAGATCCGCATCGGCCTGCATCTGGCGCAGGAAGAGCTGGCGCAATTGCTGGGCGCCTCACGCCAGCGCGTGAACCAGGAACTCAAGTCCATGGAGCGCGAGGAGGTCATTCGCATCGAGCCGGGTGGCCTCATCGTGCGCGACCGGGTGACGCTGCTGCGTATTGCAGACACGGATCACTGATTCACCCCCTGAGCGGCTTTGCCGGGGGCGGCCCCGCCGCTTCCCCCTCTCCCGCTTCGCTGCGCTTGCGGGAGGGGGACGATGCCATCGCCGCGAGGCGGCTCTTGCTCGGCATCTCTGGCTGGAATCACGCCAGTTTTCACCTTCGTTTCTCTCTTGCCGCATTCTGCGGCAGCACTCCCCTTTCACGCGTTTGCTCGCTGCACTTTTGTGCGGCGTGGCGGGCTGCGCCTTGCCCATCACAAATCGAACAAAGGACTGAGACAACATGAGCACTTATGAGCATTTCGTCGGCACCCGCGCGGTATCCGACCAGCATGCGTTTGATATCGATGCCATAACCGACTGGATGAGCCGGCATGTCCAGGACTTTGAAGGTCCGCTGCAGGTGGAGATGTTCAAGGGCGGCCAGTCCAACCCCACCTACAAGCTGATCACGCCCGGCTGTAGCTATGTGATGCGCGCCAAGCCCGGTCCCGTGGCCAAGCTGCTGCCTTCGGCCCATGCGATCGAGCGCGAATACCGCGTCATGAAGGGCCTGGCCGGCACCGATGTGCCCGTGCCGCACATGTATGCGCTGTGCGAGGATGAATCCGTCATCGGCCGCGCCTTCTACATCATGGAGTTCATGGAAGGCCGCGTGCTTTGGGACCAGTCCCTGCCCGGCATGACGCCTGCGCAACGCGCCGAGATCTACGACGAGATGAACCGCGTGATCGCGGCTCTGCACAGCGTGAAGTTTGCCGAACGTGGCCTGGCTGACTACGGCAAGAGCGGCAATTACTTCGAGCGCCAGATCGGCCGCTGGAGCAAGCAGTATGTGGCCTCCGTCACCCAGCCGATCCCCGAGATGGACAAACTGATGGAGTGGCTTCCCGCTCATATGCCGGCCAGCGCACGCGACGAGGGACGTGTCTCCATCGTGCATGGCGACTACCGTCTGGACAACCTGATGTTCCACCCCACCGAGCCACGCGTGATTGCCGTGCTGGACTGGGAGCTGTCCACGCTGGGCCACCCGCTGGCCGACTTCAGCTACCACTGCATGAGCTGGCATATCCCGGCCGAGCTGGGCCGCGGCATTGCGGGGCTGGACATCGCGGGCCTGGGCATCCCTGCCGAGCACGATTACATGCAGCGCTACTGCCAGCGCACCGGCATTGCCGATGTGGCCACACTGCAGCGCGACTGGAACTTCTACATGGCCTACAACATGTTCCGCATCGCCGCCATCCTGCAAGGCATTGCCAAGCGCGTCGAGGCCGGCACGGCCTCCAGCGCCCAGGCCAAGGCCTCGGGCGACACCGCCCGCCCCATGGCCGAACTGGCCTGGTCCTTTGCTCAGCGCGCCTGATTTTCCACCACCACGCAACCGACCGTCCCACAACAAAAGGAGCACTCATGGACTTCGACTACTCGCCCAAAACCAAGGACCTGCAGCAGCGCCTGCTCAAGTTCATGGACGACCACATCTACCCGGCAGAAAAGGAATATGCCGACGAGATGCAGGCCAACACGGCCGCCGGCAAGCGCTGGACGCCGCTGCAAACCATCGAAAAGCTCAAGCCCAAGGCCCAGGCCGCGGGTCTGTGGAATCTGTTTCTGCCGGTGGACAGCGCCGAAGCCTCGGGCTACCACGGCGCGGGCCTGACCAATCAGGAATACGCACCGCTGGCCGAGATCATGGGCCGCGTGCCATGGGCTTCCGAAGTCTTCAACTGCTCCGCGCCGGATACCGGCAATATGGAGACCATTGCCCGCTACGGCAGTGCCGAGCTCAAGGAGCGCTGGCTCAAGCCCCTGCTGGAAGGCAAGATCCGCTCGGCCTTCGCCATGACCGAGCCCGAAGTTGCCTCCTCCGACGCCACCAATATCTGCACCCGTATCGAGCGCCAGGGCGACGAATACGTGATCAACGGCCACAAGTGGTGGATCTCGGGTGCCGGCGATCCTCGCTGCCAGGTCTTCATCACCATGGGCAAGACCGACCCCGAAGCGGCCAAGCATTCGCAGCAGAGCATGATCATCATCCCGGCCGATGCCAAGGGCATCCGCATCGCGCGTCCGCTGAACGTGATGGGCTATGACGATGCGCCCCACGGCCATATGGAGATGTATTTCGAGAACGTGCGCGTTCCCGTCGGCAATATCTTGCTGGGCGAAGGGCGCGGCTTCGAGATCGCCCAGGGCCGCCTCGGCCCGGGCCGCATTCACCACTGCATGCGCCTGATCGGCCTGGCCGAGCGCGCGCTGGAGCTGATGTGCAAGCGCGCCAGCAGCCGCGTGGCTTTCGGCAAGAGTGTGGCCCAGCAGACCGTGACGCAGGAGCGCATTGCCGAAGCGCGCTGCAAGATCGACATGGCGCGCCTGCTCACGCTCAAGGCCGCCTGGCTGATGGATGTGGCCGGCAACAAGGTGGCCAGGACCGAGATCGCCATGATCAAGGTCGTGGCCCCCAGCATGGCCTGCCAGGTCATCGACTGGGCCATGCAGGTGCATGGCGGCGGCGGCATGTGCGATGACTTCCCGCTGGCCTATGCCTATGCCGCAGCACGCACGCTGCGCTTTGCCGACGGCCCCGACGAGGTGCACCGCAACGCGATCGCCAAGTGGGAGCTGGGCAAATACGGCAGCTACGGCAAGAACGCCGAAGTGCCGATCACACGCGGCAGCTGATGCAGGCAAGCGGGAGCGCATCGCGTCGCTCCTGCCCCCGTCAACAAAAAACACCCCGTCAGCCACGGCTGCGGGGTGTTCTTGTTTCAAAGACGGGCTTGTCACTCACTATCAATAAGAAAGCTTATACCGCTATACACCAATATATTTCAGATAAAAAACACCTTGAAATTCAATATAGTCAAGCGGCAATAGCTTCTTTATCAATAGCAACCTAACTGACGGCACCGGGCCCGGCACCGCGCGCTTACCGGCTTAGAAGCTCTCCCATTCACCATCGTCTGCCGTCGCGGCCTTTTGCGGCCGGGGCGCTGCTGCGTTTTTCGCGGGGCTGAGGACCGGCGGCTTGCTCGCCGCCGACATCGCGGGGCGCCTGAGCGCAGCCGAAGAGGCCTTGAGCGGGGCCGGAGCCTTGATCGCAGCCCTGGCAGGCGCGGGCTTGAAAGTCGCAGGAGCCAGGGCCGGCGCGGCTTGCTGACCGGACTGGGCACCGAGCTTGAAGAAGCTCACCGTCTCGGCCAGCGCGGCAGCCTGACCGCGCAGCGCGTCGGTCGCGGCCGCCGCCTCTTCCACCAGGGCGGCGTTCTGCTGGGTCATCTGATCCATCTGCGTCACTGCCTGCGTGACCTGCTCGATGCCCGAGGTCTGCTGATGGCTGGCCACCGAGATCTCGCCCATGATGTCGGTGACGCGGCGCACGCTCATCACGATCTCGTCCATGGTCTTGCCGGCCTCGCCGACCTGGGTGCTGCCTTCCTGCACCTTGCTCACGGAGTCGTCGATCAGCTGCTTGATCTGCTTGGCCGCCTCGGCCGAGCGCTGGGCCAGGGTGCGCACTTCGGACGCCACCACGGCAAAGCCGCGGCCCTGGTCACCCGCACGGGCGGCTTCCACGGCTGCGTTCAGCGCCAGAATATTGGTCTGGAAGGCGATGGAGTCGATCACCCCGATGATGTCCACGATCTTGCGCGAAGACTCGTTGATGGCCGACATGGTCTGCACCACCTGGGCCACGGTGGCACCACCGCGTACGGCCACCTGGGACGCTGCAGACGCCATCTGATTGGCCTGCTGGGCATTGCCGGCGTTCTGCTGCACGGTGGCGGTCAACTCCTCCATGGAGGCTGCCGTCTGCTCCAGCGAGCTGGCCTGCTCTTCGGTGCGCGAGGACAGATCCTGGTTGCCGCTGGCAATCTGGCTGCTTGCCGAGGCAATCGAGTCCGTGCCCTGGCGCACCTGACCCACGATGCGCTGCAGGCTGGTGTTCATGTCCATGAGCGCCTTGAGCAGCTGACCCACCTCATCCTGGCTTTGCACGGTGATGCTGGCGCTCAGATCGCCCGCAGCCACGGACTGGGCCAGTTGAACGGCCGACTGCAAAGGACGCGAGATGGAGCGTGCGATCAGCACCGCCAGCAGTACACCGATCAGGATGGATCCCAGCAGCAGCGCCATCACCCACCAGCGTGCAGCGGCATACAGGTCATCGCCGGCCTGATTGGTTTCCTCGGTCGCCTGATGGTTGATCTCGCTGAGAGCATCCAGACGTGTATTGATGCCGCGGCTGATCTTGAGCGACTCGCCGCGCAAGATTTCGCTGGCCTCATCGTTGAGCAGCTGATGCGACAGATCTACCACCTTGGCCGTCTGCACGGCATAGGCCTTGAGCTCCTCGCCGATTTCGGCCAACAGGGCGCGCTCCTTGTCGGTTCTCACGTACTTGACATACGACTGCTGGTTCCGGACCAGCTCATCCCAGAGCTTGGGCATGCTCTTGTCATAGACCGCCATTTCCTCGGACGACTGCGCCATCACATGCTGCATGGTCTGCGAGCGATAGCGCTGAAGCTGATAACGCATGTCCTGCAGGTTGCGTGCCGCCGGCAGCCACTGGCGCGCCAGATCGGTGGCCGTGGCATTGACACGCTCCATCTGGACCAGGCCGTACAGACCCGATACCGCACTGATCAGCAGGATCAGCACAAAAGACACCAGCAGCTTGTTGGCCAGCTTGAGGTTGCGAAAGAAGTTCATGGGGGAATTGGGCGCCTGGGCGACCTGCAAGGTCTGGCGCCTGCGAGATGGGGAATAGGGAAAACTGCCTGAAAAGCGCGTACACACTGCGCGCGCCTGCGAATTCTATTCAGTATTTGTTACTTCGAGTAACGGCATCCATGAATAAAACCGATGGTGGCATCAGGGGCATAGCTGGGCTCAAAAAGACACCCCGATGAAGCACTCAAAAACCCTGTCGAAGGCCATTGCATCCTTACAGCCGTCCGGCATGAGAAAATCAGCCCTTATTTATCAGCAAGAACAACGGATTCACCATGGAAGCAGAACGCGTCAACTCTATCGGCAACACCCTCCAAGATCTGGCCGAGCGCACGGCCGATCTCCGGAGGTATCTTTGACTACGATGCCAAGTACGAACGCCTGCGCACGGTAAACGCCTCGCTGGAAGACCCTGCCGTCTGGAACGACCCCAAGAAGGCACAGGACCTGGGCAAGGAAAAGAAGTCGCTCGACTCCGTCGTGCTGACCCTGGAGAAGCTCACCACCGAACTGGCCGACAATTCCGAGCTGTTCGAGATGAGCAAGGAAGAAGGCGATGATGCCGGCCTTGAAACCATTGAAGCCGAAACCGCCAAGCTCAAGCCGCTGATCGAGGAGCTCGAGTTCCGCCGAATGTTCGGCGGCGAAGCCGATCCGCTCAACTGCTTCATCGACATCCAGGCTGGCGCCGGCGGCACCGAAGCCTGCGACTGGGCCAGCATGCTGCTGCGCCAGTACCTGAAGTACGCCGAACGCAAGGGCTTCAAGGCCACCGTCGAAGAAGAGACTCCGGGCGACGTAGCCGGCATCAAGAGCGCCACCATCAAGGTCGAAGGCGAGTATGCCTACGGCCTGCTGCGCACCGAAACCGGCGTGCACCGCCTGGTGCGCAAGTCGCCCTTCGACAGCTCGGGCGGCCGTCACACCAGCTTTTCATCGCTGTTCGTCTACCCCGAGATCGATGACTCCATCGAGATCAACATCAATCCGTCGGATGTGCGCACCGACACCTACCGCGCCTCGGGCGCCGGCGGTCAGCACATCAACAAGACCGATTCGGCCGTGCGCCTGACCCACATCCCCACGGGCATCGTGGTGCAGTGCCAGGACGGTCGCTCTCAGCATAGCAACCGTGACGTGGCATGGCAGCGCCTGCGCTCCAGGCTGTACGACTTCGAGATGCGCAAGCGCATGGAAGAGCAGCAAAAGCTCGAGGACACCAAGACCGATGTGGGCTGGGGTCACCAAATCCGCTCCTATGTGCTGGACAACAGCCGCATCAAGGACTTGCGCACCAACGTTGAAGTCTCGGCCACCCAGAAGGTGCTGGACGGCGACCTGGATGTGTTTATCGAAGCCTCGCTCAAGCAAGGCCTCTGATCCTAGAAAGGAATCGATATGCTGCAACTGCGTGACGGGCAAGCCCCGGCCACCGCCATTTACCGTGCCGACTACGAGGCCCCGGCCTGGTGGATCGACACGGTGGACCTGACTTTTGACCTGGACCCGGCCAAGACGCGCGTGCTCAGCAAGATGCGCGTGCGCCGCAACCCCGAGGTGCCGGCACAGGCGCTGCGCCTGGACGGCGACGAGCTGAATCTGGCGCGGGTGATGGTCAACGGCGGTGGTACCTCCTTCAAGATGGATGGCGACCAGCTGGTGCTGGAGAACCTGCCCGAGGGCAACGAGCCCGTGGAGCTGGAGATCTTCACCACCTGCGCCCCCATCAAGAACACCAAGCTCATGGGCTTGTATGTGAGCGAGGACACGTTCTTCACGCAGTGCGAGGCAGAAGGTTTCCGCCGCATCACCTACTTCCTGGACCGCCCCGACGTGATGGCCATGTACACCGTCACGCTGCGCGCCAGCAAGGCCCAGTACCCGGTGCTGCTGTCCAACGGCAATCTGGTGGAGTCCGGTGACCTGGAGGATGGCCGCCACTTTGCCAAGTGGGTCGATCCGCATAAAAAACCCAGCTATCTGTTTGCGCTGGTGGCCGGCAATCTGGTCGCGCGCGAGCAGAAGATCAAGAGCCGTGCCGGCCGGGATCACCTGCTGCAGGTCTTTGTGCGCCCCGGCGATCTGGAAAAGACCGAGCACGCCATGAACTCCCTCATGCACTCCGTTGCATGGGACGAGGCCCGCTTTGGCCTGAGCCTGGATCTGGACCGCTTCATGATCGTCGCCACCAGCGACTTCAACATGGGCGCCATGGAGAACAAGGGCCTGAACATCTTCAACACCAAGTATGTTCTGGCCAGTCAGGCCACGGCCACCGACACCGATTACGCCAATATCGAATCCGTCGTCGGTCATGAATACTTCCATAACTGGACGGGTGACCGCGTCACCTGCCGCGACTGGTTCCAGCTCAGCCTCAAGGAAGGCCTGACGGTGTTCCGCGATCAGGAGTTCAGCATGGACATGGCGGGCACGGCTTCGGCCCGTGCCGTCAAGCGCATCGACGATGTACGCGTACTGCGTACCGTGCAGTTTCCCGAGGATGCCGGCCCCATGGCCCACCCCGTGCGCCCCGACAGCTATATCGAGATCAACAACTTCTACACGGTCACGATCTACGAAAAAGGCGCGGAAGTCGTGCGCATGCAGCACAACCTGGTTGGCCGCGAAGGCTTTGCCAAGGGCATGAAGCTGTACTTCGATCGTCATGACGGTCAGGCCGTGACCTGCGATGACTTCTCGCAAGCCATTGCAGATGCCAACCCGGGCTCTGCCCTGGCTCAGCATCTGCAGCAATTCCGCCGCTGGTACAGCCAGGCCGGCACGCCTGTGCTCAAGGCTGTTGGCCAATACGATGCCGCAGCCCAGACATATACGCTGACGCTGTCGCAAAGCTGCGCGCCCACCGTGGGTCAGGCCGAGAAACTGCCGTTCGTCATTCCCGTGCAAATGGGTTTGCTCACCGCCAGCGGCCAGCCCATCGCCCTGCAACTGCAAGGCGAAGACGCGGCCCAGGCAGTCACCAGCCGCATGCTGGTGTTGACCGAAGCCGAGCAGAGCTTTGTCTTCAGCAATGTGAGCGAAGCCCCCGTGCCCTCGCTGCTGCGCACCTTCAGCGCACCCGTGGTGCTGGAGCATGAATTCAGCGATACCGATCTGCTGACCCTGCTGGCTCATGACAGCGACCCGTTCAACCAATGGGAAGCCAGCCAGCGTCTGGGCCTGCGTTATGCCCTGAAGGCCGTCGCTGCCAGCGGTGAAGCCAGCGCCGAAATCCTGCCTGCAGCCTTTATCGACGCCATGCGCCGCGTGCTGCGTGACGACAAGCTGGACGCAGCGTTCAAGGACCTGGTGCTCACGCTGCCGTCGGAGAGCTATATCGCCGAGCAGCTGGCCGAGGTCGATCCGCAGCGCGTTCATGCGGTGCGCGAAGCCATGATCTTGCAGCTGGCGACCGCTCTGCAGCCCGAGTGGGAAGCCGCCTGGGAGGCCAACCGCGACACCGGCGCCTACCGCCCCGACCATGTCAGCGCCGGCCGCCGTGCACTGGCAGGCCGCGCTCTATCCATGCTTTGCCTGCATGCTGCCCGAACTGGTGACACGGTCTGGCCCGGCAAGGCCTACCAGCGCTGCAAGGACGCAGGCAACATGACGGACCGCATGGCCGCCCTCTCCGCCCTGGTCTACAGTGCCAGCCCGCTGGCCGAACAGGCGCTGCAGCGCTTCCACGCGCTGTTCAAGCAAGATGCACTGGTGCTGGACAAATGGTTTGCCCTGCAGGGTGCTGCCAGCGACCGCGGTGGCGATGTGCTTCCCGCCGTCAAGGCGCTGATGAAGCATGCCGACTTCCAGATCAAGAACCCCAACCGCGCACGCAGCCTGATCTTCAGTTACTGCAACAATGCCGGCGCCTTCCACCGCGCCGACGCGGCTGGCTATGTGTTCTGGGCCGATCGCGTGATCGAGATCGACGGCTTCAACCCTCAGGTGGCCTCCCGTCTGGCCCGGGTGATGGATCGCTGGAAAAAGCTGGCCGAGCCTTACCGCTCTGCGGCCCGCGAAGCCATCGCCCGTGTGGCTGCCAAGCCCGATCTGTCCAACGACGTGCGCGAGGTCATCACCCGTGCCCTGGCGGACTGATGGGTCTGAACATGCTGGCTCGACACGCGGCTCGGGGCGTGAAGGCCCTTGCCGTCGCCGCGGCGAGCATGTCGCTGAGCACTCAGGCTGCAAAGCCTGATGCGGGATTCGAAGCTCGTTTTGCGCCCCTCTATGCCACTGTCTTCAGCGAAGGCGGCAGCTTCAGCGGGCGAGCCATGAGTGCCGATCTGCAGGCGCTGGAGCCGCTGTTGAAAAAGCCGGGATTTGCTGCACGCGATATCTTCCGGCTCTACTACACACAGGCCAGCGTCTACGCCCGCCGCGGCATGCCCAAAGAGGCAGCCGAAGCAGCGCAGACGGCACTGACGGCTTTGTCCGGCACTCAGGACCCGGAGCTGTCATACGCTCATTTTTTCCTGCGCTACTCAAGCATCCGCTGGCTGGCAGATGCCGGGCGACATGAAGCGGCGCTCAAGTGGGTCAAAGCCTTTCAGGCTGAATATCCGCTGCCGCAAATTGCCGTGCTACCTGCCGAAATGCGCTGGGACGAGGGCGTGAGGCCTGCACGGGCTCTGGATTTTCCGAGCCAGATGCAGATTCTCGGCGTCTATGAGGACGAAGGCTATCTGCTGCATGAGCTGGGGCGATTTCGCGAGGCAAGGCATGCCAACGAGCGACTGCTGCCTGTAGCGCGTGAGCGCCTCAAAGCCATGAGCAAGCTGCAGCAGATACGCGGCGTGCTCACCAATATTGCGCAGAATTGCTATGAGCTGGGCGATCTGAAGCAATCTGCAGCCTATCTTCAGGAGCGTCTGCAGATTGCGCAGGCGGCGCAAGACCATGCCACCGTCTACGACAGCTATTTCCAGCTCATGGTCCTTGCCCATGAGCAAAAGCATGACCCGCAGGCCCGCCAATGGCTGGCCCGCTATGAACAATACGCGCTGAACCACAAAGACAGCCAGCAGCAAACCCGCGTCAAGGAGCTGCTGGCGGAACTGGAGCAGCGCACTGCGGGGCGTCATCCATGAAGGCAGATGCCCTGCCCTGTTTTCTACCCATTTCAGATTTGCATCGAATATCAAGGAGTTGAAGCATGAAGAAAAACATCAGCCTGACCCGCTATCTGGTCGAGCAACAACGTGTTGACGGGCTCATCCCCGGCCAGTTGCGCCTGCTGCTGGAAGTGGTGGCCCGCGCCTGCAAGCGCATCAGCTTTGCCGTGAACAAAGGTGAGCTTGGCGACGTCATGGGTACGGCCGGCAGTGAAAACGTGCAGGGCGAAGTGCAGAAAAAGCTGGACATCATCGCCAACGAGACCCTGATTGAAGCCAATGAATGGGGCGGTCACCTGGCCGCGATGGCATCGGAGGAAATGGAAGGCATCTATGTGGTGCCCAACCGCTACCCTCAAGGCGAATACCTGCTGATGTTCGACCCCCTGGACGGCTCGTCCAATATCGACATCAACATGTCCATCGGCACCATCTTCAGCGTGCTCAAGAAGCCTGAAGGCCACCCTGGCGTGCACGACAGCGACTTCATGCAGCCCGGCACCCAGCAGGTGGCTGCCGGCTACTGCATCTACGGCCCCCAGACCACCCTGGTGCTGACCGTGGGCGACGGTGTCTCCATGTTCACGCTGGACCGCGAGCAAGGTTCGTTCGTGCTCATCGAGGAAAACGTCAAGATCCCCGAAGACACCAAGGAATTCGCCATCAACATGTCCAATATGCGCCACTGGGATGCCCCTGTGAAGCGCTACGTGGACGAATGCCTGGCGGGTGTAGACGGCCCTCGCGGCAAGAATTTCAACATGCGCTGGGTTGCTGCCATGGTGGCCGACGTCCACCGCATCCTGTGCCGCGGCGGCATCTTCATGTACCCCTGGGACAAGCGCGAGCCGCAAAAGGCCGGCAAGCTGCGCCTGATGTACGAAGCCAATCCCATGAGCTGGCTTGTCGAGCAGGCCGGTGGCATGGCCACCAACGGCCGTCAGCGCATCCTGGACATCCAGCCAACGCAATTGCACGAGCGCGTGAGCGTCGTCCTCGGCTCCAAGAACGAAGTGGAACGCGTGACCAGCTACCATCTCGAGGCCGATGAAAAAGCGCTATAATCTATAGCTTATCGCCGGTGTAGCTCAGTCGGTAGAGCAGCTCATTCGTAATGAGAAGGTCGCGTGTTCGATTCATGTCTCCGGCACCAATAAATTCAACGACTTACGAGTCGTGATTGTTCAAAGTGTCGTCTCCTGTCACACTCAAGTCACAGTAGACGGCACAACTGAACAACACTGCGCAGTAGCGCTTTCTCTCTCCAGCCAGTTCTTGTGCCGTCACATTTCGCTGACCACACACAAGATGCATCATGGCTGCAATCCGCGAACGAAAAGATCAGAACGGCAAGGTGAGCTATCAAGCTCAAGTCCGTATTCAAGGCTATCCGCCTCAGTCTAAGACGTTTCTGAGGAAAACCGACGCCAAGCAATGGGCAATCCAGACGGAAACTGAAATCCGTACTGGTATGACTATCCGTAAAAGCACCGCCAGCAAGCACACTGTGCGCGAAATGCTGGAGCGCTACCGCGACAATGTGCTGATCGACAAAGCCAACGGCGGCAAAGATCACAAGACGCACATTGCATGGTGGATTGATGAGCTTGGCCACTACGCCCTGTCTGAAGTCACAACAGACCTTGTGACACGGAGCATAGATAAGCTCAAAAAGTCCAAGACACGGTTGGGCACCCCCCCTGCCCCTGCGACCGTGCTGCGCTACTTGATGGCGCTCTCTCACGCATTCAATGTGGCACGTAAGCAGTGGAACTGGTGCGAGTCATCGCCAGTCGAGAATGTTCAGCGCCCCAAAGTCAAAAACGAGCGCACCCGCTATCTGACAGATGCCGAGCGGGAGGCTCTGCTGCATGCATGCAAGAACTCTCCAAACGCCGACCTCTATTTGGTTGTGCTTCTGGCAATTTCCACTGGTATGCGCAAAGGCGAAATCATGGGCATGCGCTGGCAGGACATTCACACTCCACCGGATCAGAGCTTCACTCGCGTACACCTGACCAAAACCAAGAACGACAAAGCTCGCTCGGTCTTGCTGACCTCCCCTGCCCTGGAGTTGCTGGAAGAGCGGCGCACAAAGCTGCTTGATAGCCTGCAAGCAAAGACTGCTACCGGGCTCATTTTCCCGAGTGCTGTGAACGCAGATCAGCCCGTCGATCTTCGCAAACCATGGGGAAGTGCACTTCAAGCTGCTGGCATTGAGGAGTTCCGCTTCCACGACCTACGTCACACAACAGCTAGCTATCTTGCGATGAATGGAGCCAGCCTTCTGTCCATCAGCAAAGTGCTGGGCCACCAAACTACCAAGATGACGGAACGGTACTCCCATCTGGCTACGTCTCACGTTGATGAGATCGTGCGCAGCATGAATGCAAAGAAGTTTGGAAAGCCTTGAGATGACAATTTAATCGAAGCTTCACACGATAACTTTTGGTCGAAGCCACGTGAGGCCTCGAAAAATTCGCGCTTTTGAGTCAGCGCAAAAAATTCCCGAGGTGCTGGAACTAGCCAGCGAAGCCATCTGCAACCGCGTGGAACTCTCACCATCCATAGACCGAAGTATCTATTCTTCACACATTGGTTACATCATGTATCCTCTAGGCTTTGGTTACGCAATGGTGCGACTTCAACTTAAGAGTGACTTGGGGTTTCGATGGACTGGTCTGAAATTGGAAAGTACGTAGGAATTTTGGCTGCGGCTATTGGCGGTGCCGGCTTAGTGCTCAAGTTTTCTTCCTCAAGAAGCTCGAAATCCAAAAAAAATACCCGCGTTATTATTCAAAAAAATAATACCGCTGGTGGCGATATTATCGGCGGCGACAGCAAGAAAACTGTAAAGAAGTGAGCAATGTTTACTTCACAGGCTGGCAATACTGCCGAAGGTGACATTGTTGCCGGCAATCAAACGAAGACAGTAAATGTTTATCGTTATAGCTCGCCGCTCGGAAGGCTTTATGAGAAATTTCGCTTAGCAAGTGAAGGACAACCTCACATTGCAGAAATTTCTGAGCAGCTTCAGCACTACTGCACTGTAGACACTGATGGTGACGTACGTGGCTTGGAGGAAAAATTGACTGCAGCCAACCGAGCCGATTTACTACGACAAGCGAGTAAGCTAAAAGAATCGGCTGCTAAAACAATCATGAAATGGCAGACCTCTGGCGTTGCACAAGATATTTTAACTTATATCTTGGGTCAGCTTTACTCTGCATTTATGCTAAATGTCGTTCCTGCCATTGAGGCAGGCAAAGATAGAGCCGAGGTGGACGCAATCATTAGCGAAAAGGTCATTGCGCCCACGGCCGATATGCTGGGAGACAATGACTTAATGCTTACTCCAGCCGATATTTTGGGACTTCTTTTCTTTTTGGGTGGAAACTGTCATATTAGGTGGGATAAATGCTAATTTATCACCCTGCATACGATGCATATCATTGCATTTTCCGAGCCTTAATGGCTACAGATAAAATAAAAAAACTTGAGCTGCAAAAGCTCCGAATTCTGGATTTCTTTCTTTGCTTCCCTGCCGAGTTGCAAAAAATCAGGCTCCCAGAAAATCTGAAAGATGTGAGAAAAACGGCTCAAGGCTTTGCCAATGAATATCATGGCCCGGTGAGTATGATGCAATCTTTCCGAGACCTAGAACACATTCAGTTAACCGCATATCGAACCCTGGCAGCGTCTGGAATATTCGATCCTCAAGAATTTGAAGCCGGCGTAATTTTTCGTACAGAAAAAGAGCTTCCCGAAAAAATTAGCCAAGCCGTTGCCAATGCACGTATGATTACACCTAACGCTGCAGAATTAGTTCTCGATAGGGTTGCATCCATTCCATTAACAGGCGTTGACGGCCTGAAACACCGAAGCGGTTTATTAGATTATCGTTATGATGTTATTTGAGCCAACCCTATCCCTTCGTCGCTTAACAGTCTTAAAAGATAACCGAGTCGTCTTTGATACATCCTTTCATAGTGGTGTAAACATTGTCCGTGGACACAATAGTTCTGGCAAAACTACCATACTCGACTTCATTGCCTATGCTTTAGGAGCAGAGAATATCCCTTGGAAACAAGAGGCACTGCTATGTGACTGGGTAATAGCCGAAGTTCTCCTCAATGGGCGCGCGGTTACTTTGCGCCGTTCGGTGGAGAATAAGCCACTTATCCCTATGTATATATTTTGGGATAGCTATGAAAATGCACTTTCAGCACCAACAGATAGCTGGGAGTTTTACGGATTTCGTCGAGGTGCATCAAGACTAAGCTTTACTCAGGCCTTACTCTTAGCACTCGGGTTGTCTGAAGCTCAAGGGGACGGCGCATCAAATTTAACGATGCATCAACTTTTGCGAGTACTGTATGCTGACCAACCATCACTGCACAGCCCAATATTTAGAACTGACTCGTTTGACAGCGCACTAAATAGAGAGACCATAGGCGCATACCTTACTGGTGTATATGATGACAACCTATACACTGCGCAGTTAAACAAAAGGGAAACAGAGAAAGAAATCTCTTCTCTAGATTCAGAGCTAAAAAGCATCTTTAAGGTTCTTGCACGATCTGAGCAAAATGCAAACGTAGAAAGTATTGGTTCTGAAATTTCTCATCTTGAGCGGATGAAACAAGAAATTCTTACAGAACTTTCTCGACTGAGGACACAGCGTAGTGTCGAGAATTCAACGAAGAGAATAAATGCCGACATTAATTTACGCTCAGAGCTTGATCGTGCAAAGAAGGCATTATTTAATGCTCAGGAAGAAATATCTCGTGGTGAGCTCGATGTAGCCGACTCACGTAGATTTATTCAGGAGCTTGAACTCCGGCTACGTTCATTAGGGAACCTCTGCATAACCCGATTCCAAGCGTCACAGTGCTTGAACGAGTGTGATGTTCTCTTGCCCCTAGCACTCAAGATGCCCGCGTTTCGCGGGCATCTTGCTTTTTAAGCCCCCACAACAGGCTTGTATTGGCTGCTTTCTAGCAAACGGCCACGAGCCATCCATAAGTTCGCCAAGGCAAACAAGGTATGCAGTTGCTGTGTGTTCTTTCTCAAGCCTCGGTAGCGAACTTTGACGTGGCCAAACTGACGCTTGATGACTCTGAATGGGTGTTCGACCTTGGCCCTGATCTTGGACTTCACCTGCTCAAGCTGCTCTTGCAGGGCCGATATCGGGTGCTGATGATCTAGCGCCTTGCGCTGGCTGCGCTTCATGGCGATATGCCATTGGAATTTGCGCTCAGGTTCTGGCTTTGGCATATCGGGGCGTTTGTCCGCTCCTTGGTACCTGCATCTCCATAGCCAGCAACCTCTTTTCCATGCAGCAGGCTGTTGGCTTCAACGACATCATTGACGTTGGCTGATGTGCCCCGCACGGTATGCACCAAGCCAGAGTCCGCATCCACGCCAATGTGGGCCTTCATGCCGAAGTACCACTGGTTGCCCTTCTTGGTTTGGTGCATCTCAGGATCACGAGATTTGGTGCTGTTTTTGGTTGAGCTGGGCGCTGCAATCAGTGTGGCATCCACGATGGTTCCCGTGCGAAGCAGCAGCTTTTTACTCTCCAGCAAGTCCGTGACCGTCTTCAGAATTTGCTCGGCCAGCTTGTGTGTTTCCAATAGATGACGAAACCGCAGGATAGTGCTCTCATCAGGCGTGGCACTACCCCATGACAGGCCAACGAATTCCCGAAACAAGGGCATGTCATGCAGCGCTTCTTCCATGGCTGGATCACTGAGGTTGAACCACTGCTGCATGAAGTGAATACGCAGCAGCATCTCCACAGGAAACGGAGGCCGTCCTTTGCGACCTTCCGGGGCGTAAGGAGCAATCAAGTCCACCAACTCTTGCCATGGAACGACTTGCTGCATCTGCTCCAGGAATTCGCGTTTACGTATTTTTTTGGTGGAAAGGTTCAAGCCAAGATCAAATTGCTGCATAGGCCGGGATGCTGCCGCACCCGGCACGCATGTGCAAGCACATGCGTTGGGGATTTATGCAGAGGTTCCCTAGAGCGCCTTATAGCTGGAGAGTTCGGACGGGAGGACAAGGCGTGATCCTGTTCCTCGACTTCGACGGCGTGCTGCACCTGGCGCGGGCTGTCATGGGTCAGTATAGGCCGGAGTTGGCCGGGGACGGCTCGCTGTTCATGTGGGCGGACAACTTGACCCCAGTGCTGGCAGCGCATCCACACGTCCAGATCGTGCTTTCGACGAGCTGGGTTCGTCACCTGCCCTTTGAGCAGGTGCGCGACTTCCTGCCCGTGCTGGTGCGCCGCCGTGTCGTCGGTTCGACGTGGCACCGCATCCAGACCGACCCAGACTTCTCCCGAGGTTTGCAGTTTTCCTACTGGCAGGACGCAAGCCGCTATCAGCAAGTGAAGCGCCGGGCCAACGTCCACCGCCTTCGGCGCTGGGTTGCCATCGACGACGACGCCGAAGGCTGGGGCGATGCCGACCGCGCCCGGCTCATCCAGACCGATCCCGAGCGCGGGCTGGGCGATCCTGCGGCAGTGGCCCGGCTGCGAGCATTTGTTTGTGTTTCATCGTAACCCTGCCGACTGTTCAGCAAACGGTGGTTTGCTGGACAAGTCAAAGTAGCGCGCTTTTGTCATTTTCAGAAGACGACTGCACCAGTTGATTGGGCGTAATGGCTGTTGTGCAGCCAGCTCCTGACAGTTCAATATCAGAAGTGATCTGCACCAATCTCGACTATGCTCAATACTCGTGTGCACCAAAGCGAGGTGAGCATGGCGACGGAGGCTCTGTTGCAAAGATTGGCGGCAGTCAGAGGTAGGCTGTCGCTCTGCGCCGATCAGGCGGCTGCTGCGAAATGGTGGTTGAGCATGCCCATGGCCTCCGTCAGCGCCGAGGGCCCAATGCCAAAAGCTCTCTCCACAAGGCGCACCTCGCCCCTGATGCCGGGCTGCAGGCACCAGGGGCGAGCCTGTCCTTTGCGCAGGGCTCGCATGACTTCGAATCCCTTGATCGTGGCATAGGCCGTGGGGATCGATTTGAAACCGCGCACCGGCTTGATCAGTATCTTGAGCTTTCCGTGATCGGCCTCGATCACGTTATTGAGGGCTCTGTTGCAAAGATTGGCGGCAGTCAGAGGTAGGCTGTCGCTCTGCGCCGATCAGGCGGCTGCTGCGAAATGGTGGTTGAGCATGCCCATGGCCTCCGTCAGCGCCGAGGGCCCAATGCCAAAAGCTCTCTCCACAAGGCGCACCTCGCCCCTGATGCCGGGCTGCAGGCACCAGGGGCGAGCCTGTCCTTTGCGCAGGGCTCGCATGACTTCGAATCCCTTGATCGTGGCATAGGCCGTGGGGATCGATTTGAAACCGCGCACCGGCTTGATCAGTATCTTGAGCTTTCCGTGATCGGCCTCGATCACGTTATTGAGATACTTCACCTGCCGGTGGGCCGTCTCCCGGTCCAGCTTTCCTTCGCGCTTCAATTCGGTGATCGCTGCACCATAGCTCGGCGCTTTGTCGGTATTGAGCGTGGCAGGCTTTTCCCAGTGCTTCAGGCCTCGCAGGGCCTTGCCCAGGAACCGCTTCGCTGCCTTGGCGCTGCGGGTCGGCGACAGGTAGAAATCGATCGTGTCGCCCCGCTTGTCGACTGCCCGGTACAGGTAGGTCCACTTGCCCCGCACCTTGACGTAGGTTTCATCCAGGCGCCAGCTCGGATCAAAGCCACGCCGCCAGAACCAGCGCAGCCGCTTCTCCATCTCCGGGGCGTAGCACTGGACCCAGCGATAGATCGTCGTATGGTCGACCGAAATGCCGCGTTCCGCCAGCATTTCCTCAAGGTCGCGATAGCTGATCGGATAGCGACAATACCAGCGCACCGCCCACAGGATCACATCACCCTGGAAATGGCGCCACTTGAAATCCGTCATCGTTCCGTCCGTCCAATCTCCGCCAAGCATGCTCAAGCTTCACGATTTTTGCAACAGAGCCCACACGAGTATTGAGCATAGTCGAGATTGGTGCAGATCACTTCTGATATTGAACTGTCAGGAGCTGGCTGCACAACAGCCATTACGCCCAATCAACTGGTGCAGTCGTCTTCTGAAAATGACATTTGGTATCTCTCATAAACGGATGTTTTTGAGAGAACTATCTTCGGCCTTCACACGCACGAAAGGCGGCGAAGCTCCGCCGTTAATCCGTCCGCCGGAGATCTCGCCCAGGCAGGCTGAAGGCCGAGCAAGCCTGACAGGCCCGAAAAGCCCGGCACGGGCGTCGGCGGCGATGACGGCGGCGGCATTATCCAGGGTTGATGATGGAAGTGGAGGATATCGACAACCTCTCGCGCAACCAAGACATCGCGGTCGGACTGCAAGTGATCTTGAAGCCACGGGCCCGTCCCACCCCGACATGGACCTCGATGCCCGAACGGACGTTAGATTTCGAGTTCTAGGCGTTCTGCGATGAAGGTTGGATCCCAGCCGGGATTGAAAGTGTCGACGTGGGTGAATCCGAGCCGCTCGTATAGGCCACGCAGGTTCGGGTGGCAGTCGAGCCGCAGCTTGGCGCACCCCTGCGTTCGCGCGGCATGGCGGCAAGCCTCGATCAGCGCGGAGCTGACACCCCGGCCCGCATGTGTCCGTCGCACCGCGAGCTTGTGCAGATATGCGGCCTCCCCCTTGAGGGCGTCGGGCCAGAACTCGGGATCCTCGGCCGACAAGGTGCAACAGCCGACGATGCCGTCGCTGCAACTCGCGACTAGGAGCTCGGATCTCAGGACGAAGGTCTCCGCGAATGTCCGGTCGATCCGCGCGACGTCCCAGGCGGGCGTTCCCTTGGCGGACATCCACGCCGCAGCGTCGTGCATCAGCCGCACAACCTCGTCGATATCACCCGAGCAGGCGACCCGAACGTTCGGAGGCTCCTCGCTGTCCATTCGCTCCCCTGGCGCGGTATGAACCGCCGCCTCATAGTGCAGTTTGATCCTGACGAGCCCAGCATGTCTGCGCCCACCTTCGCGGAACCTGACCAGGGTCCGCTAGCGGGCGGCCGGAAGGTGAATGCTAGGCATGATCTAACCCTCGGTCTCTGGCGTCGCGACTGCGAAATTTCGCGAGGGTTTCCGAGAAGGTGATTGCGCTTCGCAGATCTCCAGGCGCGTGGGTGCGGACGTAGTCAGCGCCATTGCCGATCGCGTGAAGTTCCGCCGCAAGGCTCGCTGGACCCAGATCCTTTACAGGAAGGCCAACGGTGGCGCCCAAGAAGGATTTCCGCGACACCGAGACCAATAGCGGAAGCCCCAACGCCGACTTCAGCTTTTGAAGGTTCGACAGCACGTGCAGCGATGTTTCCGGTGCGGGGCTCAAGAAAAATCCCATCCCCGGATCGAGGATGAGCCGGTCGGCAGCGACCCCGCTCCGTCGCAAGGCGGAAACCCGCGCCTCGAAGAACCGCACAATCTCGTCGAGCGCGTCTTCGGGTCGAAGGTGACCGGTGCGGGTGGCGATGCCATCCCGCTGCGCTGAGTGCATAACCACCAGCCTGCAGTCCGCCTCAGCAATATCGGGATAGAGCGCAGGGTCAGGAAATCCTTGGATATCGTTCAGGTAGCCCACGCCGCGCTTGAGCGCATAGCGCTGGGTTTCCGGTTGGAAGCTGTCGATTGAAACACGGTGCATCTGATCGGACAGGGCGTCTAAGAGCGGCGCAATACGTCTGATCTCATCGGCCGGCGATACAGGCCTCGCGTCCGGATGGCTGGCGGCCGGTCCGACATCCACGACGTCTGATCCGACTCGCAGCATTTCGATCGCCGCGGTGACAGCGCCGGCGGGGTCTAGCCGCCGGCTCTCATCGAAGAAGGAGTCCTCGGTGAGATTCAGAATGCCGAACACCGTCACCATGGCGTCGGCCTCCGCAGCGACTTCCACGATGGGGATCGGGCGAGCAAAAAGGCAGCAATTATGAGCCCCATACCTACAAAGCCCCACGCATCAAGCTTTTGCCCATGAAGCAACCAGGCAATGGCTGTAATTATGACGACGCCGAGTCCCGACCAGACTGCATAAGCAACACCGACAGGGATGGATTTCAGAACCAGAGAAAGAAAATAAAATGCGATGCCATAACCGATTATGACAACGGCGGAAGGGGCAAGCTTAGTAAAGCCCTCGCTAGATTTTAATGCGGATGTTGCGATTACTTCGCCAACTATTGCGATAACAAGAAAAAGCCAGCCTTTCATGATATATCTCCCAATTTGTGTAGGGCTTATTATGCACGCTTAAAAATAATAAAAGCAGACTTGACCTGATAGTTTGGCTGTGAGCAATTATGTGCTTAGTGCATCTAACGCCTGAGCTCAGCCGACCGAAACCGCGTAGCGGTTTTGGGTCGGCTGCAGCGATTTGTTGGGCGATAGCTTGCCACATTCTCTCAACGATTGGGATTTGATGTACTTTCCGCACTTTGTAGCGCGACCACATCATGCTCCCCCTGGCCGCGAGAGCCCTTCACTCGGGAAACACAAGACAGACCGAGCACGACTGTTGCAAGGGTCAAACAGTACACGACAACCGGCCAAGCCGTGTTGCGCGGCAACAGCGAAATGATCAACGTTCCGATGCTTCCTAGCAGTACACCGCCCAAGCAGAAGTAGACTGCCGTGACCGTTCCAGCAACATGGTCGAATCCTCGAAGAGCGCCATTGGGCGCCACAGATACCGCTGTGGCGACACCAATACCCACTAGCCACATTGGAGCAATAAAGCCTAACACGGACTGCAAAGCCCATATTTCGGTGATGGCAAGCAATACTGCTCCAGCTATCAGGCATCCCATTCCCATTCGCAAGACACTTGGGCTGCCCCACTTGGGTATCACACGCCCCATAAAACGAGCCGTAAACACCATGGCAATTGCCACTGTGGCGAACAGCAGGCTGAAGCCAAGCTGAGACACACCTTGCCTGCCCATCATTAGTCCGGGCGCAATGGAGAAAAAGACGAAGAAGCTACCCATTCCAGCGGCGTAACACAACGTGTACAACCAGAAGTTCAGGCACTTAACGGGGAGTAGCAGCTGCGACCATTGCAAGCCCGCAACTCGTTGCACCCGGGTTTCAGGCCAGAATCGCCACGCTGCTGCAGATGCAGCGATCATGCCCAAACCTAGAAACGCAAAGATAGCCCGCCACCCAAGCCACATGTCGACGAGCGCTCCGAGCAATGGGCCTACCGCCGGGACTATGGCCAGCATGGATCCGAGTATGCCGTAAATGACATTACTTTCCTCGCGACCTGCGTAAATGTCACGTACTGTTGCAAATGTGGAAACAAGGCACGCCGAGGCACCACAAGCCTGAAGAATCCGAAGCCCCAGAAAGACTTCAGCCGATGACGTAAGAGCGAGGCCCATTGACGCCACAACGTAGGCGAGGCCACCTCCCAGTAGAACGGGGCGGCGCCCCAGTCGGTCCGATAGCGGTCCAAACAAGAGCTGACCGGCACCAATCATGACCAAGTACGTTGTCAGCGTAAGCTGAATTGTGCTCGCTGTCGTACCAAGCGCGTTTGGCATAAACGGCACTGCTGGCAAGTACATGTCCATGCCGAGTGATGCCAATAAATCGAACGGTGATAACAACAACACCGTGGCGGCAAGGGAGTACCGCCAACTAAAGTTTTTTGAGCGCACGAAACCATCTCCTTGAACAAAGGATTTGGCGGCGCTCCCGTAGAGCAAAAGGATTCATGAGAACGCCGCAACAACCGAAAAATGAAGGTTGCTGCGGCTTACTTGTCTGCGTTCTTGGAAGTGCTCATCTGCTGACTATCTCATGATTAAATTTGAATCGTAACAACTTTCAAGCAACTCTGCAAGGAGCCTTATTGTGCGCCCAACGCCGGAGTTAAGCCGCCGCGCGTAGCGCGGTCGGCTTGAACGAATTGTTAGACATCATTTACCAACTGACTTGATGATCTCGCCTTTCACAAAGCGAATAAATTCTTCCAAGTGATCTGCGCGTGAGGCCAAGTGATCTTCTTTTTGTCCCAGATAAGCTTGCTTAGCTTCAAGTAAGACGGGCTGATACTGGGCAGGTAGGCGTTTTATTGCCCAGTCGGCAGCGACATCCTTCGGCGCGATTTTGCCGGTTATTGCGCTGTACCAAATGCGGGACAACGTAAGCACTACATTTCGCTCATCGCCGGCCCAGTCGGGCTGCGAGTTCCATAGCTTCAAGGTTTCCCTCAGCGCCTCGAATAGATCCTGTTCAGGAACCGGGTCAAAGAATTCCTCCGCTGCCGGACCTACCAAGGCAACGCTATGTTCTCTTGCTTTTGTAAGCAGGATAGCTAGATCAATGTCGATCATGGCTGGCTCGAAGATACCCGCAAGAATGTCATTGCGCTGCCATTCTCCAAATTGCAGCTCGCGCTTAGCCGGATAACGCCACGGGATGATGTCGTCATGCACGACAAGGGTGACTTCTATAGCGCGGAGCGTCTCGCTCTCGCCAGGGAAAGCCGAAGCCTCCATAAGGTCATTGAGCAATGCTCGCCGCGTCGTTTCATCAAGCTTTACGGCCACAGTAACCAACAAATCAATATCGCTGTATGGCTTCAGGCCGCCATCCACTGCGGAGCCGTACAAATGCACGGCCAGCAACGTTGATTCCAGATGGCGCTCAATGACGCTTAGCACCTCTGATAGTTGGTTCGAAATTTCGATGGTCACCGCTACCCTCATGATGTCTAACGCCGCCATAAGTTGCGGCTTTGGAGTTGATTGTTTTGTGGTAGCGTAGCGTTAAACCACAAAACAAGCGACGGAAAAGCCGTCAACTTGATGGCCTTGTTAGCCTTATCAGCGCGACTGTGATGTATAAACGTCAAAAATTGAATGACCAATTTTAACAATCGCATCATTTCGCTCTGCCATTGAAGCCTGTGTTTGAGCTAGATAGATGCTCACAATAATTGGGGCTTGATGCTCACTCCACACAACTGCTGTAATACTCCGAGCACCAAATCCGCCAGCACCTGAGCGATCCGCAATGTTCCATCCCGCCGGCAATACTGAACGTAGTAAATTACCAGTGACTTGATTGTTCACCATCCAAGACTCTAATTTTTTCTGGTTCATTTCAGATAGCGCGGAACCAAATAAAAATTTATTCAAAGTACTGGCTATTGCCTTAGGAGTTGTCGTATCCCTCAAATCACCGAGCTTACCTTCATTTAAATCAGGCTCAATACGGTCTAGACGAGTCTCTTTGTCCCCAATTTGTCTTAAAAAATCAGTAACGCCTTTGGGGCCACCTACAGCACTTAGGATGATATTTGCCGCAGTATTATCACTTGTAGTCATAGTTGCGAAGCACGCATCATCGAGTGTGATTGCCTGCCCTACTTGCTTTTCTATTACAGGGGAATAGGTCACAAGATCTGCTTTCTTAATCTCGACTGTACTATTGGGATTAACTTTTCCTTGCTCAGCATCATATAGTAATTTAGCGCAAGCTATTGTTTTAAAAGTACTTGTTAACGGGAAGCGCTGATTGCCATTGTAATCCCAATATTCTCCATTTTGAGTATCAAGAACGGAAACACCTATACGAGCAGAAAGAGAAACTTCAATTGCCTTAACGTCTTGTTCAACTTGCTGAAACTTTGAACTACTTGCAAAAACCACGGATGGTATTAAAAGCGAAAATGCCAATAAAAACTTCATGTAAGTAACCCCATAATTTTGATTGTCACACATTTTATATAAAAGCATGAGGCTCCATAATATGGCTAACGCCCGCCTCAACTGCCGGAGGTTAATGGCGCCTTTTTTGCAGCTCCACCGCAAAAAAAGGTGACAGTAACCGGAGGTCAGATTGCAGGCGCTTGTTAACTCTTTTGCCAGATTTGATAACAATAGTTAATGTTAGACTCGAAATCTTGCTCAAATACCAACTTGAATGTATCTGGGATTTCAGGAAAAACTATGTCTCCATCTCGCTCGATGTCGACTGTTGAAATATGCAAAGTATCTACTTTGGAAATCAAGCTTTTGTATATTTCACCACCACCAGAAACGATAACATGATCCGTGATTTCCTCTAAATTTATTAAGGCATCCTGAATTGAGGAGAAAACCATTACACCCTCATCATTCGTAGAAAAATTAGAGCGAGTTACAACTGCATACTTTCGATTTGGGAGAGCGCCCATTGACTCAAAAGTTTTGCGTCCAACTAAAAGCCATTGATTATATGTAATTGCCTTAAATAGAAGTTGCTCGCCTTTGGCGCTCCATGGAATATCTGGTCCATTACCGATAATACCGTTCTTCGACTTGGCAGCCATTAGTGATAACTTCACGATTTCTCCCTCGAGTTAACTTTGTTTTAGGGCGACTGCCCTGCTGCGTAACATCGTTGCTGCTCCATAACATCAAACATCGACCCACGGCGTAACGCGCTTGCTGCTTGGATGCCCGAGGCATAGACTGTACAAAAAAACAGTCATAACAAGCCATGAAAACCGCCACTGCGCCGTTACCACCGCTGCGTTCGGTCAAGGTTCTGGACCAGTTGCGTGAGCGCATACGCTACTTGCATTACAGCTTACGAACAGAACAGGCTTATGTCCACTGGGTTCGTGCCTTCATCCGTTTCCACGGTGTGCGTCACCCGGCAACCTTGGGCAGCAGCGAAGTCGAGGCATTTCTGTCCTGGCTGGCGAACGAGCGCAAGGTTTCGGTCTCCACGCATCGTCAGGCATTGGCGGCCTTGCTGTTCTTCTACGGCAAGGTGCTGTGCACGGATCTGCCCTGGCTTCAGGAGATCGGAAGACCTCGGCCGTCGCGGCGCTTGCCGGTGGTGCTGACCCCGGATGAAGTGGTTCGCATCCTCGGTTTTCTGGAAGGCGAGCATCGTTTGTTCGCCCAGCTTCTGTATGGAACGGGCATGCGGATCAGTGAGGGTTTGCAACTGCGGGTCAAGGATCTGGATTTCGATCACGGCACGATCATCGTGCGGGAGGGCAAGGGCTCCAAGGATCGGGCCTTGATGTTACCCGAGAGCTTGGCACCCAGCCTGCGCGAGCAGCTGTCGCGTGCACGGGCATGGTGGCTGAAGGACCAGGCCGAGGGCCGCAGCGGCGTTGCGCTTCCCGACGCCCTTGAGCGGAAGTATCCGCGCGCCGGGCATTCCTGGCCGTGGTTCTGGGTTTTTGCGCAGCACACGCATTCGACCGATCCACGGAGCGGTGTCGTGCGTCGCCATCACATGTATGACCAGACCTTTCAGCGCGCCTTCAAACGTGCCGTAGAAGGCACTGTTGCAAAGTTAGCGATGAGGCAGCCTTTTGTCTTATTCAAAGGCCTTACATTTCAAAAACTCTGCTTACCAGGCGCATTTCGCCCAGGGGATCACCATAATAAAATGCTGAGGCCTGGCCTTTGCGTAGTGCACGCATCACCTCAATACCTTTGATGGTGGCGTAAGCCGTCTTCATGGATTTAAATCCCAGCGTGGCGCCGATTATCCGTTTCAGTTTGCCATGATCGCATTCAATCACGTTGTTCCGGTACTTAATCTGTCGGTGTTCAACGTCAGACGGGCACCGGCCTTCGCGTTTGAGCAGAGCAAGCGCGCGACCATAGGCGGGCGCTTTATCCGTGTTGATGAATCGCGGGATCTGCCACTTCTTCACGTTGTTGAGGATTTTACCCAGAAACCGGTATGCAGCTTTGCTGTTACGACGGGAGGAGAGATAAAAATCGACAGTGCGGCCCCGGCTGTCGACGGCCCGGTACAGATACGCCCAGCGGCCATTGACCTTCACGTAGGTTTCATCCATGTGCCACGGGCAAAGATCGGAAGGGTTACGCCAGTACCAGCGCAGCCGTTTTTCCATTTCAGGCGCATAACGCTGAACCCAGCGGTAAATCGTGGAGTGATCGACATTCACTCCGCGTTCAGCCAGCATCTCCTGCAGCTCACGGTAACTGATGCCGTATTTGCAGTACCAGCGTACGGCCCACAGAATGATGTCACGCTGAAAATGCCGGCCTTTGAATGGGTTCATGTGCAGCTCCATCAGCAAAAGGGGATGATAAGTTTATCACCACCGACTATTTGCAACAGTGCCCATAGGCTTCATCAGCGCCTGACTGGCGAGCACGATTCCGGCCCTAGCCGCAGGATCGCGCAGGACGACCTAGTTACGAACCAGGCCGAGTGTTCCTGACATCCATCGGCACCATAGTTCTGCTTATCCGGCACGCGCGCGTCAGGGGTGTGGTGAACTACAAAGCAGACCCGTTGAGGTTATCAGTTCGATGCACAATCAGCAGCGCATAAAATATGCACAAGAACAGGAGCACCCTTCGCATTAAGCTGTGGTGGTAACAAGTAGTGCCGGGCTACCATCAGCGAGCATGATGCGCTCCCACAGCATTCGCCTTGGCAGTATGGAAGTTCCTCGCTCCAGTTCGGGCCGGTATCCACCTCGAGTGACCCCAGCCGCCCCTCATGCCAACCGAGCCCATTAAGCGCAGAGTCGGCCGCAACTATCTCGGGGACGCATAAACACGCAGCGATTTACCAAGGAGTTCGGCTAGGTCAATCCGCAATTCCCTTTGCCTGGCCGGAGATGCCGCGAGCAAACAATGTGTCCGGTCGCTACCAGATGGACTTTGTGGGCGGAGGATTGCACCAGACGCTTCAGCGCAGCGTCGTACGATGAATCGGAAGGCCCGGTAAGCAATTGAAGAACCGCTGACCACCTCCCATCCGACAATGCAAGGGTGCCCCGCTCCCAGCGCGACACGGTTGCCTGATCCACACCCATTAATTCAGCTAGGTGACTTTGCTTCATATGACGAAGCAACCGCGCCCTCCGCACCTGCCGCCCCCTGTCATTCGTCAACATTCTTCAGCACCTCAATGTCGTTCGTAGTGAGCCTCATTTTTTCAAGACCGCCGATGATGAGAGCCAGGCCTCGCTCGAATGCCGCGTCCGGACCGCCTTCGTAGACGATTTTCATCGCGCTCTGTAGGCGCGCCGGCATCGTAGACGCTGAGGTGGTCAACTGATCTTCGCCCCGCTCCTCGGCGTCTGCCTCGCTAGCTTGCTGCTCAAGAACAGCGCCGACGGTGAAGTAGCTGATTGCCATCAACGCATAGGTCGCGTCACCTGCCGAAAAGCCAGCATCGCAAAGGAAGCGAAGCTGCGCGTCGGCTTTTTCCATCTGCGGCGCGGCTGGCCGCGTCCCGGCATGAATACGCGCGCCATCGCGATAAGCGAGCAACGCCCGTCGAAAACTGCATGCATTGCCCTTCAGGAACGAACGCCAGTCGTCGTCATCCCTTGGCGTCGAATGCGTGTGATTTATCGTCAGCATGGCTTCGGCAAGTGCGTCGAGCAACGCACGCTTGTTCTTGAAATGCCAGTAGAGCGCTGGCTGTTGCACCCCGAGGCGCTCAGCCAGTCGGCGCGTCGTTAGACCTTCCATGCCCACGTCGTTAAGCAGTTCGAGCGCGGTTCGGATCACGGCCTCGCGTTGGAGCTTGTTCATTCGCGAATTCTCATGGTTGACAGCTTATCATCGATAAGCTTTAATGCGGTAGTTTATCACCGTTAAATTGCTAACGCAGTCAGGCACCGTGTATGAAATCTAACAATGCGCTCATCGTCATCCTCGGCACCGTCACCCTGGATGCTGTAGGCATAGGCTTGGTTATGCCGGTACTGCCGGGCCTCTTGCGGGATATCGTCCATTCCGACAGCATCGCCAGTCACTATGGCGTGCTGCTAGCGCTATATGCGTTGATGCAATTTCTATGCGCACCCGTTCTCGGAGCACTGTCCGACCGCTTTGGCCGCCGCCCAGTCCTGCTCGCTTCGCTACTTGGAGCCACTATCGACTACGCGATCATGGCGACCACACCCGTCCTGTGGATCCTCTACGCCGGACGCATCGTGGCCGGCATCACCGGCGCCACAGGTGCGGTTGCTGGCGCCTATATCGCCGACATCACCGATGGGGAAGATCGGGCTCGCCACTTCGGGCTCATGAGCGCTTGTTTCGGCGTGGGTATGGTGGCAGGCCCCGTGGCCGGGGGACTGTTGGGCGCCATCTCCTTGCATGCACCATTCCTTGCGGCGGCGGTGCTCAACGGCCTCAACCTACTACTGGGCTGCTTCCTAATGCAGGAGTCGCATAAGGGAGAGCGTCGACCGATGCCCTTGAGAGCCTTCAACCCAGTCAGCTCCTTCCGGTGGGCGCGGGGCATGACTATCGTCGCCGCACTTATGACTGTCTTCTTTATCATGCAACTCGTAGGACAGGTGCCGGCAGCGCTCTGGGTCATTTTCGGCGAGGACCGCTTTCGCTGGAGCGCGACGATGATCGGCCTGTCGCTTGCGGTATTCGGAATCTTGCACGCCCTCGCTCAAGCCTTCGTCACTGGTCCCGCCACCAAACGTTTCGGCGAGAAGCAGGCCATTATCGCCGGCATGGCGGCCGACGCGCTGGGCTACGTCTTGCTGGCGTTCGCGACGCGAGGCTGGATGGCCTTCCCCATTATGATTCTTCTCGCTTCCGGCGGCATCGGGATGCCCGCGTTGCAGGCCATGCTGTCCAGGCAGGTAGATGACGACCATCAGGGACAGCTTCAAGGATCGCTCGCGGCTCTTACCAGCCTAACTTCGATCATTGGACCGCTGATCTTCACGGCGATTTATGCCGCCTCGGCGAGCACATGGAACGGGTTGGCATGGATTGTAGGCGCCGCCCTATACCTTGTCTGCCTCCCCGCGTTGCGTCGCGGTGCATGGAGCCGGGCCACCTCGACCTGAATGGAAGCCGGCGGCACCTCGCTAACGGATTCACCACTCCAAGAATTGGAGCCAATCAATTCTTGCGGAGAACTGTGAATGCGCAAACCAACCCTTGGCAGAACATATCCATCGCGTCCGCCATCTCCAGCAGCCGCACGCGGCGCATCTCGGGCAGCGTTGGGTCCTGGCCACGGGTGCGCATGATCGTGCTCCTGTCGTTGAGGACCCGGCTAGGCTGGCGGGGTTGCCTTACTGGTTAGCAGAATGAATCACCGATACGCGAGCGAACGTGAAGCGACTGCTGCTGCAAAACGTCTGCGACCTGAGCAACAACATGAATGGTCTTCGGTTTCCGTGTTTCGTAAAGTCTGGAAACGCGGAAGTCCCCTACGTGCTGCTGAAGTTGCCCGCAACAGAGAGTGGAACCAACCGGTGATACCACGATACTATGACTGAGAGTCAACGCCATGAGCGGCCTCATTTCTTATTCTGAGTTACAACAGTCCGCACCGCTGCCGGTAGCTATTGACTATCCGGCTGCACTAGCCCTGCGTCAGATGGCTCTGATCCAAGGCAAACTGCCAAAATATCTGCTGGCACCGGAAGTCAGCGCCCTGCACCATTATGTTCCGGATCTGCATCGCAGGATGCTGCTGGCTACCCTGTGGAACACCTACATCTGTATTAACGAAGCGCTGGCATTGACCCTGAGTGATTTTTCTCTGGTGCCGCCTTATCACTGTTGAAGGCCACCGCTCATCACGCGTTTGCTGACATTGAGCCCTGCCGGCCGATCGGCCTGAGACTCTCAGCACAGGAGACGGCGGGTGACGAGCGTATACTTTTTCGACGCTTGGTTGCGGTCGCGCTAGGCGTGGCCGCCGACGAACCCGCTGGTGTCGCCCTTGCGGAGCAGCGCAAGGCGGACCTTGCCACGACATCCCCTCGCCCGCCGATCGTCTAAATTCGTCGAGGTTAAGAAATTCCCGCTCCGGCGAGGCCATCACCATCACCGGCGTCAGGTAGTGGACATGGCAGCAGCGCACGCAGGGGCACTGTTGCAAAGTTAGCGATGAGGCAGCCTTTTGTCTTATTCAAAGGCCTTACATTTCAAAAACTCTGCTTACCAGGCGCATTTCGCCCAGGGGATCACCATAATAAAATGCTGAGGCCTGGCCTTTGCGTAGTGCACGCATCACCTCAATACCTTTGATGGTGGCGTAAGCCGTCTTCATGGATTTAAATCCCAGCGTGGCGCCGATTATCCGTTTCAGTTTGCCATGATCGCATTCAATCACGTTGTTCCGGTACTTAATCTGTCGGTGTTCAACGTCAGACGGGCACCGGCCTTCGCGTTTGAGCAGAGCAAGCGCGCGACCATAGGCGGGCGCTTTATCCGTGTTGATGAATCGCGGGATCTGCCACTTCTTCACGTTGTTGAGGATTTTACCCAGAAACCGGTATGCAGCTTTGCTGTTACGACGGGAGGAGAGATAAAAATCGACAGTGCGGCCCCGGCTGTCGACGGCCCGGTACAGATACGCCCAGCGGCCATTGACCTTCACGTAGGTTTCATCCATGTGCCACGGGCAAAGATCGGAAGGGTTACGCCAGTACCAGCGCAGCCGTTTTTCCATTTCAGGCGCATAACGCTGAACCCAGCGGTAAATCGTGGAGTGATCGACATTCACTCCGCGTTCAGCCAGCATCTCCTGCAGCTCACGGTAACTGATGCCGTATTTGCAGTACCAGCGTACGGCCCACAGAATGATGTCACGCTGAAAATGCCGGCCTTTGAATGGGTTCATGTGCAGCTCCATCAGCAAAAGGGGATGATAAGTTTATCACCACCGACTATTTGCAACAGTGCCCTACAGACTGCCATGGTTGCCCGCTATGGCGACATGATTTGCTTAGTTGATACTGCCAATGAAATTCTCACGGACAACCCATTCACACTCTATCGAGCAATTCGTCGTGGCAAAGTGAATTTGCAGGAGTTGCATATTAAGGGTCGTCGGCTCCAGAACGCGCAGCCTTTCTTTAGAACTGCAGATGTGGTTGCCTTCATAAAGTCCGAAGTCATGCCTGTCATCTCCAAACTTTCGCCAGCAAGAAGGTCAAAGTACCGACTGCATTTAGAGCCTGTGTTTCGGATTTAGTGAGCCTCTGACTGGCACTCTTATGTGCTTATCAGATTGCCTATCCAGCGAATGTCTGCTCTATTTCAATTGCTTTCACTTCCATTTGCGCCCCACCTGTGGGGCTTGGAAGCTAAATAAGCATGATTGCTTATTTTGTTGCGCCCCACTTGTGGGGTTTACGGTGAAAGTAGAAAACGCCTGCTGAGAAGCAGGCTTTTTTCTTTCTGGTGTTGTCTTGATGCCATCTGCTCAGTCCTGCAGCGTCACCAGATTCAACCATTACCGCCGACTTGCACCATGGTCGGATGCAGTCCTTGTGCTTCTGCAATCAAGCCCTTGAGTTCTGCACTCAGACCTTCTTCACGATTAACGTCGATAGCAGCCAGTCTTGCTGTGATGCTCCAAGCGTGCTGCAGGCTCAAGTCATCATCATCCAGATCGTCCATTTCATACCTCTCAAAACTGAGTTAGAGCTTGATTCTTGCGATGATTGCTGCAACCAAGGGGAATGCCACGCTGCCGTAAATAGCAATGCGTGACACCCACGTACCTCGCATAAGCAGCTTTCTGGAACGCCACGCTGCTACAGCTCCAGCTAACAACGCACCAGGCACGGCATAGAGCAGAAACCCAATGACGTTCCAGCCATAGCCCCACCCTTCGCCACCCGGCTGGATAGCCAGCAGCGCAACGTACAGGGCTATGACCACCGCTGCCATTGTTTTTAGCACCCAGTCACCACGCACCATGGCTCTCCTTGCTTAACCAGTCTCAGACCTACCAAACAAAAAAGCCCGCTTTCGCGGGCTTGTCGGTCAGGCTTAATCCTTGATGGCAAAAGCCTCGCGGTCAGCAGCTCCTGCAATCCATGCAGGAGCTTTGCCACGGCCAGTCCAAGTCTGTCCTGTTGCTGGATCGCGGTACTTGGGAGCCACTTTTCCAGTTGGCTTGCGTGTGCCACCCTTACCGCCTCCAAACACATCATCAGCAGTCAAGCCGTACTCCGCAACGATGGCACGAACATCCGAAATCGCTTTCGACAGTTCTTCTTTGCGCGCCTTGTTGATTGCGTCCTCCAGAGCTTGTCTTTGTGCCAGGAGTTCTTTGTAAGTGGACATTGCAGTTGCCTTTCATCTAGTTAATCAATTAAGTCAGCCATCTCATCGTCGGCTGGCTTCGTGTCCCCGTTCGCCAACAGATCACCGAACTCGCTCATCAGCTTGTCCAGTCGCTCCCGAAGTTCCTCTGAGATGTACTCATAGCCGGGGTCACTTTTCACATCACGCATGACGTTGAAAAGAGTCGGTGCGGCCTTCGTCACCTTCTTCTTAAAAATCTGTTCAGGTAGGTGCTTCTTGGTGAGCTTCTTGCCACCAGTACCTTGCACCTTGTCCAGCTCCGCTTGCAGCACTTGAGCAGCTTTAATGCCGTGCTTGCGAAGCATGTCAATTGCAATGCCTGCGGCCACCAGATCGTTCATCACCATCTCACGCAGCTTTATGTCAGCAGACATAAGTGCCAGCAGGTCATCGGTGTACTTCTCTCCGATCTCAAGCCGGTCGGCAATTTCTTTGGTGTCCATGCCCATCTTAGACAGGCGCTTGCACAACAACGCCAGCTCATAGGGTGCGAGCTTTTCACCGCCTTCGTTGTGCCGGTACAGGCTGACCTGCAAATCTTCTTGTGACGTACCAGGCGGCACGATCACCATGGGCAGGCGTCCAAGCTCTGCACCTTCGCTAACTGCAAGATCGTAGGCTTCCAGTCTGCCGTGTCCGTCAGTTAGATAGATGATCTGCTTTCCATCAACGTCAGCTACATAACCTTCCAAAGCCTTCGACTGAATGTAGCCTTCCTTCTTCATCGAGTCGGCTAGATAGCGAATCTTCTTCTTGTAGCGTTCCGTGTTGGTCAGACGCACGTTGAAGTTCGGCAGGACATGAATATGGTCACGCTCAACTTGCCAAAGGTCGCGGCTTTTTGCACCGGCCTGCTGCATGGCCTTCTTAGATGAATCTAAGGCTGCGCGCGACTATTTCGGGAAACTTAGCTTCTCCCTATGTCCTTGTTGTTTGAATGAAATTAAAAGTGCTGATGATGGTGAGTCATGCACTTTATGCAAAAGCCCTATTAATGCAACTGCGGCGGATGCTCAAATTCTGCGGATGCGCAATGAACTCAACGTCCAGCTAGCTGAGTCAAAAGGACTGATTGCAGATAGAGAAAAAGAATTGCGAAAGCTTCACAGCTATCAACCATCTTTGAAGCAGAACTTGCGAGTGCTTGAGCGCAGATTTACCGAACTCAGCGAGACCTGGTCATCAGAAGTAGAGTCTGCAATTGAAGGTGCTGCGCGAAAACTAGGGGCAGTTGAGCAGGAAATTAGGAGTTTGTATGAAACTCAGCGCCTTGCGGATGTTATCAGGCAGCTTCAATTGAAACGTGATGAGCTAGCTTCAAATCTCATCATTGTGAATTCGACTATCGAATCACTTATTGATTCGCAAGAACATAGAAAAAAGAAGGTACAACTTGTAATTGCTGAGACGCTTAGCGGACTGCTGCGGAAGGACCTTCATCGCCAGTCTGAATTTGTCAATGCCAATAATGTTCAGTTTAGTTTTTCCGACAATGAAGTTTCTGTCGAGGGTGCTACCCAGTTCTCAGAAAGTTCAACAGTAGTTCTGCGTCATTTATTTCATTTAGCAATGTTGAGTGCATCGACACGATTACCCGAAATGCGGCTTCCACGATTTATGATGCTTGACGGGATTGAAGATGGGGGCATGGAATTAGAGCGCTCTTATCGTCTCCAAGAAATTATTATCGAGGAATGCTCAAAATTCGATTGCGATTACCAGCTGATATTTGCGACATCCCAGATTGCTCCAAATCTAGAAAATGAAAATTATGTTGTTGGGAAACAGTATTCCGAAGAATCTCGTTCATTGAATTTACTCTAAGTAATAATTACGACAATTAAAGAGTAATAGTAGAAAGCCACTGATCCAGACATAAATATGACTGGTTTCAGTGAGCGCTATTACTTCTACAATTTAGGCCATTAATTAAAGTACGCTGGGTATCGTCTGTTGATTTTTTCTGCGTATGTAATTACCTAACATCACATCTGACTTGTGGCCAGTCTGCGCTCGCAACTGCCAAGACTGCAACCCTTGCTCTGCAGCACTAGTGCAATACCCGGCCCGCAAACTATGTCCACTGATGTTCTTTGTATCTGCCCCAACTTGAGCAACAGCTGCTTTCACAATGAGTGAGACTGATTGCGCTGTCAAACCATGCTTAGCAACACCGTCGTGGCGGTTGACAGACCTAAACACATGACCATAACTGATGCTAGCAGTCTTAAGCCAGCCCATTAGCGCATTGACTGGACAGTGATTGCCACTGGCTCGAGGAATAAATACGGATCGTCCGCGCCTTTCTTGATCAGTCTTGCTAACCGGCAGCTCAATCACCAATCCTTCTGAGTTAAAACTTAGATGTTCCACGCATATACCAACCAGCTCTGACCGCCGCATAGCTGATGCAAAGCCGATAAGCAGCAATGCTTGGTCGCGCGAAGCTCTTACGGGCATGCAGCTGACCTGGATTGCGTCCAGTACAGATAACAGTTCATTTTTCAGCAATGGCTTCGCTTGCCTCTGCTTGGTGCCGAGAGTACGACGTATGCCCTGCAGCACTTGTCTCACGATTTCAGCACGTGCTGGTGACTGATGATGCCTGTCTACATGGGCTTGATGGATAGCGACAACACGGCGCTCAATGGTGGCTACAGCTAGCCCGTCATTCGCAGACTCGGCCAAGTACTTGGCCAAATGCTTGGGAGAGCATGGCACACATCCGCCATGCGCCAGAAAATGCCGCAAGTCTGAGGCATAGGCACGCTTAGTCGAGGTCGCCTGACTGGCATTGATATATTCTTTAATATATTTCTCAATATTCTTTGGGCCTACATTCTTTTTATTTTTCTTGAGCTTCATCGACTTAGACAAATTAATATTTTCCAAGAACAATTTTTCCGAAATTTTCTTACTCATGAGAACTCCAGTTTAATTATTGATAACTGTGACTTATCACTACCTAGAATCTAGTTGAAGATTCATAGGCAGCAGCGAGGATTTCATGGCGCAGAAAATCGTTGCTGCCGATTGATTCCCTTGAATTTTTCTGCGGTGCGGGTGAGTCGCTGAATGGAGAGCGGATGCACTGGTTTTTTTATTTACTCAGCGAATCGCATCTGAATTTATAACTTCGCGACATTTAGTTTACGACAATGTTGCGAAATTAATAAAATACAGCACTTTTTGGTGTTTTGTATATAATAACACCATGCATTAATTAAACAAATTTTCTGATGAATTTATGTATCAGTAAATATCGCTGATTTTTATTATGTGCGCAGAGCATTATTCGCTGAATCATTGCCTGATTCCTGAGTTGAATCACCCGAGCAATTTGGCATTTCGCCGCCACCACCGCATCGTGCTGCTGCAGCGCTTTTTGCCGGTTCTGGCCGACATGCTCAGTGCGGAGCAGCTGGTTGATGTGTCGAGTGAGCTGGAGATGCTGTACTGGCCAGCACTGGGACGTGCGCAAAGTCCGTGCTTCTTTGAAGTGCCTGCGTTTCTTGGCTCCGTGACCCCGGATCAGCCGATGGAGCCTGCGGTGGTGTTCGAGCGCTTGATGGCGTTGCCGTGTCCACCGTTGCCGTTGGATGTGGCCCCGGTGGCTTGCAACTTGGAGCGTCTGGGCAAGCAGCTGGATTTGTCAGCCGTCGAGCAACTGCATCTGCTGTGCGCTTATCTGAATTACGGCGGTGGTGCGTGGCCGTATCTGCAGTTGCCAGAGCGTTCACAGCACGCTTTGCTGGCTACATGGTGGGCCACCGATCTGGCTGCGGTCAATGCCACGTTGAATGGCCGGTTGGGCACACTGCGCTTGCTGGAGCTGCCAAGCTGGCAGTACTCTGATGGCACGCAATCGCTGTGCTGCACATTGGCGGCGCTGCTGCCCATGTCTGCGGATGTGGTGCGGATTGTGAGCCAACACCATGCGACCGATGCCGCGTTGCTAAATGCTCTGCAGCACCTGCCGTAGAACGCCTGCACTGGTGGTGTGAAGTCACTGCCACTTTGAATTCTTGATCTCTCCATGGACCGCTTTGAAGGTCCTTTTTTTTATCCGTTTCCACGCATGCGGAGGACAGTGCTCGCCCATGTGGGGCAGCGGTGTCGGTGGTTCGCACGTGGAGTTCTTGCGTCTGACGTTCAACCAAGGAGTAATTCCATGTCAGCAAATCCTTCTCAACCCACAGCAGCTCGCCGCATGACGTTGATGAGCAATGCCCCGCGCTTTGCTCTCGGCCAGATGGTCGCCACACCAGGCGCTTTGGCGCTGCTGGATCAAACCGGCTTTAGTGCGCTGGCATTGATCTCACGCCATGTGCATGGCGACTGGGGCGACTGCTGCGCCGAAGACAAAGCCACCAATGAGCTGTCGGTCCAGCAGGGCATGCGTGTGATGAGTGTCTACCGGCTGGTGGACGCCGAAAGACTGCAGCAGACGCCGCAAGACAAGCGCAGCAGCTTGCCCACGATCTGGATCATCACCGAAGCCAATCGCAGCGTGACCACGCTGCTCTTGCCGGAAGACTACTGATGGCGGCACGTGTATCTGGAATCGCTTACGGCTTCCAGCGCGTGCATGCGGCATTGCAGACCGGACATGTGCTGACCGTACAGCAACAGCGCCAAGAGCCGGTGCGCTGCTTCATGCAGCAGTCCATGCTTGATGGCGCTTGCGGCACGCATGTGCTGGCCATGATCTTGGTGATCTTCGATTTGGCCAAGGCCTCCGCCATGCACGACATGAGCCAGCGCAAGCATGGAGTGGCGGCTGCGGTCTGGAAAGCCTTCGGCCCCAAGTACTTTGCTGGCATTTACGCCAATGAGTGGGCAGAGTTAGTCAACAGCTTGGCTTTACCACTGAAGCTGACGGCCAAGTACGGAGCCACAGAGCATGTAGATCGGCATGCATTGGATTGGCTGATGCGTGGCGAGTTGGTGGCGCTGGCTTTTGCATCAGTCAAGCATCAACGTACCAGGCATTGGGCGCTGGCAGTCGGCGTGGAAGGCATCGCAACTGGATCAAAGCATCAACCGCAGCGCATCTTGTTGCTGGACCCTGGCGGTGGCGAACCGAGCTTCCAAGCATTCAATGCACGGCTGCGATTGCCGACCACGGGTCTTGGTAGTCGCCGCGCCAAGCAACTGCATCTGGCGGCTGATGGTGCCAAGCCATGGACGGTGTTCTGGCATTACGAATCGGAGTCGTGGACTGCGGAGCTGGTGCGACTGTTGGCAGCGGTGCGCGTGCGCAAGCTGCAGTGACTGGCCTATGCTTTAGAGCGTTTGGCGCGGTGATCGGTGTCGATCGCTTTGGATGGCGCTGGAATTTTTTCGGCATGCGCCTGGTTGCGGCGGCGCAGTTCACCGCCTTGTGATGCCGGTGGCAGCGTGGCCGTCACGCCATCAAAGAGCTCTGCCAGCGTGATGCCCAAGCAGTGGCACAACGTGGCGAGCGTGAGCAGCGATGGATTGATGTGGCCGTTCTCCATCTTGGAGATACGCGAGCGCTCCACCTCGGCGTCATGCGCCAATTGTTCTTGCGACTTTTGCGCCAGCTCGCGGTAGCTGCGCAGCTTGGCCCCCAGTGCCTGTGTGACGGCATTGGGCAGCTTCACCACTGGCGTGGTGCTCAGCTGCGACGGGGCGGACTCCTTGGCTTTCATGGCCACAGAGGGTCTGCCAATGTGCTTTTTGAGCCAACGTCTTATACGACACAATGCTTTAAGATTTGAGTCGTATAAAACACATAAAACAGGAGAGAGAAGTAATGAGAAAGACTCTAATGAGTGGCGCATGCGCGGCTGCAGCCGTGCTTGCTGGATGTGGCAGCAAGACGCCAACTTGTGCGGATGCGGAGACAGTCAGCTTGGTCAAACAGATATACCAGCAGCAGTTTGACAAGCAGCACAAGGACATGAGCGAGGAGCGCCAAAAGCGCGTCCAGTTCACGGTCAAGGACACCGCTGTTACCCTTGAGAACATCACCACCGACGCCAGCAATCCCGACACTGGAAAAGCTATGTGCTCAGCACAGCTGACAACCGTCTTGCCGGAAGATGCTGTGAAAGCTGAGCCGCAGATGGAGCAATACATGCGGGCCATCTATGAACGGCAAGGTGCTGTATTGGAGGGCACCAAACTCCGTGGCAATGTGGAGTACACCGCGCAACGAACGGAAGACACAGGTGTACTGCAAGTTGCACTGAGCGGTTTCATGCCGTTCATGGGCTACTTCCATGACATAGCCATGGATCGCTATGACCGCATGCTGCGCGCACAAGCAGCAGCAAAGAAGTCAGTCGAGGCTCAAATGTCTGCCGCACCATCTGCCAGCATGGCTGAGATGGAAGCCGAGACCGAAGGAGTACCTTCGGAGTCAGCGCCGTCAGCTGCAGCACCACAGCAGTCACAAGCGACGATCAACGAGCAAATCCAAGCCGCGCAGCCTGTACCTGGCCAGACGGCTGCAGTGCCCACGCTGTGTTCAGCCGACGAGACCCCGGTGTTTGCCTGCTCGACCGGCAAAAAGCGTGCATCGCTGTGCATGGCCAGCAGCGGTAGTCAGCTGACGTACCGACTGGCCCCGCTGGACGCAGCGCCAGAGATGGTCTACCCGGCGAATGCTGCGACTGCAAGCACCGCGTTCAAACAGGGCACGCACACTGGCTCCACTGAGCAGGCACTGCCTTATGTATCGTTTGACAAGGGCAACTACCGCTATGTCGTGTATGGCCGGACAACCACGGAGCAAGGCATCTTGGTAGAGCAAAGTGGCAAGCGCATTGCAGACCTGCACTGCCAAGGGGAGCGACTGTCTGAGCTGGGCATGTCGAAGATGCAAAGTTTGAGTCTGAATCAAGACACGCGACCGTTGCAGCTCCCATAAATCCGCAGCAGTGGCATTCAAGCCTCAATCATGCCCGTTTGTGCCGTGCCGACTTGCTCAGCCAGTGCTGCAATGGGCATGATTTCAGAAAAATAGAGAAAGAGAGTGAGACATGATCTCCAAGCCTATTGCTCCAGCCTTCAAGCACCTCTGGCGAAGCTTCTGTGCAGGTGCGGCTTTAATGGCCGCGACATTTGCAGTACATGCCCAGGGCTCCACATTCAAGCTTCCGACTCGCGAAGGGGTGAGCACCACGGTGTTTTGGAAAGCGACTCCGGATGCCAAAGCCACGGTGCTACTGTTTCCCGGTGGTGGCGGTGGCTATGGGCGGGTGGAAAACGGCAAAGCCACTAGCAGCAATTTTTTGGTGCGCTCAGCGCCGTACTTCACAGCCAACGGCTTCAATGTGGCAATCCTTGGCCGCCCCAACGGCAAGGAGCTGGACTTTGCGGACAGAGTCACGGCCGAGCACATGACGGACCTCGCCAAAGTGCTGGAGTTCGTGAAGCAAAAAAGCGACCGTCCTGTCTGGCTCGTTGGCACCAGCCGGGGCACGGTGTCAGCGACGGCCATGGCGATCAAGGTGCCCGATCCGGCCATCGCCGGCCTGGTGCTGACCTCCAGCATCGTGCGCTATGCCACCCCTGGTGCTGTGCCGCTCCAGGACCTGAAAGCCATCCAAATGCCGGTGCTGGTCTACCACCATGCCAAGGATGCTTGCAGGCACTGCCAGCCGGTGGAAACGTCCTGGATTCTCAAGGGGCTGAGCAATGCGCCCGTCAAGAAACTGATGATGGTGGATGGCGGCTCCGACCCCACTGGCGATGAATGCGATGCGCAGCACTGGCATGGCTTTATCGGCATGGAGCGTGAAGCGGTGGATCAGATCGCAGGCTGGATCAGAAATCCAGTGAACTAAGCCAACAAGGCTGTCCACGTCACTCGTCTTCGCTGGCTCAGCGGATGTGCCGGTGGGCAAGCCTCTATCCAAAAGCAAAGATAACAAGAGAGCAACATGAACACAAAGCGTTGTATGCACACGCTGACGGCCACTGCAATCGCCGTGCTGTCGGCCTTCTCGGTGCAGTTCGGTTATGCACAGAACAACCCTGTGGCCGGTAACGGCGGAGCTTCCGCACCAGACGATTGGCTACTGACGCCCAAAGGGCCAAAGTGGTGGTATCAAACCATCCCGAGTCCGCAGCCTAAAGCGTTGAACGTCAGATCAGCCAAAGCGGCTGAGCAAACCGTCATCAATGAAGCCCGCACGCTGATGGCCAATCGTCCGGCCAAGGCTTTTGCATTGCTTGATGGTGACAACGTGCTGCACACCGAATTCAAAGCGCCCGCCGATGCCAATTCATTGTTTTTTGGCTTCTCGATGGGGAAGACGGTCACAGCCATGGCAGTTGGTCGAGCCATTTGCGCTGGCAAGCTCAGTCTGCAAACCAAAGCCAGTGAGTTGATACCGAAATTACAGGGCAAGGCTCTTGGCGAAGCGACAGTCCATGATCTGTTGCGCATGTCGTCCGGCACGGCCCAGATCAATGCGGACAGCACCATTTGGAACAAGGAGCAGGTTCAAGACTGGAGAGTCGGTCTGCTGAACCTGGAGGACCTGGTTTCGTCAGACCCAGTGACGCAAGCTGCCCGTGGTGTGTTCTCGACATACAAACCAGGCGAAGTCTTTGCATACAAGTCCACCGACCCCCTGACGCTGGGTATCATGGTCAGCCGCGCTACGAACACGCCTTGGAACCAGTGGATTCAGGAGCAAGTCCTCAATCCTATGGGGGCAGCGCATGCTGGTCTCTACGTCCAAGATCGGGCGCAGAACGGTCTTGCAGATTCCGGCATGCGCTTGCGCCTTGAAGACTGGATGCGCTTTGCGGTGTGGGTCAAAGAATCATCCAAGCAGCAAGACTGCTTTGGTGACTTCGTGCGCACAGCCATGAGCAAGCAAATCGCCAATGGCACAACACCGGCCACGCGCAAGAACGGCAAGCTGTTTGCCAGCTACGGCTACCTCACTTGGACCGACAACGACATTGCGCCGAACACGGCTTGGGCTGTCGGCTGGGGCGGCCAGCGTATCGGCTGGAACAAGGGCAACGACCGCATGGTGCTGGTATTTTCCAATGAGGAGTCATGGCTAGCCGATGCATATGTGCTGGCCAAGAACTGGGGGCAACTGCAATGAGCTTTAGTCACCTCCCCAAAAACATGTCCGGCAAATGTGTTCAGGCTCTGCTGGCTTCGGTTCTTGGTATCGTAGCTGCCAGCAGTCACGCCGAGCCATTTGATGATCTCAGCGCAGGCCAAACCGGCCGCATTGAGTTCAACTCCAAGACACCAGACCATCGCTGGGCACTAATACGTGGCCGGTTAGGGGCAGATACCCCCATCTTTGGTGATCTGCTGATGCCAGCCAATGCGCTGGGCAAAGTTCCGGCAGTGGTGTTTTCTCACGGCAGCGAAGGTGTCAGCAGCCTGTACTTCGATGTATGGGCCAAAGCACTCAACGCGGCAGGCTATGCAGTCTTTGTTGTTGACAGCTTCAAGCCTCGTAACGAAGAGCGGGTCACGGGCGCTACCAAGCAACTGACATGGAACACCACTGCCAATCTGGCGGATGCGCTGTACGCCCTCAAGCTGCTGGCAACTCATCCGCAAATCGATAGCCAGCGTATCTATCACATGGGCTGGTCACGGGGTGGGCAAGCCGTGCTGGACGCTGCATGGCCTACCTACCAGCAGCACGTTGTGCCAGTTACGGTGAAGTGGGCTGGCAGCATTGCGGTCTATCCCGGCTGCAATATGCGCTACCGTGTCGATCAGCACAGCAAACTGCCGTCGCCGCTGCTGATGTTGCTGGGTGAGAAAGACGATATGACATTGCCCAAGCCATGCATGGAGTTGGCCGATGAACTGGCGGTCAACGGCAATCCGGTCACGTACAAGGTCTACGTGGGCGCTACGCATGTTTTTGACCGACTCAACCAGAAGTGGGCGCAGTACCGGGAAGGCAACTACAACAAGTGCTCGATGGACGTGCGCATGCCCTATGGCGCCAACGATCGTTCCTGGGGCCCGGCACATGACAAGTATTCCGGCAAGACCTTCACTGACGTGAATGAGTGGAACGGCTTTCTGATAACCTGCCAACAGGCATCGTTCATCAACATAGAGAGCAACGACAAGGCCAGGGAGCAAGCTATCAAGGATGTGCTGGCATTCCTGTCGACACGCTAGGTGCCTCCCCGCCAGCACTGCCTAGACATGTCATGCGACTTACCGCTAAAGAAAATTAAGCGGAAGTCTGGGGGCCAATGTGCATCTGCAGGCCCAATGCATGCATCACCTTCATGACGGTGGACAGGCTGGGGTTGCCTTGCTCGCCAAGCGACTTGTACAGGCCCTCACGGGTGAGGCCGGTATCTTTGGCAAGCTGCATCATGCCGCGAGCGCGGGCAATGTCGCCAAGAGCTTTGGCGAACACAGATGCATCATCTGGCGCCTGCTCCAGGCAGGCTTGTAGATAGGCCGCGCAATCCTCATCGGACTGCAGATACTCGGCGGCATCAAAAGGCTTGATGCCCAGCTTTTCATAGGTAGCACGGTTCATAGCTTTACCCTTTCAAGTCTTTGACCATCGCCTGAGCCTTGGCAATGTCTTTTTGCTGGGTGGACTTGTCGCCACCACCAAGCGCAACAACAACCACATCTCCATCGCGCCAGCAGTACACGCGGTAGCCGGGGCCAGAGTCGATGCGCAACTCGGTCACTTCGCCTCCAACAGGCTTGCAGTCACCCCAATTTCCGAGCGACAGCCGAGTGAGTCGAGCTAAAACCTGTCGCTGGCCCACTTTGTCGCGCAGGGCCTGGAGCCAACCGTCAAAGGCCGCAGTACGTAGAACTTGGATCATTTTGTGAACTACAGTTTACATCATTCAATAGAAATACGCTTGACAGACGAAGTCCGGGAAGCGCTGAAGACGCTTGTAGGCCAACATGGCTCCCCAGCATGAAGCTCAATTCCATCAAATATATTCATACTTTATTAATTTGGTTTCGGTTAACGTAACTGAATTTATTTTCATAAGACTGCGTTTTTCACAATAAAAATTTAATAATTAAAAATTCTCACTATGCAACCATGCACGCTCATACTGCGTGGCATCAACAAAACCATTCCAACGCTTAGGCTCATAAACGAATCCACTTTCTAGAGCCCACTCCGGTGGCTCCTTGATATTAGCGGGGTCTGTCAGCGACTTCCATGAAATTCCATCTACCATCAAAGCCGGCACTGACAAGTTAATACCATATTTTTCCAGAATATCCTTGCGATAGCGATAGTAGGTTGCAGGGCTTGCGCAAAAGGCTTTAGGGTCTCGACCAGCCAACCACAAAGCTATCAACGTACGGTTTTTCAAGTCCGCCTTTTGCAGTATCAACTCACGCACATCCAGCGGAGGCAGGTCTTGCAGCGGAATATCTTTGACCGTTTCTATATGGAGAGTACGAGCCACATCTGGGTTCCAGGCAACCCCCTTACTCAAAGATAAATTTTTATTCTTCAGATCACGTTTATGCCTGGTTTCAATCCGTACGCCATGAGCAAGATATTGATCCATCATCTGATCGAAATACAATCCTGTCCCGATTCTCTCAAAATTCATAGCCATATTCCCAAGCAGCTTATGCTTGTGGCGCAAGAGCTTATCCATAAAATAATTCTGCTTGTCATAAATCAGGACTTCACGGTCCCGCGACCCAGGCCACAAACGCACTCCAACACCGGGAGAAATCGGAGTTGCTTTAAGTGAAGCAGTGCCATAACGCCGTATATCATCACACAGTTTAGCGATCAAGCTTGCAGGCATTGCATAGTGTTCTGCAATATGCACCTCATCTACAGCATAGTTACCAGAAATTATCGCCTTAGAAACTGAGGCAGGACAATCCATCTCCAGAGTTTCAAAAACCAAATGAATAGTCTTTTTAACTAGACCTCGGAAATCATTGGAACCCATACCATTATGACCTTGCAGCCACTGAGCAGGCGACCCATGAAAACGCATGCGTTGACCATTGGTTTCTAAACGCACATTGAAATTCGGAGCATATTTACCAGCAATTACCTTAACCTCGGTAAAAGATTTATTTTTAACACCGCTAGGCTGACGAACCACGACTTTCTTTCCGATTTCAGGAAAGTCATCACCATCAATGGTTATGTTGAAATAGTCGATCATGGTTTTATATTCAACTGCTGCAAATGTGCAGCCATATAGAGAAATGATTCAATAGTGATAGTGGTCTCCACAGCTCTACTTCGCTGGCGACACCGTGCACAGCCGCTGCAACGTGAAGGCGTGCAGGGGTGTGCAACAGTGCAAGCGCTAGCGGATGCACATATGCATCAGCTGGCGTACTTGAGCCAGCGGCCAACAGTGGTGCGATCAACACCGAGCTTTTTCGCCACCTCAGCTTGACTCAATCCGGACTCCATCAACTCTTTCGCTTCCTGCGCGCGAGAGTTCTTGTGCACGCCATCAGATTGGCTCCAAGTCAAACCGCCCTCTTCGTCTTTGCCCATCGTGACCGCTATGGGCTTGGCATCCGCAGAAGACAAATGGCGATTTTTTTCCCAGACCAGATTGAAGCGTAAAGCTCCGTCACTGAATACACCATCAGCCGGCTTCAATGCCACAGACCAATCCAAAGCATCCTCATGACTGCTGCTGCCGCGCTGCTTGCCTGTTTTACCTGTGTGATGAATAACGATAATCGTGCGACCTGCGCGCTTATGGCCCAACATCCAACGCATCATGGGTGCCCAGGCTTCAGCCGTTTCACGGCCATCGCCACTCCATGCAGAATAATTGTCAATAAAGAGCACATCCCATTCCGTACCAATCAGTGCATCAATTTCTCCTTGACCATCAAACGTATTGATTGAAGGCAACAAACCAGTGAACGTTTCAGGGGTGAAAATTTTCAAACCATCAGGTGGATTAGTCTTCAGACTTTTGCACAATGCAATAGTGCGACTCTTGAGAGTGACGAGGTCCATCTCTCCATCCATATAAATGACCTTACGGGCTTTGCGCGGCTTCTTATTCAAAAAATCCACACCAGTACTCATGGATACAGCGATACCCAATGCCACCCATGTTTTCCCGTGCCCTCGAGGGCCGAACAGCATGCCAATTTGATTGGACTGGATGGGTTCACCCCAGTGCTTCTTGCGCGTCCTGGCATTCAGCTTTGCCAATTCTGCTGCAGAAATCAACTTCATTTTATCAAACGGCTGGAAATAATTCGACTCACCGGAATCAGCTTGATATTTGGAATTTTTCATATACTCTTTTAGTAAAATTTTCTCGATGATTTTTGCCTTCTAAATATGCACTCTTAATTCAAAGATGATGCAGAAACCAAAAATCATTTTTTATTTACACTCAATCAGCTTGCAGATTGAGAGTTAATCCATTCAGCGAAGGCACACTCATCAATTAACACACGACGCCCCACTTTACGGATTGCATGCGCCAAACCATTGCCAGGAACATATTCCTCACCATTTTTTGACTTAGCACGCAAGCGAGGTTTGGATGCGTAGATAAGAGCACGAATTGAATTTTCAGAGAACGCTGGAAATTTTTGACTCAGCTGATAAACAGTCAACCAGCTCTTCATAAAGGATTCGTAATCCTGCTTTGAAATTTTCACTTCAACTTTTTCCTCAATCACCTTCACTCTCCTTATTTGATGAATGTGCATCGCTGCGCATTGATGGCAAATATATTTCGAGCAATCAGCCAAGCCGGGAAAGCATAAAAAACTATAATTTCCCGGATTTTTTTATTTAAATTCAATGACTTAGGAAAATTTCAGAAAATCAACCCAAATAGCCACTCATAACACATGGAATTTCATTTAAAGATTTCGGAATTCAAATGTTGCTGGTCTACCAGCGGTCTACCCAACGCCAACCGGCCCGAGCGCCACGCAGACCCACAGGAAGGGCTGCTGAAGTGGGTCACAATCGCTGGTTAAGGAAATAAGCGACCACCCATGGCTATCAAGAAATCTGAGCTCTATTCGTCCCTCTGGGCATCGTGTGACGAACTGCGCGGCGGCATGGATGCCAGCCAGTACAAGGATTACGTGCTGGTGCTGCTGTTCATCAAATACGTCAGCGACAAGTACGCCGGGCAGCCCTTCGCGCCCATCACCATCCCTGCTGGTGCCAGCTTTGCCGACATGGTGGCGCTCAAGGGCAGCACCGACATTGGAGACCAGATCAACAAGCGCATCGTGGGCCCGCTGGCTGCAGCCAACAAGCTGGCCGACATGCCGGACTTCAATGACGCCACCAAGCTCGGCACTGGCAAAGAGATGGTGGATCGGCTCACCAACCTGATCGCCACGTTTGAAAACCCGGCGCTGGACTTCTCCAAGAACCGTGCCGATGGCGACGACATTCTGGGAGATGCTTATGAGTATCTGATGCGCCACTTCGCCACTGAAAGTGGCAAGAGCAAGGGGCAGTTCTACACCCCAGCCGAAGTTAGCCGCGTCATGGCCAAGATCATTGGCATTGGGGGCGCGCACACCACTAGCGCTACGACGGTGTACGACCCCACCTGCGGATCGGGCTCACTGCTATTGAAGGTGGGCGATGAAGCCTCAGCCAAGGTCACGCTCTACGGCCAGGAGAAAGACTCAGCCACCAGCGGCTTGGCGCGCATGAACATGATCTTGCACGACAACCCCACGGCAGAAATCCACCAGGGCAACACGTTGGCGGACCCGAAGTTCAAGGTCAGCATGGGCGGGCAAGACGTGCTCAAGACCTTTGACTATGTAGTGGCCAATCCGCCCTTTTCCGACAAGCGCTGGAGCACCGGCATCGACCCTCTTCACGACCCCTATGGCCGGTTTGACACCTTTGGCGTGCCACCCGCCAAACAGGGTGACTTTGCCTATCTGCTGCATATCATCCGCTCACTCAAGAGCACCGGCCAAGCCGCGTGCATCTTGCCGCACGGCGTGCTATTCCGTGGCAATGCCGAAGCCGACATTCGCAAGAACCTGATCCGCCATGGCTACATCAAAGGCATCATCGGCCTGCCCGCCAACCTGTTCTATGGCACCGGCATTCCGGCTTGCATCATCGTCATCGACAAGCAAAACGCACAGGCGCGCAAAGGCATCTTCATGCTGGACGCCAGCAGCGGCTACATGAAAGACGGCCCCAAAAACCGGCTGCGCGAGCAAGACCTTCACAAAATCGTGGATGTGTTCACCAAGCAAACCGACGTGCCCAAACTTGCACGCATGGTGAGCCTGGAAGAAATCGAGAAAAACGACTTCAATCTCAACCTGCCGCGCTATATCGACAGCAGCGTGGCCGAAGACCTGCAAGACATTGCCGGGCATCTGCAAGGCGGCATTCCGGTTGCAGACATAGATAGTCCTGCGCTCAAGCCCTACTGGGCTGTGTGCCCAACACTACGCCAGTCACTGTTCAGCACGCTGCGGCCCGGCTACCTGTCTCTGGCAGTGGATAAGACCACGATCAAGACCACGATCCACGCACATGCCGAGTTCACAGCCTTTGTGCAGCGCATGAACACCTTGTTTGCCGACTGGCAGACACGCACTACGCCCACACTCAAGGCACTGCAGCCAGGTTTTCACCCCAAGCAATTGATTGCCGAGCTGTCCGAAAACCTGCTGGCCCATTACACCGGCCAGCCGCTGATCGACGAATACGCCGTGTACCAGCACCTGATGGACTACTGGGCCACCACGATGCAGGACGATGCCTATCTGATTGCCGCCGATGGCTGGAAGGCAGAAACCTACCGCATCATTGAAGTCAAGAAAAACAAAGACGGCAAAGTCACCAAAACCACGGACAAGGGCTGGGCATGCGACCTGGTGCCCAAGCCGCTGATCGTGGCACGCTACTTTGCCCAGGATCAAGCCGCCATTGATGAATTGGCGGCCAACCTCGAAAGCATCACCACCCAACTCACCGAGCTGGAAGAAGAACACAGTGGTGACGATGCAGCGTTCTCCGGCTTTGACAAGATCAACAAGGCCGGCGTGACCGACCGGCTGCGCGAGATCAAGGGCGACGCGGATGCCAAGGAAGAAGCCGAGGTACTGAACCACTGGCTCAAGCTTGCCAAGCAAGAGGCCGACCTGAAAAAACAGCTCAGAGATGCCGAGGCCGCGCTGGACGCCAAGGCACTGGCCCAATACCCCAAGCTCAGCCAAGCAGATACTCAGACGCTGGTGGTAGATGACAAATGGCTGGCTGCGCTGCGTACTGCGATCCACGGCGAAATGGATCGCATCAGCCAGGCACTGACACAGCGGGTCAAGGAACTGGCGGACCGCTACGACACGCCCATGCCGCAGATGGCCAGTCACGTGGCGAAACTAGAAGCCAAGGTGAACCAGCATCTGGCGAAGATGGGGTTCGTATGGAACTGAAGACGGGATACAAGCGTACCGAAGCAGGCATCGTTCCAGCAGACTGGCTTGATTGCACCGTTGGCGATTTGATTAAATTTGAAGGTGGATCACAGCCTGACAAAAGTCACTTCAAGCAATCATGGATTCCTGGATACACAAGGCTTATCCAAATACGAGATTACAAATCGAACAAGTACGAAACCTATGTACCCTCAAAGCTAGTACGTAGGTTTTGTGATGAGAGCGATATTATGATTGGCCGCTATGGGCCTCCAGTCTTTCAGATATTAAAAGGAATTTCGGGCGCATATAACGTAGCACTGATTAAAGCAATACCGGAAAGCCAGATAAACAAAGAATATGCCTACTATTTTTTAAAGCAAGATTCTTTATTCACATTCATAGACAAACTTTCACAGCGCTCATCTGGGCAAACCGGCGTTGACCTTAAAGAATTAAAGGCTTATCCACTCTCACTTCCGCCGACCCAAGTCGAACAAGAATCCATTGCCGAAGCTTTGAGCGATGCCGATGCCCTCATCGAATCCCTGGATCAACTCATCACCAAAAAGCGCCAAATCAAACAAGGTGCCATGCAGGAATTACTTACCGGCAAGCGGAGGCTGCCGGGGTTTAGTGGGGAGTGGGAGGTTAAGCAGCTGGGTGATGTAGTTGAGAAGTTCGTTGGAGGCGGAACGCCCAGCCGTACAAATTCTGGCTATTGGGGCGGGGAAATACCTTGGGTGACCGTTAAGGACTTCGCCACCTTTAACTCACGTGAAACACAAGAGTCAATTACGAAAATAGGATTAAATAGCAGTGCGTCAAATTTGATTGCCAAAGGGACTCTCATCACTTCCACACGAATGGCTCTTGGGAAAGCTGTCATATATGAAGTGGATGTTGCCATCAACCAAGACCTTAAAGCACTCTTTCACAAATCCACTTTAGATGTGCGCTACTTATTTTTTTGGTTCCAATACCACAGTCAAACAATTGATGGTCTAGGGAGTGGAAGTACAGTGAAGGGAATTTCTCTTCCAGAACTGAAGAAGATTGAATTTCAGCTTCCCCCAAAATCGGAGCAAACCGCTATCGCCGCGGTCCTCAGTGATATGGACACCGAACTCGAAGCCCTGGAGTCCCGCCTCGCCAAAGCCCGCCAGATCAAGCAAGGCATGATGCAGGAGCTGCTGACCGGCAGGATTCGTTTACTATAAATCGCGTAGCTTCTTGCGCTTGATGGATAAGCGCTAGAGGCTATTTTGACTACATATCTTCTGTATCCCCCCATGACGCCCCCATCCACCATGAGCGAAGCATCCATGCAGAACATGGAAGCCCGCATCCCCTCGCTGGCGCAAATCGCTGTGCGGCAGGCACGCCGACAGGCGCTCACCACCAGCGGCAAGGTGCTGGAGGCCCGCGATGGTCACTTGGTGGAGATAGCTGCCAATGGCACGGTGCGGGTGCTTCGCCACATCGCCAAGCCCATTCCCGTGGCTCTGGGCTCCAAGCAATTCCGCGCACACAGGGCTCCATGACAGACCGCTACGCCGTTCATGGCACCCAGGGTGAGTTCCAGCCAGGCTCGAATGACCTGGTACTGGCCAACAAGCTGGGCATTCAGTCTGTGGAAGACATGGATGACTTGGAGCTGGAGCTGCTGCAGCGGTTGTATGAGGAGGTGCTGGTCAAACACCTGCCCAATCGGGTTTTGACAGCGGAGGATTTGAAGACCTGGCACCGCCGCTGGTTGGGCAATGTCTTTGAATGGGCGGGTCAGGAGCGCTCGGTCAACATGGGCAAGGACGGTTTTATGTTTGCGGCTTCCGCGCAGATTCCCCGCTTGTTGGCTGATTTCGAGCGGTCTTGTCTAGCCCGCTGGACACCTTGCCACGACATGGACACTGATGCGCTGGTGGACGCTATTGCCATCACGCACGTGGAATTTATTTTGATTCACCCGTTTCGCGAGGGGAACGGGCGCTTGTCACGCCTGCTGGCGGACGTAATGGCCGTGCAATCAGGCAGGCTGCCACTGGACTACAGCACGTGGAATACCGACAAGCCCGCCTACATTCGGGCGATTCACCAAGGTTTTCTAGGAAACTACGCGCCGATGAAACGGCTCGTGGAGCAAGCGCTGAGCGGTGGCGCGACTTGAGTCAGGCCGCTAGCTTGATGTGCGCAAAACGGTGCTGACTGCGATTTTGCAGCTTCTGCTCCAGCTGTTGCACGGTCAGCCCTGTTTCCAGCGCAGTGGAACTGGCCACGGCGCGGCGCACGGCTTGTGGGCTGGGCTTGGCAGGCTTCTTGGCAGAGGTGTTGTGTTTGAGCATGGTCACAGTATGTGGCTATCTGTACAGTGTACCGGGTTGATCTGGCGGAGAGGGAGAAAACATCCATATGAGCGATATTGGCAAGCCTGAGCGCGCCACGCAAAACCGCGTGGTCAAGCTGTTTTGTGACGAACTGGGGTACAGCTACCTGGGCGACTGGACCGACCGCGCGGGCAACAGCAACATCGAAGAAGGCTTGCTGACCGAGTATCTGACCAGCGCTGGCTACAGCCCAGCCCAGATCAGCACGGCGCTGTACAAGCTGCGCACCGAAGCCAATCACCCCGACCGCAGCCTGTACGGCAACAACCAGGCCGTATACCAGTTGCTGCGCTATGGCGTGCCGGTGAAGACCGAAGCGGGCAAGGTGACGGAAACCGTGCACCTGATCAACTGGAAAGCACCCGCCAGCAATCACTTTGCGATTGCCGAAGAAGTTACGCTCAAGGGCAAGCAACAGCGGCGACCCGATGTGGTGCTGTATATCAACGGCATCGCCATCGGTGTGCTGGAGCTCAAAAACAGCCGGGTCAGCATTGGCGATGGCATCAGGCAAAGCCTGTCAAACCAGCAGCCGGAATTCAACGCCTGGTTCTTCAGCACCGTGCAGTTGGTGATGGCGGGTAACGATTCCGAAGGCATGCAGTACGGCACCATTGGCACGCCGGAGAAATTCTTCCTGACCTGGAAGGAAGACGAGGCCGACAACAGCCGCTACAAGCTGGACAAGTACCTGCTGAGGATGTGCAGCAAGGCCCGCCTCATCGAGTTGATGCACGACTTTGTACTGTTCGACGGCGGTGTGAAGAAGCTGCCCCGCGTGCACCAGTATTTCGGCATCAAGGCCGCGCAAGAGCATGTGCACCAGCGCCAGGGCGGCATCATCTGGCATACGCAGGGGGCTGGCAAAAGCATTTTGATGGTGCTGCTGGCCAAGTGGATTCTGGAGAACAAGCCGCAGGCGCGGGTGGCCATCATCACCGACCGCGATGAACTGGACAAACAGATCGAGCGGGTGTTTACCGATGCCGGTGAAACCATCTGCCGCACCAGCAGTGGCCGCGACTTGATGAGCCAACTTGGCCAGGCTACGCCCCGGCTGCTGTGCTCGCTGGTGCACAAGTTTGGCGCGACCGCCAAAAATGCCGATGTGGACTTTGACGCCTTCATCAAAGACCTGCAGGCGCAGCCCAGCCCCACAGTGGGCGAGGTGTTTGTGTTTGTGGACGAATGCCACCGCACACAGGGCGGCAAGCTCAACCGCGTGATGAAGGCGCTGATGCCCAATGCGGTGTTCATCGGCTTCACTGGCACGCCTCTACTCAAGAAAGACAAGGCCAGCAGCTTGGAAGTGTTTGGCGGCTATATCCACACCTATAAATTCAGCGAAGCCGTGGAAGATGGCGTGGTGCTGGACCTAGTGTACGAGGCCCGCGACATTGACCAAAAGCTGGGCTCACAAGACAAGATCGACCAGTGGTTTGACGCCAAAACCAAGGCGCTGAACGACTGGCAAAAAGAAGAGCTGAAAAAGCAATGGGGCACGATGCAGAACGTGCTCAGCTCCAAAGCCCGCATGGACCGGGTGGTGGCGGACATTATTTTTGACTTCAGCGTCAAACCGCGCCTGTCCAGCGAGCGGGGCAATGCCATTCTGGTGGCATCGAGCATCTACGAGGCCTGCAAATACTTCACGCTGTTCCAGAAGACGCTGTTCAAGGGCCGATGCGCGGTCATCACCTCATACAACCCGCAGGCCAAGGATGTGACGCTGGAAGAGATTGGCGCCGGTACAGAGACCGACAAGCAGTTCATCTACAACACCTATACCGAACTGCTGAGCAATGTGCAGCCCAAGCCGGGCAAGTCCAAAACAGAAACCTACGAAGACCAAGCCAAGGCCCTATTCATCAAGGAACCTGCCAACATGCGCCTGCTTGTCGTTGTGGACAAGCTGCTGACCGGCTTTGATGCGCCGCCCTGCTCTTACCTGTACATCGACAAGTCCATGCAGGACCATGGTCTGTTCCAGGCAATTTGCCGTACCAACCGACTGGACGGCGATGACAAGGACTTTGGCTACATCGTCGATTACAAGGACTTGTTCAAAAAGGTGGAGAAAGCCATTGCGGTGTACACCTCGGAGATCGACCACAGTGCAGGCGGTGCCGACCCCGAAGTGATGCTGCAGGATCGGCTGACGTTGGGCCGGGAACGGCTGGATGCTGCGCTGGAAGCCTTGTTCTTGCTGTGCGAGCCAGTACAGCCGCCCAAGGGTGAGCTGGAGCACATTCACTACTTCTGCGGCAATACCGAGATTGCCGACGACCTGAAAACCCACGAACCACAGCGCGTAGCTTTCTACAAGGGTGTGGTTGCGCTGCTGCGTGCCTATGCCAATGTGGCCGATGAAATGGCTGCAGCCGGGTACAGCGAACAAGACGCCAAGTCCATCAAGACCAAGCTGGATCGGTACCTTGCCATCCGCGAGATCATCCGCAAGGCCAGCGGCGAGACCTTGGACCTCAAGCCTTTTGAGGCAGACATGCGGCACTTGATAGACACCTATATCGAAGCCAGTGAGCCACGCAAGATTTCGCCATTTGACGGCATTGGATTGCTGGACTTGATCGTGAAGACAGGCATTGCGGATGCGATTGCCAACAAGCTGGCCGACATGCAGGGCAACCAGCAAGCTATTGCCGAGACAATTGAAAACAACGTTCGCAGCAAGATCATCAAAGACAGCCTGACCGACCCGGCCTACTTTGAAAAAATGTCTGCCCTGCTCAATGAAATCATCACGCTGCGCAAGGAGCGCGCCATCGAGTACGAAGAGTATTTGAAGCGCATTGCAGACATTGCTACCAAGGTACAGACAGGTCCAGCAGACCCCACATCAGGCAAGCTCGACTCACCCGGCAAGCGCGCCATTTTCAACAACCTACAGAACTCGCCGGTGCTGCATGCAGTGAAAGTAGCAGAGGCGGATGCACCTTACGGCCCCGCATACAGCGATGAAGACCCTGCTGTGTCCCTGGCGCTCAAAATCGACAAATCGGTGCGGCTGGCCCGTCCAGATGGCTGGAGAGGCGTACAGGCCAAGGAGTTAGTGATTAAACGTGCGCTGTATGACACACTCAAAGACGTGGACGAAGTAGAGCGCCTGTTTCTCGTCATCAACGCGCAGCAGGAATATTGATGCCAGAGAGCATTGATCTGGGCGGCATCGCTGCCGAGGTGATCAGAAAGCGCATCAAGCATGTGCACTTGAGCGTGTACCCACCCGCCGGTCGCATACGGATTTCTGCGCCCGAGCACATGGCATTGGACACGATCCGGGTGTTTGCGATTTCCAAGCTGCCATGGATCAAAAGCCAGCAGCGCAAAGTGCGCGCACAGAAACGCGAAGCCCCGCGCGATTACATAGACCGCGAGAGCCACTATCTGTGGGGCAAGCGGTATCTGCTGACCGTGATCGAACGCGATGCCACGCCCGCCATTGACCTCCAGCACAAACGAATCGTGCTTGGTGTTCGCCCAAGCACCAGCACGGAACGCCGCGAGGAACTGCTGGATGCATGGTATCGCGAACAGGTCAAGACGGCATTGCCACCGCTGCTGCAAAAGTGGGAAGCATTGATGAACGTGAAAGCCTCCAAGGTTTTTGTGCAGCGCATGAAAACCAAGTGGGGAAGCTGCAACCCCGACAGCCGCGCCATTCGGCTGAACACCGATCTAGCAAAAAAGCCGCCCGAATGTCTGGAATACATCATCGTGCACGAGCTAGCTCATTTAATTGAACCTAGTCACAATGCACGCTTTATTTCAGTAATGAATTTATTTATGCCAAAGTGGGAATATTTCAGGGAAGAACTTAATAATCTACCCGTTCGACATGAAAATTGGTCTTATTAAAAATTAATCCTTTTTTTGAGATTTTTTCATCTTCCTGAGTTCGCCTCGATAGTCATCGAAATATGCCATTTTCCGATAATCTGCATCCCGAATAATGAGCGCTTCATCATATCTTTTCTCCATGGTTTCAACATAATTATCATCACTTCTAGATCGAGCAAAACCAGGCTCAATAGATATAATATCCTTTTTACTCTCCCCCATCAAAATTCTATCAAGAATTTTCAAATACTCTTTATATACACCTCCTTTATTTATGCTACCTTTCCCTTTGTACTCAAAATAAACCCCTCCTTTTTCTCTTGAAAAATAGTCGGGCTTCAGCTCCATTATCTCCAAGACAAAAGCTCTTTGCTCTTTTACAATCTTCTCCAATTGCTCCTTAAGATAATGCATTGGCTGCATTACATCTATTTTCAGAACAACTTCAGTTCTCTCTATATCCCCCACAGATATAGAACATGGCTTATTGCGAAAGTGCTCTGACTTTAAAAATTCTGCATACACCTCAAATTCTAGTTCTTCAAAAATATCAGTATCTGACTCAGGAAGTGGTGAGACCTCTGGATCAATCCACTTTTTCAAGCCAAATCTTTCTCTCGGCAAGATAGATGAAGAATGGCAAATTGTGAATCCCACCTCTTTTCTTATCTCTAGAGTGCGCTTATGCCATTCCTTTAAATTCTCCCCAGGCAAGGGCTCCACCCCTTTCTTTGGATGAAATGGACTAACAGCCGCGAAATCCTCTGCCTTACTCTTGCCACTCAGCTTCTCATGCCACGTGTCATCAAGCTGCTGCTGCTCTTCAACCACAAAAAAGGACATAGGAATTTCGTCGGACAGTGATCGGCAAAGGTCCTGTGCGTTGATGTTCAAGTTACGAACAGCCTCCGGAAGCGCCATCCACTGCGCATACGCATCTCTGTATGCAGGGTTGCGTCTAAGAAATTCCCAAGCCCATTGCCTGGATGACTTCGGCCCCACTGGCTCTTTGTCTGCTTGCACTGCGCTCATCGTGCCCTCCCAAGTTGAAAATCTATAGCCGTATCAGGTGGTCTGAATCGTGCCAAAACAGGGCCTAGACGCAAGCCCTCCGTGTCACAGCTATGTCACAGTTGAGGAAAAATTTCGGCACTATTCGGCATCAATGCGGGATGCTAAAATTGGTTTGTCTCGAGTGAAGACAGTAGTGAGCATCAATCGACGATACTTCGCGCCAGAGTTCGTAATGAGAAGGTCGCGTGTTCGATTCATGTCTCCGGCACCAGAATAAAAGCCCCAGGTTCGCAAGAGCCTGGGGCTTTTTATTTTGCTGCGCCTCGGTTTCATCACGATTTGCGCATAAAAGAACAATGCTTTATAATCTTCGGATTGCTGCGTGGCACTTGCCCTACGCAGTATTTCTCAGGCAGTTCTCACGTTGCCCACGCTTGGCTCCATACAGTCATAGCACTCCATGGCAAGAAGCTTAAGCCACCCGCAAGCGGCTGGCTTATTTGATCCCGGCTCATCAGAGCTGGACTCCTTCATTTTTCATTGGTCGGCATGCCCTGCCCTGGGTTTGTGCCGCCCGTTGACTCGATATGCACACAGAACAAATCACAGAGCGTGTCGGCAACTACATTGTGACTGCCCTCACCCAAATGACTCACTCCGGCAAGGTTGCTGCAGCGGTTTCCATCCGACGCGGAACCTATGACCGGATTTTCAGGTTTATCCGCCAGTTCGACACCCCGGATATGGCCAGCAAATATGCCCTCGCCGAGGGGCGCAGCATGGTGCTGGACAACCAGTTGAACTGACCTCTTTGTAGAAAGGAAATATTTTGGCCAAAGAAGAATTGATTGAAATGCAAGGCAGAGTGGACGAGGTTTTGCCGGACGCCCGTTTTCGTGTGACGCTGGACAACGGCCACCAGCTGATTGCCTACTCCGGCGGCAAGATGCGCAAGCACCGTATTCGCGTGCTGGCAGGCGACAAGGTAACGCTGGAGATGTCTCCCTATGATCTGAACAAGGGTCGCCTGACCTTCCGTCATATCGAGCGTTCCAACAACAGCAACCCTGCGCCGCAGCAGCGCCGCCACTAAGCCTCGGTGGTTGATATGGTGCGCTACGGCCACCAGTTCTGACATGCTTGCATCAGCTGCAGGATCACGGGGCCGCGCAAGCACCCGGCCTGCAGCTCAATTGCAAGCTCTGCCTGCTCCAGATGCAGATCGCAGCGGCCAGTTCTGGCTCTTCGATGCTCGCACTGCCTTCAGCGCGTGTCGATATGGATCGCTGAGGCACTCTCACGCCATTTGCTTGAGATTCCCACAGCCTGCACATCCAGCCTGACCAGCCTGGAATCAGGCATGCACAAAGTCTGCCACCAGTCATCGGTGGCGTTGCCATTGCCGACCTCGCCCCAGCGCCGACCCCTCGCAGCAAGTGTTGAACTTCCTTGTAGATCTGCGACCGTCCAGCGCGTAGCGCTGGCGTCGATGCAGGTCATAACCCTCCGAGTCAGCATCAACAAGCATCTACATGAAGCCCTGTCGTGAATCATGCGATAGGCCAACCTGCCTGCCTTCGCGGGCACCAGTGCTCAGGCCAGATATTCGCAGGAATACGCTAGCCGGCTCCGGTGCTTTTGCTGTGTCCTGCGCCGACCTCCTGACCATGGCTCGACAAATACCTCCAGGCAGCGCTCCCCTTTGGCAAGACTAGGGATTTGAAATGACGGCTCGCGCCCTCAGTTTGTCTGAATGTCGTCTAAGGATCCGAGAGACCAGCTCCGACAGTTCAGCACTCGACACGATTGCGCCCAGCCGCCTTGGCCCGATACAGAGCTTGATCGGCCGCTTCAACCAGATCCAGCGGACTCGTCAGTCCATGCCTGCCCTGCATGCTTGCCGCTCCTATGCTCACAGTGACATGGCCGAATTGGCTGGACTCATGGGCAATATCGAGTCCCCGTATGCACTTCAGCAACTCCTCGGCAACGCGCATGGCCCCCTCAAGCGCGGTATTGGGAAGAATGATGGCAAGTTCCTCCCCGCCGTAACGTGCTGCCAGATCCCCTGAACGCTTGGCCGACAGCTCCAGCTGCCGCGACACCGCTTTCAGGCATTCGTCACCGGCGACATGACCATAGCGGTCATTGAAGCCCTTGAAATGATCCAGATCGATGAGCAAAAGCGAGAGCACCGTCCCGTCACGCGCGGCACGCCGGACCTCCAGTTGCAGTACCTCATCGAAGCGTCGCCGGTTCGCCAGCCCTGTCAATGAATCCTGAGTGGCCAGCCGCTCCAGTTCGAGGTTGGCATCCAGTAACTTCTCACGCACTGCCATCAAGGATGTCTCGGCCTGCGCACGCTGTCGGATGAGCAGGATCAGGCGCCAGCCTATCAGTGTGACAACTGCCAGCAGTCCTAGCACCACACCTGTCGTCAGCAGCGCCTGGCTTCGCCAGGCTTGCAGTGCCTCATACCGCCCCCGGGCAACCACCGTGAAAACTGGATAACGATCATTGCTCCTGAAGGCATATAGCCTTTCCGTTCCATCTATGCCGGACTCAAACGACGCCGTGCCGGATTTCAGGTTTGAGTAATAGCGCAGAAAGTTAGGGGAACGAGAGAAGTCACGCCCCAGATCCTGTTCACGAAATGGATAACGCACCAGCAACTGTCCGCTGGTCGTTGCGAATCCAATAGACCCTTGCTCGCCGACATCGATCTTGCCGAACAAGTGCAGAAAGTTCTCTATCCCCAGCACGACAACAATGACCCCGGCAAAGTCGCCCTCTTGGTTCTCAAATCGCCGGCTGATGGTAAGCACCCATTCCCCCGTAGAACGGCTACGTATGGGTGCACCGATGAAGACCTCGTGCGACGGGTTATCGCGGTGGTATGAAAAAAAGCGACGGTCAGCGCTGCTGGTTCCCTCGAGAAATCCTCCTCTCGACGACATGAGCCATTTACCGCTCGCATCGAGGACGAGCAATTCATTGAGCTGGGAAAGCAGATGTTCCTGGCGACCGACCAGTTGCTGCATGCGCACAAGATGCCCAGGCGTGGTGCCCTCCACCTCCAGGCGCTCAAGCATGCCGAGCAGCAGCATGGAGCTCTGGGTGAAGACCCCCTCGGCATAGGTGTTCAGCGTCTGTGCAAGATTGCGATTGTTGGTATCAATCTCGCTCAGAGTGCGTTGATGCGCCGACCAGATTTGCCAGCTGGTGGCTACCAGTACAGAGACCCAGATTACCAACAACAGACTGGTCGCCAGCTGTGCATCGCGCTTGGCAGCCAGAACTTTGCACCCGCCATCACGACTGGTGACGCTGGCCTCCCTCTTCTTCTTTCGACACCACACCTCGACACTCCTCTCAACGTCAACCTGGCAAGAACAGCACTTTTGCATTGCCTGCAGCTTCCCTGCTTAGATTGGACAGGGTCGGACGGATTTTCCACCATCTCGTGAAACGACATGGGACAGAGCAGCAGACGAGGCCGAACATGAAGCAACGGTTCGGTCGCTGCCACCGAGGCCGCAGCGGTCATTCCTGCCCAAAGAAACTCCGACACAGCCCCAGGCCTGCAACCCAGCATGTTCAAGGTTTCTTCAGGCGCAAACGTGCCTCGAGCGGAAGCCGGCGATCCGATCCAACCCTGAGCGGCCTAGCGAGGCGCAGCTAACCGCGGTATCGGTTTGCGATGTCAATGCCCGATCCCAGAAGCCATGGCGTTCAAGTAGCTGCGTCTACCAGGGTCCAGGTCAAAACAGACATCCATTGAAAAGCTATCTTTTGAATAGCTTGTTTCGCCTGAATTTACTTAATTTCAGATAGAAATCATCTCGAAGCGAATGTATTTCAAGCGCAAGCAGCTCTCTTTCTTATAAGAACCAGCACCTCACGCACGTCCGGCGCACAACCACATCACAAGTCTCGCTCATGAATTGATACAGTCTCTTCGGTGCATTGCGCTTATGCTCGCAGCGTTTTGAAACCGATGCAGCCATGGCTCGGACCATGGACTGCCCCACCCACAATGAAGAAAATCCTTGCTCTTGTTTCCATCTGCCTGCCTGTGGTGCTGATTGCCACGCCACTGAGCAGCCAGGCACATGACCGCCATCACCACCACAAGCGCGAGCACAAGGAAGAGTACTGGGACGGCCACTGCAAAGTGGAGCGCAAGTGGAAGAGCAATGGCGAGTACAAGGAAAAGCGCAAGTGCAGAAACCGTCCAGATGCCTACTATGCGCCACAACCGGTTTATGCAGCCCCGCCCCAGCCGGTATATGTCGCGCCGCAGCCCCAAGGGCTGGTGATTGATTCACGCATCGTGCTCAGGCCCTGAGCCGCTATTCGCCCAGCAGGCCGACTGCCTCCGCTGCAATCAGGTCCCAGACCAGGTGCGCGACGGGCGATAGCTCGCGCTGCTGGCGCTTGACCAGCATGATGCTGCGCTGCACCTTGGGCACCAGGGGACGGCTGACCAAAGCGGCACTGCCAGCTGCCGCAGTCGTAGCAGTCCGAGCTGCCCAGGCCGAGGGAACGGCGAGACGCGGCACCACGCTCAAACCCAGACCTTGCTGCACCATGCTGTAGATGGTGGCCGTATGCCCCACCTCCTGCACCACCGATGCAGTCGCGCCATGCGCCTGCAGTGCGGCATCGATCAGGCGTCGGCTGCCTGATGCATGATCGAGCAGCACCAACGATTCACCAGCCAACTGTGCCCAGTGCACCTCTTTCTCACGCGCCAGGCCATGCGAGGAAAGGCAGATCAGACAAAAAGGCTCGGTCAGGATGGTCTGTGCATTCAGGTCCTGTTTCTCGGATGGGTCGATCACCACCCCAAAATCCACCTCCCCACTGCGCACGCTGAGCAGCACATCGCTTTGAATACGATCGAGCAACTGGATATTGACGCCCGGTGACAGTTGTCTGCCACGCGCAATGCATTGCGGCAACAGGTTGGCGGAAAGCGTGGGACTGCTGGCCACCTTCACGCGGCCCTTGCGCTGAGTCGCCAGGCCTTGCACTTCGAGCAGGCAGGCATCGAGATCCTCAAGCACGCGCGAGAGATTGCCCAGCAGCAGACGGCCGGCCTCGGTCAGTTCCACCTCACGCGTGGTTCGATGCAGCAGCAGCAAGCCCAAGGCCTGCTCCAGATCCGTCACATTGCGGCTGACGGCAGGCTGGGTCAATGCCAGGGCATCGGCAGCACGACTGAAACTGCTGCTTTGGGCTACTGCCACAAAGGCACGCAGTTGACGCAGACTTATATTCATATCAAAAAATTATAGGTCTATCGAATAAATCCATTTCTCTTTTAAATGGATTGCGTGTCCAATACGCAGCCATCGCGCACCGGCCCGGTGCTTTGCATGGATGGCTTCAGTTCAAGAATATGTCTCGCCCCCGCTTTGTCCCCGATAACTTCACGCTGGCACTGATTGCCACCGTCGTCCTCGCCAGCTTTCTGCCCGCCTCGGGCCAAGTCGCCAAATATGTGGAACTGACCACCACCGGCATCGTCAGCCTGCTGTTTTTTCTGCACGGCGCCAAGCTATCGCGCCAGGCCATCCTGGCTGGCATAGGTCACTGGCGCCTGCATATCTGGATCTTCATCGCCACCTTTGTGCTGTTCCCCGTTCTGGGACTGGCACTGCGCCCGGTGCTTTCGCCCATGGTCACCACCGAGATGTATATCGGTGTGCTGTTTCTTTGCACCCTGCCCGCCACGGTGCAATCGGCGATTGCCTTCACCTCCATGGCGCGCGGCAATGTGCCCGCCGCCGTGTGCAGCGCGTCCGCCTCTACCCTGCTGGGCATTCTGGTCACGCCGATCCTGGTGAGCCTGATCCTGCACAAGAATGCGGAAGGCGGCGACGCCTTGCATGCCATTGGCAAGATTGCCATGACGCTGCTGCTGCCCTTTGTCATCGGTCATCTGATGCGCCCTGTGATCGGCGGCTTTTTGCAGCGTCGTGCCTCCATCATCAAGCTGGTGGACCAGGGCTCCATTCTGTTTGTGGTCTATGCCGCCTTCAGCGCGGCCGTCATCAGCGGCCTGTGGAAGCAGACACCCATGCCCTCGCTGCTGGGCTTGATCGTGTTGTGCTGCATTTTGCTGGCCGTCGTGCTCTTCATCACCACCTGGGGTGCACGCCGCCTGGGCTTCAGCAAGGAGGACGAGATCACTCTCGTGTTCTGCGGCTCCAAGAAAAGCATGGTCAGTGGTATTCCCATGGCCAATGTGCTCTTTCCCGCCGCCTCCGTGGGTGCAATCGTGCTGCCGCTGATGCTGTTCCATCAGATCCAGCTCATGGTCTGCGCCGTACTGGCGCAGCGCTATGCCAAGCGTGTGCAGATCGCCGATCAGAGCGAAGCTCATTAAGAGCACAAGACCCATAAAAAGGGGCGCTTCATGCGCCCCTTGTTCTTTTCACGGAAGATCCATCATTTCAAGTAAGCAGCGTCAGCGCGTTTTGCTGACGCAGCAGCTTCGCAGCCTCCGTATTGACGACATCGGTCACCACCACTTGAATTCCAAGCCCGGTCGCAGTCTCGACGATGGCCTGCAGCAGATGCAAGGCACCAGGGCTTTGCGCAGCCTGCTCCGAGAATTCACCACCCAGTTTCACATAGCGCAGCGGCAAGGTATGGAGCTTGGTCAGGCCCATGGGCTGCTGATCCAGACGGCGCAGTCCCACGCCGACACCGGCCAATGCCATGGCCCGACAGAACTCGGCCACTTCCTCGGGATAAGCCGTCAGTCCATGCGCATCCAGCTCCAGACAGAGCAGGGACAGGCGATGCTCCCACTTCTGTGCACTCAGCTCTTCACGCAGCCGGCCCAGGAAGTCCGGCTGGGCCAGCGAGGGCAAGGAGATTCGAATGACCAGCTCGCAATCGTTCTGCTCAAGCCATGCAGCCCCGAGGGCCACCGCTCGCAAATCGAATTCTGCCGACAAGCCCAGGCGCACGGCGACCGGCAAGAACAGCGACCCCATCAAGGTCTCGCCGGAAGCAGTGCGCAGCGAGAGCGACGCTTCGCCGCGCTCCTGCATCCCGTTTCGGCCCTTGAATTGCAGTAGTTGAACGGACAGGGAAAGCGCATCCTGTGCCTCCAGGGCGGCAATCAGCATCTGACGCCACAAGGTTTCTCCGGCCAGATCGGAAACCACCTCATCATCGCCGTAGGCTACATATTCCACCTCGGCCTGGCCCGAACTCTCGGCTCGCATCAGACCGTAGTCCAGCCGCGCAAGCACACCTGTTACCGAACTCGATGCCGAGTAATCGGTCAGGGCAAAGCTCCAGCGGCACCATTGGCCGCTGCTCAAGGTCACACGCATGGACAGCAGCACCTGTCGGATCTGCTGCACCAACGACATGGCCTGGGGCCCGGCCAGGGCCGGCATGAGAACCACAAAGTCCGAGCCATTGAGGCGTGCCAGCTGAGCCTTGCACTCGGCATGACTCTTCAACACCTGATTGACCTGTTCACCCATCGCAGCCAACCATGCATCGGCACTGGCCCGGGACATCTGCGCATTCAGAGCCAGCAGATCACGCTGCCTGAACAGCATCACATGGCCATGTGCCGCAACGCCATCAGTTTCACTGAGCGCGCGACGCAACTCATTGACAAAGTACTTGCGATTCGGCAGCTGAGTAACTGGATCAAGATTGACCTCCAGCTCCAGTGATTCGATACGCTCCATTTGCTCCTGCGCCGTAGCCTGCACCCGCTCTCGGGTGTCTGCAATGGCGCTGAGTACGGGCACCAGCTCGGCAACCGCGGCCTTGACGGGCTTCGCCGGTGCCTCACTTCCTGCCTGACGTCCAATCGCTTGAACCTGCGCCGAGATTTCCTGCTGCAAGACCTTGCGAAACCATCTGAACAGCAAGACTACAAAGAAAGCCCAGGCCAGCCCGGCCAGCACCACCACCCCCGTCAAGCGCACGCTGCTGCCCCACAGTGCCTGGCTCGCATAGCTGTCGTCCACAACCAGCGTCAATTGCCCAACCTGCTTCCAGCCATCGCTGATCACACGCTCTGCCTTTGGCGAACGCAGCGGCAGCACCTCCACAAACCACGGCGGAGCAGCACCGTCCTTGAGCTTGGCAGAACTATCGGTAATGCCGTTGTCGCGTCTGCGCTCGAACAAGGTCTCGCCCTGCGGGGACGCCAGGCGGATCAGCTTGAACTGCCCGCCATCGAACAAGGCCATCATCAGCAGCTCCTGCGTGACCGGATCCTGGTTGGCCGGCTGCGACAGCGACAAGGCCAGCGAAGATGCGGCGTTCTCACTCTCGGACTGCAACTGCCCATCCAGATACTGACGCGCAGCACCAATGCTGAAAGCCAGGGTGCCGATCAGGATGGCCACGATGGCCACCGTCACGCTGATCAAAAGTTGTTTTAACAACGACATCTTGCTGCCTTATCTGTGTGGACCATTCAACATGGCTCCGCTGCCCGCACCGTCAAACATGGCATTCATGGCAAAAAACCTTCCTGCTTCATGCGCGCCAGCAGATCGCGCCAGCGCGTAATCCTGTCCACCGAAGCAGGCTGTGCGCCCGCGACATATACACCCTGTGCATTGAAGCTGAATACAGGAGTCAAGTCCTTGCGCTGGCTTGCCGGCATGATGTTGTCCAGCAGACTGTCCAGCACCAGCGGTTCGGCTGCAGGTGTCTCGTAGTAGCCCAGCACCATATGCGCAATGCTCTGCGTACTACCCACGCCCCCCAGGCGGGCACGCACATAGATCAGGCGCAGTTTCTCTACCGCGACGCCCAGGCGCAGCAGCGAGAAATACTTGCCAATCACGTAATCCTCGCAGTCTCCAGCACCCCTACCCAGGGTTTCAAGAGGCGTTGCCCAATAGTCCGACTGGGACCAGAGGACGCTGTCCTCCGACTGCAGCACTGCGCGATTCCAGAACGTGTTGACGGCCGGCAGTTGCTGCTGCAGCGACCTGTCTTTCTGGGCTTGCAGCATCGCCAGCCACTGACCCAGTCTCTGGACACCTGCGGCGCCATAGCGGGACTGCATGCTGCTCTGCAGCCGCTCGCTGTCGAAATCCAGCGCGACGGCTTCAAACCCCTTCTGCAGCGCCCAGGCTCCGAGAATCGCCGAGCCATACAAAAGCATGCCTCTGCGCGACAGACGCTGCATTTTTTCCACGGGCTGTGGAAACAGGAGGCTAGGCGAAGTACTCAAGCGAGTTGCAAAAAGGGCAAGCGCGCAAGACATAAATAGCTTGAGACGCCTGTAAATACTGTGATGACCGCTATGAATCTTGAAAGGTTGACGGGAACACAGTCAAGGTCCAATGCTCACAAATGTAACCAATCAAGCAAGCTCTTGAAACAACCTGCCGATCACAGCCGAGCGAAGAGGTAGAAGACTTGATATTTCAAGACTTCTACCTGACCTCGCCGGGGGCTGCTTATCAGCTGTGGTCGATCTTGAGCTTGCCTTGATCGATCAGCTCCTTGATCAAGGCGTTCTGATCCGCCGTGGTGGTCAACGAGTGCCCAGCGGTGAGATCCACTCCCTTGAATGTGATCAGTTGATCGTAGTTGGAGCCTGCAGCACCCAAATTTCCATCGGTAGAGACCTTGAGTACGGTATCTGCACCACTCTTGGAGAAATTCAGGAACTTGGACAGATCCTTGCTGCCCTCCTCCCCTTGCAGCAGATCATGCAGGTCCAGCACATCATTGCCGTTGGTGTCGGAGCCGCCTTTACCGAAATCGTTGATCACATCCTTGGCAGGAGCCGCAGTGGTTCCCTGATCGCCCTTGAACCACAGGAAAACATCATCTCCTTCGCCGCCAATCAATGTGTCATCGCCCTTGCCACCGACCAGCACGTCATTGCCCTTGCCGCCACTCAGCGTGTCATTGCCGGAGCCAGCCATCAGGATTTCGCTATCGTTGGTGCCCACCAGGTGGTCACCCGACTGGTAGCTTACTGAGACATTAGCGCTGTCGCTGTGACCGTCGGCCGTCTGTATGGTGTACGAGCTGTTGGCGGTAGCGCCGTCCAGGTTGACGTTGCTGTAGTCGACGTTCATCGTCAGCGTGTAGGTCTCCGCGGCGTTGGAGCCATTTCCGTTGTCGAGAACGTTAACGACGTGGATCTCATAGTCGCCCGACTCCGTCACCGGGATCTTGCCGCCACTCGGGACGACGGTATATTGATCGCCCGAGCCGGCTAGGCGGTACTCCACCCTGATCCAACCGCCGTTCAGGTTGTGGCTCAGCGTCAACACCTCACCCGCAACCAGCGGAACCAGCAGCGTATCCTGATCGTTGCCGTTACTGGCGCCGACCTTGTCCAGATAGCCCTTGACCGCCAGTTGTGCCTTGTTCTCGCCTGCGCCAGTTTTCGTGAACTCGCCGCGCGCGATCGTCAGTTCCTTAGTGTTCTTGTTGTTGGAGATGTCATAGGTCCTCAACGTGCTGCGCGTGAAGTCCTTGCCTTGATCCCAGCCCGTATTCACTGTCAGCGGGCCCATAGTCAGCGCACCCGTACCGCGCACGTCGTTGGCCAGCAGTGCGCCGGACTGAACCGTGAGCTGCGTGCCCAAGATGTTGGTAATGATCTTGTCATTCACCGCATCCGGGGTCTGGTACACCGGCGGGGTCACGTTGACCGTGATGCTGGAGCTTGCCGTGTCGCCGTCGCCGTCCTGCACCGTGAACTGGATGATGTCGGTGCCGGCCGTCTTCGGCACGTAGCGGTAGTTGCCCAGATTGTCGCCGGCCAGGTCCAGCGTGAACTTGCCATGCGCGGTGGTCACGGTCAGTTCGGACGTGGCTGCGTCGAAGCTATACGTGGCGCCCGAGGTGGCGGTCACCTTGTTGGTTGCGGCATCGTAGTTGTAGGTCTTGCCTTCGATGACCAGCTGCGTGATGCGCGCGCCGCTCAGGTCGGCGCCCAACGTGCCGCCCGCGGCGATGTCGCCGTTGATGGGTGGTGCGATGGTGCCGTCGATCGCAGCGTCCAGACCGTTCAGGTTCGTCACCAGGATGGTGTTGCTGTCGCCGGGACGGTCGGGATTGTAGGAGACCGGATCAATGTAGCCGCCAGTCGCACCAGTGCCCAAGCCGATGCCATAGGAATTGATATGGTTGTCGGTGAGGAACGTCTCCCAGGCCGCCTGCTGGGTCGAACCAACCGAGCGATTGCTGTCTGGTTCCCCGTCGGTAAAGAAGTAGGAGATGTTCTGGACGTTGTTTCCTTCAAGCTTGCCCGTGGCAGAGCTGTTCCAGGCGGCCATTGCCTTGTTCAGCGCATCCTGATAATTGGTGCTGCCGCCATAACCTAGGGCATTCACAAACACCTTGGCTTCTGCCAGGGACATCCAGCCGCTGCCCTTTTGCGTGGCACTGCTGTTGAATTCCAGAACCAGAACGCGCACGTCGCCGGCCTCTCCGTACTTGTCGAGCAGGCTGTTGACCGAGGACTTCAGCACGGCCAGGCGGGACAATTGTGTCGAACCGTTGTACACGCCGCTGGCGTAATTCATGCTGCCGGACGTATCCAGCGTCAGCATGATGTTGGTGCCGTGCGAAGACAGCGCCGAGCTTTCCGCGATCGGTTTGAGGCTGGGGGCCGTGTCGGTGATCAGCACGCCCAGGTCGCCCGTTGCCTTGCCGCCGAACTTGTCTTCCACCGTAATCTGGAAGTGGTCCTGCACGTTGGTGTCGTCACCGGTGTGCGCCTGCTGGCCGCTGGTCTGGTAGGTGTAGCTGACCTTGCCGGTCGTGGCGTCGTATCCGGTCAGCGTCAGCGTGCCTTTGCTGGTCGTCAGCGTGACCGGATTGTTCACCAGGTCGGCCAGACGGTCCAGCGTCAGGGACGCGTCGGCGTTGCCCGGGCCGTCGAGCGTCAGCGACTTCAGGCCTGCGCTCGCGGTGATCGTGAACGTGCCGCTACCGGAGGCCAGGGCTTCCGACACGCTGATGGCGCCCGGCGCAGCGAGGTTGTAGTCCTCGATGTTGACGCTGGGAGCAGGAGGTTCCACACCCGCCACTTCGAAGTGGCCAGCAGTGGAGTCACCGTCGGCATCCGTCACCTTGTAGGTGAAGTCGAGCTTGCCGTCCGCAGTGCCTTGCATCGGCTTGTATTGATAAAACTCCCACTTGCCGGTGGCCGGCGTCAAGCGCATCTCGAAGATGAGGTTCCCCGACGGGTCGCGGCCTTCGATCAGATTGCCGTTGCTCAGCGTCGTCGTGATGTTCGCGCCTTCGCGCGTCTTCAGGCTACCTTCCGCGCCCGTCAACTCCAGACGGCCTGCGCCGTCGGCGCCGTAACCGTAGTTCAGCGTGCCTTCGCCGTAGGCGATGGCCTGGACGGTATTGCTACCCAGGAAGGTGATGCCGGTAACGGTGAAGTCGCTGTTGTCGCTGGACGAGTTCTTGTGGTTGTCCGTGGCCGAAATCACGATCGTGTCGAAACCGCCTTCTTCGACGCGGAAGTTGGCTGCGTAGTCGCCGCCGTTCTGGTCGGAGGTGAAGGTGCGTTCGGCGATCAACACGCCATTGCGGTAGAACTTCGCGACGCCGCTTTCCACCTCGCCGCCGTACATGGCGCCGAAATCGATAGTGGCGCCATAGGCAACCTTGCCACCAGTCAGGCGTATGGTCAGTTCTTCGGACGCGCCCTTGCCATCCGGTCCAACGCGGTAGTCGATTTCGTTGGCGATGTTGTGATACGGCGCATCCTTGCTTGCGACACCCAGGCCGGTCTTGCTTTGGTTGACATTGGCGTCGATCAGCGTCAAGTCAGACTTGGACGTGAAGCCCTTGGCCGTGACTTCGATCGCGCCATTGCCGAAGGTCATCTTCATCTGGTTGGTGCTGGTCTGGGAACCAGCGAAGCTCACCTTGCCCGTGTAGACATCAGGGATGTTGGTGGTTTGCACCGAGACGGGGTCGTTCGGTTGCACCACCGGCGAGTCGTCCTCGATCGTGATGTTGATGTTGGTGGACACCGCCGGATTGACGCCATCCGACACCTTGACGCCGACCGACAGGCCCAGCGTGTCTTCACGCGAGGTGTCGGGGTGGTCGACCGGAGCCAGCAGCTTCACGTTGTAGGCGCCGTTATCGTCGATCATGATGACGATGGCGTCCGTGCCGCCCGCGCGGCCCGTCAGCGTGTGTCCATTGTCGGACAGCGTCCAGACTATGGGCGTGCCGTGGGACGTCAGGGCGCCATTGGCGGGCGCAACCAGCGTAATGCTGTAGGTGGTGTTGTTGTCGTCGGTGATCGACAGTTGGCCGTTCGCCTGGGGCGAATCGGTCGTATCCGATGTGCCGTTGCTGTCTTTGATGCCACCAGCCAGGCCTTCTTCGGAGACGGCCGTGTTTCCACCTCCAACGACAGGCGGCTTGTTGATGTCGACGATTGCGGCGTTGCCGCCATCGGTGATGCCCGAGGGCAGCGCGGTGCCGCTGGCGGTGGCACCGGTCAGCGTCGCCGTCAAGGTCATGCTCTCACGGCCTTCGTAAATGCCGTCGGGCGTGGTCGGAACCGTGACCACGATGCCGCCGGTGGTGCCGGCCGGGACCTGGAAGCTGTAGGTGCCGTCGCCGTTGTTCACCAGGGTGACCGTGGTGCCACCGATGGTGACCACGGGCGTGCCGATGTCGTCGGATTCGATGTCACCACCCAGCTTGAAGGTGATGGTGGTGGCGGCGTCGACGGCCTTGCCCAGCGTGATGTTGAACGTGGCGTCGGAGCCTTCGTGGACATTGCCCGGATCGGAGACGTCCAGGGTCGGGACGTCAGCGCCCGGACCTTGGCTGTCGACGATGGCGGCGTTGCCGGTGTCGGTGATGCCGGCGGGCAGATCCACGCCGCTGGCGGTCTTGCCGCTCAGCGTGGCTTCGAGGGTCAGCTTCTCGCTGCCTTCGAAGACGGCGTCGTCGGTGGTCGGAACGGTGACCACGATGCCGCCGGTGGTGCCGGCCGGGACCTGGAAGCTGTAGGTGCCGTCGCCGTTGTTCACCAGGGTGACCGTGGTGCCACCGATGGTGACCACGGGCGTGCCGATGTCGTCGGATTCGATGTCACCACCCAGCTTGAAGGTGATGGTGGTGGCGGCGTCGACGGCCTTGCCCAGCGTGATGTTGAACGTGGCGTCGGAGCCTTCGTGGACATTGCCCGGATCGGAGACGTCCAGGGTCGGGACGTCAGCGCCCGGACCTTGGCTGTCGACGATGGCGGCGTTGCCGGTGTCGGTGATGCCGGCGGGCAGATCCACGCCGCTGGCGGTCTTGCCGCTCAGCGTGGCTTCGAGGGTCAGCTTCTCGCTGCCTTCGAAGACGGCGTCGTCGGTGGTCGGAACGGTGACCACGATGCCGCCGGTGGTGCCGGCCGGGACCTGGAAGCTGTAGGTGCCGTCGCCGTTGTTCACCAGGGTGACCGTGGTGCCACCGATGGTGACCACGGGCGTGCCGATGTCGTCGGATTCGATGTCACCACCCAGCTTGAAGGTGATGGTGGTGGCGGCGTCGACGGCCTTGCCCAGCGTGATGTTGAACGTGGCGTCGGAGCCTTCGTGGACATTGCCCGGATCGGAGACGTCCAGGGTCGGGACGTCAGCGCCCGGACCTTGGCTGTCGACGATGGCGGCGTTGCCGGTGTCGGTGATGCCGGCGGGCAGATCCACGCCGCTGGCGGTCTTGCCGCTCAGCGTGGCTTCGAGGGTCAGCTTCTCGCTGCCTTCGAAGACGGCGTCGTCGGTGGTCGGAACGGTGACCACGATGCCGCCGGTGGTGCCGGCCGGGACCTGGAAGCTGTAGGTGCCGTCGCCGTTGTTCACCAGGGTGACCGTGGTGCCACCGATGGTGACCACGGGCGTGCCGATGTCGTCGGATTCGATGTCACCACCCAGCTTGAAGGTGATGGTGGTGGCGGCGTCGACGGCCTTGCCCAGCGTGATGTTGAACGTGGCGTCGGAGCCTTCGTGGACATTGCCCGGATCGGAGACGTCCAGGGTCGGGACGTCAGCGCCCGGACCTTGGCTGTCGACGATGGCGGCGTTGCCGGTGTCGGTGATGCCGGCGGGCAGATCCACGCCGCTGGCGGTCTTGCCGCTCAGCGTGGCTTCGAGGGTCAGCTTCTCGCTGCCTTCGAAGACGGCGTCGTCGGTGGTCGGAACGGTGACCACGATGCCGCCGGTGGTGCCGGCCGGGACCTGGAAGCTGTAGGTGCCGTCGCCGTTGTTCACCAGGGTGACCGTGGTGCCACCGATGGTGACCACGGGCGTGCCGATGTCGTCGGATTCGATGTCACCACCCAGCTTGAAGGTGATGGTGGTGGCGGCGTCGACGGCCTTGCCCAGCGTGATGTTGAACGTGGCGTCGGAGCCTTCGTGGACATTGCCCGGATCGGAGACGTCCAGGGTCGGGACGTCAGCGCCCGGACCTTGGCTGTCGACGATGGCGGCGTTGCCGGTGTCGGTGATGCCGGCGGGCAGATCCACGCCGCTGGCGGTCTTGCCGCTCAGCGTGGCTTCGAGGGTCAGCTTCTCGCTGCCTTCGAAGACGGCGTCGTCGGTGGTCGGAACGGTGACCACGATGCCGCCGGTGGTGCCGGCCGGGACCTGGAAGCTGTAGGTGCCGTCGCCGTTGTTCACCAGGGTGACCGTGGTGCCACCGATGGTGACCACGGGCGTGCCGATGTCGTCGGATTCGATGTCACCACCCAGCTTGAAGGTGATGGTGGTGGCGGCGTCGACGGCCTTGCCCAGCGTGATGTTGAACGTGGCGTCGGAGCCTTCGTGGACATTGCCCGGATCGGAGACGTCCAGGGTCGGGACGTCAGCGCCCGGACCTTGGCTGTCGACGATGGCGGCGTTGCCGGTGTCGGTGATGCCGGCGGGCAGATCCACGCCGCTGGCGGTCTTGCCGCTCAGCGTGGCTTCGAGGGTCAGCTTCTCGCTGCCTTCGAAGACGGCGTCGTCGGTGGTCGGAACGGTGACCACGATGCCGCCGGTGGTGCCGGCCGGGACCTGGAAGCTGTAGGTGCCGTCGCCGTTGTTCACCAGGGTGACCGTGGTGCCACCGATGGTGACCACGGGCGTGCCGATGTCGTCGGATTCGATGTCACCACCCAGCTTGAAGGTGATGGTGGTGGCGGCGTCGACGGCCTTGCCCAGCGTGATGTTGAACGTGGCGTCGGAGCCTTCGTGGACATTGCCCGGATCGGAGACGTCCAGGGTCGGGACGTCAGCGCCCGGACCTTGGCTGTCGACGATGGCGGCGTTGCCGGTGTCGGTGATGCCGGCGGGCAGATCCACGCCGCTGGCGGTCTTGCCGCTCAGCGTGGCTTCGAGGGTCAGCTTCTCGCTGCCTTCGAAGACGGCGTCGTCGGTGGTCGGAACGGTGACCACGATGCCGCCGGTGGTGCCGGCCGGGACCTGGAAGCTGTAGGTGCCGTCGCCGTTGTTCACCAGGGTGACCGTGGTGCCACCGATGGTGACCACGGGCGTGCCGATGTCGTCGGATTCGATGTCACCACCCAGCTTGAAGGTGATGGTGGTGGCGGCGTCGACGGCCTTGCCCAGCGTGATGTTGAACGTGGCGTCGGAGCCTTCGTGGACATTGCCCGGATCGGAGACGTCCAGGGTCGGGACGTCAGCGCCCGGACCTTGGCTGTCGACGATGGCGGCGTTGCCGGTGTCGGTGATGCCGGCGGGCAGATCCACGCCGCTGGCGGTCTTGCCGCTCAGCGTGGCTTCGAGGGTCAGCTTCTCGCTGCCTTCGAAGACGGCGTCGTCGGTGGTCGGAACGGTGACCACGATGCCGCCGGTGGTGCCGGCCGGGACCTGGAAGCTGTAGGTGCCGTCGCCGTTGTTCACCAGGGTGACCGTGGTGCCACCGATGGTGACCACGGGCGTGCCGATGTCGTCGGATTCGATGTCACCACCCAGCTTGAAGGTGATGGTGGTGGCGGCGTCGACGGCCTTGCCCAGCGTGATGTTGAACGTGGCGTCGGAGCCTTCGTGGACATTGCCCGGATCGGAGACGTCCAGGGTCGGGACGTCAGCGCCCGGACCTTGGCTGTCGACGATGGCGGCGTTGCCGGTGTCGGTGATGCCGGCGGGCAGATCCACGCCGCTGGCGGTCTTGCCGCTCAGCGTGGCTTCGAGGGTCAGCTTCTCGCTGCCTTCGAAGACGGCGTCGTCGGTGGTCGGAACGGTGACCACGATGCCGCCGGTGGTGCCGGCCGGGACCTGGAAGCTGTAGGTGCCGTCGCCGTTGTTCACCAGGGTGACCGTGGTGCCACCGATGGTGACCACGGGCGTGCCGATGTCGTCGGATTCGATGTCACCACCCAGCTTGAAGGTGATGGTGGTGGCGGCGTCGACGGCCTTGCCCAGCGTGATGTTGAACGTGGCGTCGGAGCCTTCGTGGACATTGCCCGGATCGGAGACGTCCAGGGTCGGGACGTCAGCGCCCGGACCTTGGCTGTCGACGATGGCGGCGTTGCCGGTGTCGGTGATGCCGGCGGGCAGATCCACGCCGCTGGCGGTCTTGCCGCTCAGCGTGGCTTCGAGGGTCAGCTTCTCGCTGCCTTCGAAGACGGCGTCGTCGGTGGTCGGAACGGTGACCACGATGCCGCCGGTGGTGCCGGCCGGGACCTGGAAGCTGTAGGTGCCGTCGCCGTTGTTCACCAGGGTGACCGTGGTGCCACCGATGGTGACCACGGGCGTGCCGATGTCGTCGGATTCGATGTCACCACCCAGCTTGAAGGTGATGGTGGTGGCGGCGTCGACGGCCTTGCCCAGCGTGATGTTGAACGTGGCGTCGGAGCCTTCGTGGACATTGCCCGGATCGGAGACGTCCAGGGTCGGGACGTCAGCGCCCGGACCTTGGCTGTCGACGATGGCGGCGTTGCCGGTGTCGGTGATGCCGGCGGGCAGATCCACGCCGCTGGCGGTCTTGCCGCTCAGCGTGGCTTCGAGGGTCAGCTTCTCGCTGCCTTCGAAGACGGCGTCGTCGGTGGTCGGAACGGTGACCACGATGCCGCCGGTGGTGCCGGCCGGGACCTGGAAGCTGTAGGTGCCGTCGCCGTTGTTCACCAGGGTGACCGTGGTGCCACCGATGGTGACCACGGGCGTGCCGATGTCGTCGGATTCGATGTCACCACCCAGCTTGAAGGTGATGGTGGTGGCGGCGTCGACGGCCTTGCCCAGCGTGATGTTGAACGTGGCGTCGGAGCCTTCGTGGACATTGCCCGGATCGGAGACGTCCAGGGTCGGGACGTCAGCGCCCGGACCTTGGCTGTCGACGATGGCGGCGTTGCCGGTGTCGGTGATGCCGGCGGGCAGATCCACGCCGCTGGCGGTCTTGCCGCTCAGCGTGGCTTCGAGGGTCAGCTTCTCGCTGCCTTCGAAGACGGCGTCGTCGGTGGTCGGAACGGTGACCACGATGCCGCCGGTGGTGCCGGCCGGGACCTGGAAGCTGTAGGTGCCGTCGCCGTTGTTCACCAGGGTGACCGTGGTGCCACCGATGGTGACCACGGGCGTGCCGATGTCGTCGGATTCGATGTCACCACCCAGCTTGAAGGTGATGGTGGTGGCGGCGTCGACGGCCTTGCCCAGCGTGATGTTGAACGTGGCGTCGGAGCCTTCGTGGACATTGCCCGGATCGGAGACGTCCAGGGTCGGGACGTCAGCGCCCGGACCTTGGCTGTCGACGATGGCGGCGTTGCCGGTGTCGGTGATGCCGGCGGGCAGATCCACGCCGCTGGCGGTCTTGCCGCTCAGCGTGGCTTCGAGGGTCAGCTTCTCGCTGCCTTCGAAGACGGCGTCGTCGGTGGTCGGAACGGTGACCACGATGCCGCCGGTGGTGCCGGCCGGGACCTGGAAGCTGTAGGTGCCGTCGCCGTTGTTCACCAGGGTGACCGTGGTGCCACCGATGGTGACCACGGGCGTGCCGATGTCGTCGGATTCGATGTCACCACCCAGCTTGAAGGTGATGGTGGTGGCGGCGTCGACGGCCTTGCCCAGCGTGATGTTGAACGTGGCGTCGGAGCCTTCGTGGACATTGCCCGGATCGGAGACGTCCAGGGTCGGGACGTCAGCGCCCGGACCTTGGCTGTCGACGATGGCGGCGTTGCCGGTGTCGGTGATGCCGGCGGGCAGATCCACGCCGCTGGCGGTCTTGCCGCTCAGCGTGGCTTCGAGGGTCAGCTTCTCGCTGCCTTCGAAGACGGCGTCGTCGGTGGTCGGAACGGTGACCACGATGCCGCCGGTGGTGCCGGCCGGGACCTGGAAGCTGTAGGTGCCGTCGCCGTTGTTCACCAGGGTGACCGTGGTGCCACCGATGGTGACCACGGGCGTGCCGATGTCGTCGGATTCGATGTCACCACCCAGCTTGAAGGTGATGGTGGTGGCGGCGTCGACGGCCTTGCCCAGCGTGATGTTGAACGTGGCGTCGGAGCCTTCGTGGACATTGCCCGGATCGGAGACGTCCAGGGTCGGGACGTCAGCGCCCGGACCTTGGCTGTCGACGATGGCGGCGTTGCCGGTGTCGGTGATGCCGGCGGGCAGATCCACGCCGCTGGCGGTCTTGCCGCTCAGCGTGGCTTCGAGGGTCAGCTTCTCGCTGCCTTCGAAGACGGCGTCGTCGGTGGTCGGAACGGTGACCACGATGCCGCCGGTGGTGCCGGCCGGGACCTGGAAGCTGTAGGTGCCGTCGCCGTTGTTCACCAGGGTGACCGTGGTGCCACCGATGGTGACCACGGGCGTGCCGATGTCGTCGGATTCGATGTCACCACCCAGCTTGAAGGTGATGGTGGTGGCGGCGTCGACGGCCTTGCCCAGCGTGATGTTGAACGTGGCGTCGGAGCCTTCGTGGACATTGCCCGGATCGGAGACGTCCAGGGTCGGGACGTCAGCGCCCGGACCTTGGCTGTCGACGATGGCGGCGTTGCCGGTGTCGGTGATGCCGGCGGGCAGATCCACGCCGCTGGCGGTCTTGCCGCTCAGCGTGGCTTCGAGGGTCAGCTTCTCGCTGCCTTCGAAGACGGCGTCGTCGGTGGTCGGAACGGTGACCACGATGCCGCCGGTGGTGCCGGCCGGGACCTGGAAGCTGTAGGTGCCGTCGCCGTTGTTCACCAGGGTGACCGTGGTGCCACCGATGGTGACCACGGGCGTGCCGATGTCGTCGGATTCGATGTCACCACCCAGCTTGAAGGTGATGGTGGTGGCGGCGTCGACGGCCTTGCCCAGCGTGATGTTGAACGTGGCGTCGGAGCCTTCGTGGACATTGCCCGGATCGGAGACGTCCAGGGTCGGGACGTCAGCGCCCGGACCTTGGCTGTCGACGATGGCGGCGTTGCCGGTGTCGGTGATGCCGGCGGGCAGATCCACGCCGCTGGCGGTCTTGCCGCTCAGCGTGGCTTCGAGGGTCAGCTTCTCGCTGCCTTCGAAGACGGCGTCGTCGGTGGTCGGAACGGTGACCACGATGCCGCCGGTGGTGCCGGCCGGGACCTGGAAGCTGTAGGTGCCGTCGCCGTTGTTCACCAGGGTGACCGTGGTGCCACCGATGGTGACCACGGGCGTGCCGATGTCGTCGGATTCGATGTCACCACCCAGCTTGAAGGTGATGGTGGTGGCGGCGTCGACGGCCTTGCCCAGCGTGATGTTGAACGTGGCGTCGGAGCCTTCGTGGACATTGCCCGGATCGGAGACGTCCAGGGTCGGGACGTCAGCGCCCGGACCTTGGCTGTCGACGATGGCGGCGTTGCCGGTGTCGGTGATGCCGGCGGGCAGATCCACGCCGCTGGCGGTCTTGCCGCTCAGCGTGGCTTCGAGGGTCAGCTTCTCGCTGCCTTCGAAGACGGCGTCGTCGGTGGTCGGAACGGTGACCACGATGCCGCCGGTGGTGCCGGCCGGGACCTGGAAGCTGTAGGTGCCGTCGCCGTTGTTCACCAGGGTGACCGTGGTGCCACCGATGGTGACCACGGGCGTGCCGATGTCGTCGGATTCGATGTCACCACCCAGCTTGAAGGTGATGGTGGTGGCGGCGTCGACGGCCTTGCCCAGCGTGATGTTGAACGTGGCGTCGGAGCCTTCGTGGACATTGCCCGGATCGGAGACGTCCAGGGTCGGGACGTCAGCGCCCGGACCTTGGCTGTCGACGATGGCGGCGTTGCCGGTGTCGGTGATGCCGGCGGGCAGATCCACGCCGCTGGCGGTCTTGCCGCTCAGCGTGGCTTCGAGGGTCAGCTTCTCGCTGCCTTCGAAGACGGCGTCGTCGGTGGTCGGAACGGTGACCACGATGCCGCCGGTGGTGCCGGCCGGGACCTGGAAGCTGTAGGTGCCGTCGCCGTTGTTCACCAGGGTGACCGTGGTGCCACCGATGGTGACCACGGGCGTGCCGATGTCGTCGGATTCGATGTCACCACCCAGCTTGAAGGTGATGGTGGTGGCGGCGTCGACGGCCTTGCCCAGCGTGATGTTGAACGTGGCGTCGGAGCCTTCGTGGACATTGCCCGGATCGGAGACGTCCAGGGTCGGGACGTCAGCGCCCGGACCTTGGCTGTCGACGATGGCGGCGTTGCCGGTGTCGGTGATGCCGGCGGGCAGATCCACGCCGCTGGCGGTCTTGCCGCTCAGCGTGGCTTCGAGGGTCAGCTTCTCGCTGCCTTCGAAGACGGCGTCGTCGGTGGTCGGAACGGTGACCACGATGCCGCCGGTGGTGCCGGCCGGGACCTGGAAGCTGTAGGTGCCGTCGCCGTTGTTCACCAGGGTGACCGTGGTGCCACCGATGGTGACCACGGGCGTGCCGATGTCGTCGGATTCGATGTCACCACCCAGCTTGAAGGTGATGGTGGTGGCGGCGTCGACGGCCTTGCCCAGCGTGATGTTGAACGTGGCGTCGGAGCCTTCGTGGACATTGCCCGGATCGGAGACGTCCAGGGTCGGGACGTCAGCGCCCGGACCTTGGCTGTCGACGATGGCGGCGTTGCCGGTGTCGGTGATGCCGGCGGGCAGATCCACGCCGCTGGCGGTCTTGCCGCTCAGCGTGGCTTCGAGGGTCAGCTTCTCGCTGCCTTCGAAGACGGCGTCGTCGGTGGTCGGAACGGTGACCACGATGCCGCCGGTGGTGCCGGCCGGGACCTGGAAGCTGTAGGTGCCGTCGCCGTTGTTCACCAGGGTGACCGTGGTGCCACCGATGGTGACCACGGGCGTGCCGATGTCGTCGGATTCGATGTCACCACCCAGCTTGAAGGTGATGGTGGTGGCGGCGTCGACGGCCTTGCCCAGCGTGATGTTGAACGTGGCGTCGGAGCCTTCGTGGACATTGCCCGGATCGGAGACGTCCAGGGTCGGGACGTCAGCGCCCGGACCTTGGCTGTCGACGATGGCGGCGTTGCCGGTGTCGGTGATGCCGGCGGGCAGATCCACGCCGCTGGCGGTCTTGCCGCTCAGCGTGGCTTCGAGGGTCAGCTTCTCGCTGCCTTCGAAGACGGCGTCGTCGGTGGTCGGAACGGTGACCACGATGCCGCCGGTGGTGCCGGCCGGGACCTGGAAGCTGTAGGTGCCGTCGCCGTTGTTCACCAGGGTGACCGTGGTGCCACCGATGGTGACCACGGGCGTGCCGATGTCGTCGGATTCGATGTCACCACCCAGCTTGAAGGTGATGGTGGTGGCGGCGTCGACGGCCTTGCCCAGCGTGATGTTGAACGTGGCGTCGGAGCCTTCGTGGACATTGCCCGGATCGGAGACGTCCAGGGTCGGGACGTCAGCGCCCGGACCTTGGCTGTCGACGATGGCGGCGTTGCCGGTGTCGGTGATGCCGGCGGGCAGATCCACGCCGCTGGCGGTCTTGCCGCTCAGCGTGGCTTCGAGGGTCAGCTTCTCGCTGCCTTCGAAGACGGCGTCGTCGGTGGTCGGAACGGTGACCACGATGCCGCCGGTGGTGCCGGCCGGGACCTGGAAGCTGTAGGTGCCGTCGCCGTTGTTCACCAGGGTGACCGTGGTGCCACCGATGGTGACCACGGGCGTGCCGATGTCGTCGGATTCGATGTCACCACCCAGCTTGAAGGTGATGGTGGTGGCGGCGTCGACGGCCTTGCCCAGCGTGATGTTGAACGTGGCGTCGGAGCCTTCGTGGACATTGCCCGGATCGGAGACGTCCAGGGTCGGGACGTCAGCGCCCGGACCTTGGCTGTCGACGATGGCGGCGTTGCCGGTGTCGGTGATGCCGGCGGGCAGATCCACGCCGCTGGCGGTCTTGCCGCTCAGCGTGGCTTCGAGGGTCAGCTTCTCGCTGCCTTCGAAGACGGCGTCGTCGGTGGTCGGAACGGTGACCACGATGCCGCCGGTGGTGCCGGCCGGGACCTGGAAGCTGTAGGTGCCGTCGCCGTTGTTCACCAGGGTGACCGTGGTGCCACCGATGGTGACCACGGGCGTGCCGATGTCGTCGGATTCGATGTCACCACCCAGCTTGAAGGTGATGGTGGTGGCGGCGTCGACGGCCTTGCCCAGCGTGATGTTGAACGTGGCGTCGGAGCCTTCGTGGACATTGCCCGGATCGGAGACGTCCAGGGTCGGGACGTCAGCGCCCGGACCTTGGCTGTCGACGATGGCGGCGTTGCCGGTGTCGGTGATGCCGGCGGGCAGATCCACGCCGCTGGCGGTCTTGCCGCTCAGCGTGGCTTCGAGGGTCAGCTTCTCGCTGCCTTCGAAGACGGCGTCGTCGGTGGTCGGAACGGTGACCACGATGCCGCCGGTGGTGCCGGCCGGGACCTGGAAGCTGTAGGTGCCGTCGCCGTTGTTCACCAGGGTGACCGTGGTGCCACCGATGGTGACCACGGGCGTGCCGATGTCGTCGGATTCGATGTCACCACCCAGCTTGAAGGTGATGGTGGTGGCGGCGTCGACGGCCTTGCCCAGCGTGATGTTGAACGTGGCGTCGGAGCCTTCGTGGACATTGCCCGGATCGGAGACGTCCAGGGTCGGGACGTCAGCGCCCGGACCTTGGCTGTCGACGATGGCGGCGTTGCCGGTGTCGGTGATGCCGGCGGGCAGATCCACGCCGCTGGCGGTCTTGCCGCTCAGCGTGGCTTCGAGGGTCAGCTTCTCGCTGCCTTCGAAGACGGCGTCGTCGGTGGTCGGAACGGTGACCACGATGCCGCCGGTGGTGCCGGCCGGGACCTGGAAGCTGTAGGTGCCGTCGCCGTTGTTCACCAGGGTGACCGTGGTGCCACCGATGGTGACCACGGGCGTGCCGATGTCGTCGGATTCGATGTCACCACCCAGCTTGAAGGTGATGGTGGTGGCGGCGTCGACGGCCTTGCCCAGCGTGATGTTGAACGTGGCGTCGGAGCCTTCGTGGACATTGCCCGGATCGGAGACGTCCAGGGTCGGGACGTCAGCGCCCGGACCTTGGCTGTCGACGATGGCGGCGTTGCCGGTGTCGGTGATGCCGGCGGGCAGATCCACGCCGCTGGCGGTCTTGCCGCTCAGCGTGGCTTCGAGGGTCAGCTTCTCGCTGCCTTCGAAGACGGCGTCGTCGGTGGTCGGAACGGTGACCACGATGCCGCCGGTGGTGCCGGCCGGGACCTGGAAGCTGTAGGTGCCGTCGCCGTTGTTCACCAGGGTGACCGTGGTGCCACCGATGGTGACCACGGGCGTGCCGATGTCGTCGGATTCGATGTCACCACCCAGCTTGAAGGTGATGGTGGTGGCGGCGTCGACGGCCTTGCCCAGCGTGATGTTGAACGTGGCGTCGGAGCCTTCGTGGACATTGCCCGGATCGGAGACGTCCAGGGTCGGGACGTCAGCGCCCGGACCTTGGCTGTCGACGATGGCGGCGTTGCCGGTGTCGGTGATGCCGGCGGGCAGATCCACGCCGCTGGCGGTCTTGCCGCTCAGCGTGGCTTCGAGGGTCAGCTTCTCGCTGCCTTCGAAGACGGCGTCGTCGGTGGTCGGAACGGTGACCACGATGCCGCCGGTGGTGCCGGCCGGGACCTGGAAGCTGTAGGTGCCGTCGCCGTTGTTCACCAGGGTGACCGTGGTGCCACCGATGGTGACCACGGGCGTGCCGATGTCGTCGGATTCGATGTCACCACCCAGCTTGAAGGTGATGGTGGTGGCGGCGTCGACGGCCTTGCCCAGCGTGATGTTGAACGTGGCGTCGGAGCCTTCGTGGACATTGCCCGGATCGGAGACGTCCAGGGTCGGGACGTCAGCGCCCGGACCTTGGCTGTCGACGATGGCGGCGTTGCCGGTGTCGGTGATGCCGGCGGGCAGATCCACGCCGCTGGCGGTCTTGCCGCTCAGCGTGGCTTCGAGGGTCAGCTTCTCGCTGCCTTCGAAGACGGCGTCGTCGGTGGTCGGAACGGTGACCACGATGCCGCCGGTGGTGCCGGCCGGGACCTGGAAGCTGTAGGTGCCGTCGCCGTTGTTCACCAGGGTGACCGTGGTGCCACCGATGGTGACCACGGGCGTGCCGATGTCGTCGGATTCGATGTCACCACCCAGCTTGAAGGTGATGGTGGTGGCGGCGTCGACGGCCTTGCCCAGCGTGATGTTGAACGTGGCGTCGGAGCCTTCGTGGACATTGCCCGGATCGGAGACGTCCAGGGTCGGGACGTCAGCGCCCGGACCTTGGCTGTCGACGATGGCGGCGTTGCCGGTGTCGGTGATGCCGGCGGGCAGATCCACGCCGCTGGCGGTCTTGCCGCTCAGCGTGGCTTCGAGGGTCAGCTTCTCGCTGCCTTCGAAGACGGCGTCGTCGGTGGTCGGAACGGTGACCACGATGCCGCCGGTGGTGCCGGCCGGGACCTGGAAGCTGTAGGTGCCGTCGCCGTTGTTCACCAGGGTGACCGTGGTGCCACCGATGGTGACCACGGGCGTGCCGATGTCGTCGGATTCGATGTCACCACCCAGCTTGAAGGTGATGGTGGTGGCGGCGTCGACGGCCTTGCCCAGCGTGATGTTGAACGTGGCGTCGGAGCCTTCGTGGACATTGCCCGGATCGGAGACGTCCAGGGTCGGGACGTCAGCGCCCGGACCTTGGCTGTCGACGATGGCGGCGTTGCCGGTGTCGGTGATGCCGGCGGGCAGATCCACGCCGCTGGCGGTCTTGCCGCTCAGCGTGGCTTCGAGGGTCAGCTTCTCGCTGCCTTCGAAGACGGCGTCGTCGGTGGTCGGAACGGTGACCACGATGCCGCCGGTGGTGCCGGCCGGGACCTGGAAGCTGTAGGTGCCGTCGCCGTTGTTCACCAGGGTGACCGTGGTGCCACCGATGGTGACCACGGGCGTGCCGATGTCGTCGGATTCGATGTCACCACCCAGCTTGAAGGTGATGGTGGTGGCGGCGTCGACGGCCTTGCCCAGCGTGATGTTGAACGTGGCGTCGGAGCCTTCGTGGACATTGCCCGGATCGGAGACGTCCAGGGTCGGGACGTCAGCGCCCGGACCTTGGCTGTCGACGATGGCGGCGTTGCCGGTGTCGGTGATGCCGGCGGGCAGATCCACGCCGCTGGCGGTCTTGCCGCTCAGCGTGGCTTCGAGGGTCAGCTTCTCGCTGCCTTCGAAGACGGCGTCGTCGGTGGTCGGAACGGTGACCACGATGCCGCCGGTGGTGCCGGCCGGGACCTGGAAGCTGTAGGTGCCGTCGCCGTTGTTCACCAGGGTGACCGTGGTGCCACCGATGGTGACCACGGGCGTGCCGATGTCGTCGGATTCGATGTCACCACCCAGCTTGAAGGTGATGGTGGTGGCGGCGTCGACGGCCTTGCCCAGCGTGATGTTGAACGTGGCGTCGGAGCCTTCGTGGACATTGCCCGGATCGGAGACGTCCAGGGTCGGGACGTCAGCGCCCGGACCTTGGCTGTCGACGATGGCGGCGTTGCCGGTGTCGGTGATGCCGGCGGGCAGATCCACGCCGCTGGCGGTCTTGCCGCTCAGCGTGGCTTCGAGGGTCAGCTTCTCGCTGCCTTCGAAGACGGCGTCGTCGGTGGTCGGAACGGTGACCACGATGCCGCCGGTGGTGCCGGCCGGGACCTGGAAGCTGTAGGTGCCGTCGCCGTTGTTCACCAGGGTGACCGTGGTGCCACCGATGGTGACCACGGGCGTGCCGATGTCGTCGGATTCGATGTCACCACCCAGCTTGAAGGTGATGGTGGTGGCGGCGTCGACGGCCTTGCCCAGCGTGATGTTGAACGTGGCGTCGGAGCCTTCGTGGACATTGCCCGGATCGGAGACGTCCAGGGTCGGGACGTCAGCGCCCGGACCTTGGCTGTCGACGATGGCGGCGTTGCCGGTGTCGGTGATGCCGGCGGGCAGATCCACGCCGCTGGCGGTCTTGCCGCTCAGCGTGGCTTCGAGGGTCAGCTTCTCGCTGCCTTCGAAGACGGCGTCGTCGGTGGTCGGAACGGTGACCACGATGCCGCCGGTGGTGCCGGCCGGGACCTGGAAGCTGTAGGTGCCGTCGCCGTTGTTCACCAGGGTGACCGTGGTGCCACCGATGGTGACCACGGGCGTGCCGATGTCGTCGGATTCGATGTCACCACCCAGCTTGAAGGTGATGGTGGTGGCGGCGTCGACGGCCTTGCCCAGCGTGATGTTGAACGTGGCGTCGGAGCCTTCGTGGACATTGCCCGGATCGGAGACGTCCAGGGTCGGGACGTCAGCGCCCGGACCTTGGCTGTCGACGATGGCGGCGTTGCCGGTGTCGGTGATGCCGGCGGGCAGATCCACGCCGCTGGCGGTCTTGCCGCTCAGCGTGGCTTCGAGGGTCAGCTTCTCGCTGCCTTCGAAGACGGCGTCGTCGGTGGTCGGAACGGTGACCACGATGCCGCCGGTGGTGCCGGCCGGGACCTGGAAGCTGTAGGTGCCGTCGCCGTTGTTCACCAGGGTGACCGTGGTGCCACCGATGGTGACCACGGGCGTGCCGATGTCGTCGGATTCGATGTCACCACCCAGCTTGAAGGTGATGGTGGTGGCGGCGTCGACGGCCTTGCCCAGCGTGATGTTGAACGTGGCGTCGGAGCCTTCGTGGACATTGCCCGGATCGGAGACGTCCAGGGTCGGGACGTCAGCGCCCGGACCTTGGCTGTCGACGATGGCGGCGTTGCCGGTGTCGGTGATGCCGGCGGGCAGATCCACGCCGCTGGCGGTCTTGCCGCTCAGCGTGGCTTCGAGGGTCAGCTTCTCGCTGCCTTCGAAGACGGCGTCGTCGGTGGTCGGAACGGTGACCACGATGCCGCCGGTGGTGCCGGCCGGGACCTGGAAGCTGTAGGTGCCGTCGCCGTTGTTCACCAGGGTGACCGTGGTGCCACCGATGGTGACCACGGGCGTGCCGATGTCGTCGGATTCGATGTCACCACCCAGCTTGAAGGTGATGGTGGTGGCGGCGTCGACGGCCTTGCCCAGCGTGATGTTGAACGTGGCGTCGGAGCCTTCGTGGACATTGCCCGGATCGGAGACGTCCAGGGTCGGGACGTCAGCGCCCGGACCTTGGCTGTCGACGATGGCGGCGTTGCCGGTGTCGGTGATGCCGGCGGGCAGATCCACGCCGCTGGCGGTCTTGCCGCTCAGCGTGGCTTCGAGGGTCAGCTTCTCGCTGCCTTCGAAGACGGCGTCGTCGGTGGTCGGAACGGTGACCACGATGCCGCCGGTGGTGCCGGCCGGGACCTGGAAGCTGTAGGTGCCGTCGCCGTTGTTCACCAGGGTGACCGTGGTGCCACCGATGGTGACCACGGGCGTGCCGATGTCGTCGGATTCGATGTCACCACCCAGCTTGAAGGTGATGGTGGTGGCGGCGTCGACGGCCTTGCCCAGCGTGATGTTGAACGTGGCGTCGGAGCCTTCGTGGACATTGCCCGGATCGGAGACGTCCAGGGTCGGGACGTCAGCGCCCGGACCTTGGCTGTCGACGATGGCGGCGTTGCCGGTGTCGGTGATGCCGGCGGGCAGATCCACGCCGCTGGCGGTCTTGCCGCTCAGCGTGGCTTCGAGGGTCAGCTTCTCGCTGCCTTCGAAGACGGCGTCGTCGGTGGTCGGAACGGTGACCACGATGCCGCCGGTGGTGCCGGCCGGGACCTGGAAGCTGTAGGTGCCGTCGCCGTTGTTCACCAGGGTGACCGTGGTGCCACCGATGGTGACCACGGGCGTGCCGATGTCGTCGGATTCGATGTCACCACCCAGCTTGAAGGTGATGGTGGTGGCGGCGTCGACGGCCTTGCCCAGCGTGATGTTGAACGTGGCGTCGGAGCCTTCGTGGACATTGCCCGGATCGGAGACGTCCAGGGTCGGGACGTCAGCGCCCGGACCTTGGCTGTCGACGATGGCGGCGTTGCCGGTGTCGGTGATGCCGGCGGGCAGATCCACGCCGCTGGCGGTCTTGCCGCTCAGCGTGGCTTCGAGGGTCAGCTTCTCGCTGCCTTCGAAGACGGCGTCGTCGGTGGTCGGAACGGTGACCACGATGCCGCCGGTGGTGCCGGCCGGGACCTGGAAGCTGTAGGTGCCGTCGCCGTTGTTCACCAGGGTGACCGTGGTGCCACCGATGGTGACCACGGGCGTGCCGATGTCGTCGGATTCGATGTCACCACCCAGCTTGAAGGTGATGGTGGTGGCGGCGTCGACGGCCTTGCCCAGCGTGATGTTGAACGTGGCGTCGGAGCCTTCGTGGACATTGCCCGGATCGGAGACGTCCAGGGTCGGGACGTCAGCGCCCGGACCTTGGCTGTCGACGATGGCGGCGTTGCCGGTGTCGGTGATGCCGGCGGGCAGATCCACGCCGCTGGCGGTCTTGCCGCTCAGCGTGGCTTCGAGGGTCAGCTTCTCGCTGCCTTCGAAGACGGCGTCGTCGGTGGTCGGAACGGTGACCACGATGCCGCCGGTGGTGCCGGCCGGGACCTGGAAGCTGTAGGTGCCGTCGCCGTTGTTCACCAGGGTGACCGTGGTGCCACCGATGGTGACCACGGGCGTGCCGATGTCGTCGGATTCGATGTCACCACCCAGCTTGAAGGTGATGGTGGTGGCGGCGTCGACGGCCTTGCCCAGCGTGATGTTGAACGTGGCGTCGGAGCCTTCGTGGACATTGCCCGGATCGGAGACGTCCAGGGTCGGGACGTCAGCGCCCGGACCTTGGCTGTCGACGATGGCGGCGTTGCCGGTGTCGGTGATGCCGGCGGGCAGATCCACGCCGCTGGCGGTCTTGCCGCTCAGCGTGGCTTCGAGGGTCAGCTTCTCGCTGCCTTCGAAGACGGCGTCGTCGGTGGTCGGAACGGTGACCACGATGCCGCCGGTGGTGCCGGCCGGGACCTGGAAGCTGTAGGTGCCGTCGCCGTTGTTCACCAGGGTGACCGTGGTGCCACCGATGGTGACCACGGGCGTGCCGATGTCGTCGGATTCGATGTCACCACCCAGCTTGAAGGTGATGGTGGTGGCGGCGTCGACGGCCTTGCCCAGCGTGATGTTGAACGTGGCGTCGGAGCCTTCGTGGACATTGCCCGGATCGGAGACGTCCAGGGTCGGGACGTCAGCGCCCGGATTGGGGTTGCCCGGATCCGTGCTTTCGGTGTCGACGATTACGGCATTACCCGAGTCGGAGATGCCGGACGGCAGCGTGCCACTGGACGTTTCCCCGGTCAAGGTAGCCGTGAGCGTCATCTGCTCACGGCCTTCAAAGACTGCGTCGTCGTGGGTCGGAACCGTGACCACGATGCCTCCCGTGGTGCCAGCGGGAAGCGTGAAGCTGTAGGTGCCGTCGGCATTCGCTGTGACCTGGACGGTCTGGCCCCCGATGGTGACCGTCGGCGCTCCGTGATCGGCCGTTTCGATCTGGCCGTCCAGCTTGAGCGTGACCGTGGTGTCCTTGTCAAGGTCGACCGTGTTTTGCAGGCTGATGTTGAACGTGGCCGAGGAACCTTCGTTCACGTCACCGGCGTCGGAGACGGTAATCGTGGGTACGTCGAGGACCGGCGTGACACCGATATTGATGATCGAAGTGGCTTTGCCGCCATTGCCGTCGTCGACGATGACCGTGAACTGGTCAGGACCGTTGTAATTCTCGTTCGGCGTGTAGGTATATTCACCCGTGGTCGGGTTGAACACCAGCGTGCCATTCTCCGGCTGCTTGTCGACCGTGTAGGTCAGGTTGTCGCCATCGACGTCGGTGCCGACGACCTTGCCTCTAACGGGCTGTTCCTCGGGCGTCGTATGCTCATAATTGGGAACCAGCGGTGCGTCATTGACCGGGGTGACGCCGATCTCGATGACGGAAGTGGTCTTGCCGCCGTGGCCGTCATCGACGATGACCGTGAACTGATCGGGGCCGTTATAGTTTTCGTTCGGCGTGTAGGTGTACTCGCCGGTGGTCTGATTGAATTCCAGCTTGCCATGCTCGGGCTGCTTGTCGACCGTGTAGGTCAGCGTGTCGCCATCGGGATCGGTGCCGGTGACCTTGCCGCTGACGGGCTGGTCTTCCGGCGTGGTGTGCTGATAGTTGGGCGCCACGGGCAGATCGTTGGTGCCGGTGATGGTGACGGTGATAGTCTGAGTCGCTGTGCCGCCGTGACCGTCGTTGACGGTCACGGTGATGGTATCGGTGACCTTCTGACCTTCGGCCAGGGCCTGGACCTTGGGGTCTTCGTTGTTCAGCACATAGGTCCACTCGCCGTTCTGGTCAACCGAGAAGTTGCCGTACTGGCCCTTACCTTCGTTGCTGACGCTCCAGCTGTGGGTATCGGTGATGTCGACATCGGCCACGTCGAGCTTGCCGGTGACCACCGACACGCCGTCTTCGGCCAAAGCCCCGTCGGCCTTGCCGGTGAGGACTGGATCGTCGTTGGTGCCAACGATGGTGACAGTCAATGTCGAGGAAGAACTGGCCCCGTCTTTATCGATCAGGGTATACGTAAAAGTTTCGACCAGGGTCTCACCCACACCCAATGCCTGCACAACATTCAAGCTGCTATCAAGCTGATAGCTATAGCTGCCATCGGAATTGAGGGTAATCTTGCCGTACTGCCCTTGATCTGCGCCAACCAGAACAACTCGATGCTCTGTCAGAGTCCCCTCACCCAACCTATCGTTGGCGAGCACATTGCCTTGCAAGGCAGATACGGCATCTTCGAAGATCACACCCGAATCAGCACTTGCCTGGGGAATGCTTGTGGCAGGCTGGATCGGCGTAACTTGATCCGTGCTGTCCGCCAAAGCGCCCACCCCACTAAAAAGTGGAAGTACCGTAGTCGCTGGTACAGAACGTCCGTACTCCAGCGCCAGCGGCGACACTGCCTCAATGATGCTGGAAAGGCGCACAAAAGTGCTGCCACCCTCGCTGCCGCCAGACAATGTGGCCGCCGTGGGATCCAGCTCATCGAACGGATCCTGGCCGGCGTTGATGGCCGCAATGATCTGGTCAATCTCTGCACTCGCGGGACTCGCTACAGCAGCCTCTTCCACTGTAGGCGGCTGAATCAGGTCTGCGGTGAGATGCACATCCTGGTTCTCGCCCACCATCAGCGGTGGCTGGCCGTCCGCCTGCAACTGCACGGTGCTGCCGGAAGCCGTCACTATCTCGGCGTCAGCGGGAATGCGCATGCCTTCACGGAGCACCGTCAGATTGCCATCAGAACCACGCATCCAAGCCTGGCCAGTGAGTTTGGTAACGAGAACGGTTTGAGCTGCCATGAGGGTCTGCCTATCCAGTCAGATTAAAAAGTGAAGGTGCACAAAGGCACCTCTCCAATATTTCAGCTGAATGGTAGAAGCCAAGGCCCCACAGCACTATTGGCGCCAAAGCCAATCGGGATCTGTTTTATTCGATCTCTGCTGCTGTAAATCAAAAAAAGCCTGAAGCCTGCATATTGCAGGCTTCAGGCTTTTCAGCAACAGGCACTCCAGAGGAAAGAGGTGACTAGGTATTCATCAGTAACCCAAAAATCAGGCTCAAGCCAGCTGCTTGCGCCCGATACCGTGAACCTTCAATGTCAGCATCAATCGATCCTGTACCTGCAGTTTCTCAAAAACAGCAGACAGATGGGCCCGCACAGTACGCTCGCTGATGGACATGCGTTCGGCAATCTCCGCATTGCTGTCACCCAGCGATGCATAGCGGGCAACCTCCTGCTCGCGTGCAGACAATGGTTCGGCCCAGTCCGACTCATGCTCAGGCAGACGGGCGTCCACATCGCGCAACAAGCGCTGCAACAGAGAACGTCCAAGCCAGATGTTGCCGCCAGCCATGCTTTGCAGCATCCGCGATAACACCTCCGGGCTCGATTGCGCATGGGCATAACCACATGCTCCGCGGGACAGCAGGTTTCGACCCTCCTCATCGCTGGGGCGGTTGCTGAGAACCAGAACCTGAAGATCCTTCAGCAGCTCAATCCAGCGGGCCGCAGTCGACTCTGGCAAGGATGGCAGGGCTGCATCCAGCACCACCACACTACGACCTTGCTGCTTCCAACGTTGCAAATCGGCCAGGCTCTGGCCGCGCGCAGGCATCCACTGAGGGCCTGCGATCTGCTGCCATTCCTGCCACAGCGTGGCATCCTGAGTCAGCATCAATACAGGCAAGGCATTCATAGAGTTCCTTTGTAATTGTTGGCGATCCATGAACTAACGTTCGATCAATGCATTGGACTTGGCACGCAGAATCGGCTTGAGCAGATACTGCATCAAGGTGCGCTTGCCCGTGAGGATATGCACCTCGGCCTGCATACCGGGAATGATGGGGCGCGAGTCATCGCCCACGTGAGCCTTCTCCGTGCGCACCTTCACGACATAAAAGGAGTTCCCCTTTTCGTCGGTAACGGTGTTGGCACCGATCTGCTCCAGTTTCCCCTGCAGACCTCCATAGATGGCAAAGTCATAGGCAGTGAACTTCACTTCAGCCTGCTGACCAAAATGCAGGAAGCCGATATCGCGCGGATTGATCTGCACTTCCATCAACAAGGTGTCATCCAGCGGCACGATGTCCAGGATGTCCTTGCCCGGCTGCACAACACCGCCGACGGTATTCGCCATCAAGGTGTTGACCGTGCCGCGCACGGGTGCGCGCACTTCGGCCAGCTTGACGCGATCCTCCAGCGCCACCTTGCCCTGCTCCAGGGTCCCCAGTTTGGCCTGGGTTTCCGAGAGCTCGGAGCGAGACTGATTGCGCATATTCAGCTCCGACTCCTGAATCTTGCGCTCTGCTTCCTGAATCGCAGCCTGAATGCGCCCGATCTGCGCACCGGCCGCCTTGGCCTCGCCACAGAAGCGAGCCACATCACGCTGCAGGCGCAGCAAATCCACTTCGGACACTGCTCCACTCTTGAGCAAGGGGCGAGTCACCGAAAGCTCTTCTGAAGTCAAACTGCAGCTGGACGAGGCCTGATCGCGGTTGGCCTGGGTTTCACGCAGCTCTTGCTGACGTTGGCGCAACTGGTCACGCGCAATATTGACGTTGGTGTTGAGCTCCTGGGAACGGCTCTCCCACATGCGCCGCTCCATCTCCACCAGCTGAGGTGCCAGAGCCTGCACATCTTCCGGAGCCTTGAAAGGCTCGCCCGATGCAAGGGCCTGAAGACGCGCGGCTTTCGCCTTCAACGCCAGAAGTTCGGCCTTGTTCTCGCCCAGGGACGAGCTGTAGCGCGTTGGATCGATGCGCAAGATGACCTGGCCCTGCTCCACATGCTCGCCGGGGTGCACCAGAATTTCCTTGACGATGCCGCCATCCAGGCTCTGCACCACCTGAACCTGACGAGAAGGAACCACCTTGCCCTGGCCTCGCACCACTTCATCAATGCGCCCCAGGCAAGCCCAGAGCAGCAGAACCACCACGGTGACCAGAGATACCCATATCAACAGACGCGAACCACGCGCCTGCTGCTGCCCTGCAGCCCACTGCGCATCTGCCTTGAGGTCATCCGGCTGATGCGTTCCGACAACCTCGCTGCCGTCAAGCAGCCACCGCTCCAGTCGCGTCCAGCGCGCCTTGAGCGCATCCTTGAAGTGCGACGGCTTTTTTTCTGGTTTGGACTCGCTCATGCTCGCCCTCCTACTCCACCAATCCGCCCCTGCTTCAGGGCCTCTATCACCTGATCCTTGGCTCCATCGGCAACAATTCTGCCGCCATCAATCACGATCAGCCGGTCAACCAAGGTCAACAGGGCCGTGCGATGCGTGACCAGCAAAATGGTCTTGCCCTGGGAAGCCTCTTCCAGGCGACGCTTGAGTTGTGCTTCGCTCTGGTTGTCCAGATTGCTGCTGGGCTCGTCCAGCAGCAATATGGCCGGGTCGTTGATCAGGGCACGAGCGACAGCGATGGATTGACGCTGGCCGCCAGAAAGTGACTCGCCCCGCTCGCCAACCAACATGTCGTAGCCCTTGGGATTGCGCGCCGCAAAATCATCCACACCCGCGATGCGGGCCGCATGCAGCATGTCTGTCTCATCCGCAAATGGAGCCCCCACCAGCAAGTTGTGCTTCAAGCTGCCATAGAACAGCATCGGGTCCTGAGGCACATGCCCGATGGCCCGACGCAGATCCACCGGGTCTATCTGGCGGGCATCCATGCCATCGATGAGAACCGAGCCTTCACTGGGCTGATACAGGCCCAGGACCAGTTTTTCAAGCGTGGTTTTGCCTGAACCGATACGCCCAATGATGCCAACCCGTTCTCCGGGTCGAAGCGAGAAGCTCACCCCCGAAAGACTGGCCTGCTCGCTTCCCGGATAGCTGAAGCTGACATTGCGAAACTCGATGGCGCCACGCAGATCCGGACGTGAGACGAACTCGCGCTCAGCTTCGTGCTCGACCGGCATCTTCATATAGTTGTCAATGGAATTGAGCGAGGTGCGCGCATTGTGAAACTGCATCATCAGCCCCGCCACCTGACCAAAGGGGGCCAGACAACGCCCTGCAATCATGGAGGCGGCAATGATGCCGCCCATGGAGAGCGCCGAATCCTGCACCTGGTACACGCCGATGACGACCACCGCTATGGTGACCAGTTGCTGCAAGGTCTGAACGAAGTTCACCGTACCGGACGAGATGAACTTGATCTTGCCCCCCATATAGGCGATGTACTGAGTGGAGCTCTCCCACAGACGCTGCACTCCGCTTTGGGCATTGAGCGTCTTGACCGCCTCCAGGTTCGTCAGCGACTCCACGAGCAGCGCGTTGCGCTGAGACGAAGCCTGAAAGGTCTTGAGCGTCAGACTCTCCATGCGCGCCTGAGCCCAGAAGGAAACCAGCAAGATCGCTGCGATCGCCACCACAGGCGGGATCAGCATCCAGGGCGAAACCCAGGCAATCGCCACCAGAAACAGAAGCACGAAAGGCAGATCCACCAGGGTCGTAAGACTTGCAGACGCAATGAAGTCACGGACCGATTCAAACGAGCGCAGATTGGCCGCAAACGAACCAACGGATGCGGGTCGGCTCTCCATGCGCAAGTCCAGAACGCGCTCCATGATCTGCGCGGACAACTGCACATCCACACGCTTGCTCGCGGCATCCACGACATAGGCACGCGTCGTCGTCAGCACAAAGTTGAAGATCAGCACCAAAGAAATGCCGATAGTCAGCACCCACAATGTTTCCACCGCGTTGTTGGGCACGACCCGGTCATACACGTTCATGCTGAACAAGGGCATTGCCAGCGCGAAGACATTGATGAGTACGGCTGCCAGCAAGGCATCGCGGTACAGGCGCCGATTCTCCAGAATCACAGCCCAGAACCAGTGACTGCTGCGAGGCTCCAAGCCTTGCTGCACGGAGCGCGGCTCGAAGCGAAACTGCGGACGCACAAAGCACATCAGCCCCGAGTAGTCCTGCAGCAAAGCCTGGGCCTCTACCTCGACCGGCCCCTCCGACTCCGGATATTGCAACAGGAAGCGACCGCTCTCCAGCGCTCTGAGCAACAGACAGGCACGATCTCCATGGAGAATCAAAATTGCCGGCAGCAAGCCCTGAGGGACATCGTCAAGACTGCGCTGCACGATACGCGTGCTGAACTGCGCGCGAGCCGCAGCCCGAGCCAGCAATGAAGGCGTCAGGCGCTGATCCACCAACGGCAGACCATTGCTCAGTGCCTGCGCGGTGTAGGGCTTGCCATGCAGGTTGGTGAGCTGCACCAGGCAATCCAGCAAGGGATCCGCATGGGTCTCATGGGCCGGCATGCGCCAGCCCTCCGCCGGTTTACGCGCCGAGCTTCGCGCCCCCAGAAAGGCCGGGCCGGCCTGCTCCGCCGCCGCTGCGGCTTCCGGCAAAGAACCTTGCCCGGCCTTCTGAGTCGCATCCGTACCGTTGCTCGATGCCAATGAAGGCTCAAAGTCTGGTCTGCTCATCTTCAACAATCAACCTATAAAAGCTCTTCGTCGTCATCAATCAAGTCCAGCGAATTACGCATACGCTGGCGCGCCCGCTTGCGCTGGTTCAGCTTCTCCAGCGCCTGCGGCGGAAGATCCGTCAAGCGCAGAGTCCCATTGGCAAGCAAGGCGTCAATCAAGTCCTCGAGAACGCGGATGAAATCCGCATCCAGTGCCGACAACTCCTGCCGGGAGGACTGCTCCGAAGGTGGTGAATCGCTTTTATCCATCTTGTTCATCAACTCCCACTAAAAGGTGCGCCAGGCGCCACCGGCTATCACTGGCGGCCAGCCGCACCAGATACCGGCGCTTGTGCTGGAGCTCCCAGATCAACCGCCGCGCTGGCGGGCACAGGCGTCAGATTGCTGGTGTCCGGCACCGAGGATTTGCAGCTACGCAGCAGATCATCCGGCAAGTTCAGCGCCTGCTGCTCATCCGGACGGCTGTCGTCATGCGGCTGCGCAAGCCCCAGCACAGGCAGAATTTGGCTGGACAAAGTCAGCCACTGGTACTCGGCCTTTTTCAGGTCATATTGAGCGTTGACCAGAGCGCGCTGGGCATCGAACAACTCGTTTTCCGTATTGAGCAGATCCAGCAGCGAACGCTGACCGATCTTGAATTGCTGCTGATACGCCACTCGGACTTTGGCCGTGGAAAGAACATGCTCACGCAGGAACGGCGTTTGCTGACGCAGGCGGGCCATGTTGTTCCAGGTAATCGACAGCTCCTGCTGGAGGTTGCGGCAGGTGTAATCGCGCACGTCCTGTGCGGCATAGCCCTGGGCAATCGTCTGACGCAGGCGTGCCTCGTCCGCACCACCGCGATACAGGTTGTAAGTCAGCATCAGCTGCACTCGCGAGCTCTGCACATCCCAGTAGGCTGGCGAGTTCTGATCACGATCACGCCCCGTGGACGCCAGCAGCTCGAGCTTGGGCATATGCGCCCCCTTGGCAGCCTTCTGACCGGCCTCTGCCGCCTGCACCAGAGCCTGCTTCGACAATAGCAGCGGACTCGCGCGCAGCGACTCGCCGAAATCCTTGGCCACCCCGGAAGCTGGCAGCTTGGCACTCACATCGGGCACCGGGTCCAGCGTGGCCGCAGGATACTCCCCCACCACGCGGCGGTAGCGCTGCAGCACATCGTTGAGGTTGTTGCTCTCGGTCATCAGATTGGTCTGCGCCAGCGACAGACGACCACTTGCCTGCTCCAGGTCAACACCGCGGCCCACGCCAGACTGCTGGCGTTCACGCAACTGCCCCAGCGTCACCTGGTGCGTGCCGAAATTCTCACGGGCCAGCTTTTCCATTTCGCGATAACGCTGCACGTCCAGGTAGGCGGCGACAACATCATTGGCCAGATTTTCAGTGGTGGCGCGCAGATCGTAGAACTTGGCCAGCTTCTCAAAGCCCAACTGACGGATATTGCTGCTAGTGGTGAAACCATCAAAGATCAACTGACGCAGCTGCAGGTTCCAGCCCGGACGATTCCAATTCTGCGATGGAGCATCCTGAATATGGCTGCGCCACTCGCGACCGACCCAACCTTGCGCGGTGACTTGTGGACGCCAACCTCCCCGGGCCACGTTCTGACCTTCAGCGGACGAAGTGAAATCCTGAAAGCGCGCCTGCACTTCCGGATGAGTCATCAGTGCCTGCTCGACAACCTTTTGCAGTGCAACACCCTGCTCGTTGGCTTGTTGCGCATTCATGGTCGTCTGAGCCATACCCCCCATGGCCCACGAGGCCACACCCAGAGTGGCTACCACTTGTGCAATCTGACTGAATTTCATTGTTATCCCTCTTGTTTGACTCCGACAGGGCAATGCGACGCCTGGCCCGCCAACAAATTGGCGAGAGCAATCGGTGCGACTTCTACAAATCGTTCCCGCGGAAGCTGGTTGTTAATGTGGATCGGCTCGCTGCCGCCCGACAAGGCATCGCATACGGCCTCAGAACTCGCAAAATGGAATTCTGTAACTCTCGTGCTCACAGCCTTTGGCGTCATGCCAACACCGCACAGGAGACTGACGGTCAGGTCAAGCTTGTTGCCTGATCGAAAAAACTCACTATTTTTGCTTGACGAGCCACCACGTGGCAGTGGTGAAGGGATGACATCGCCAACCCCTTGGCCAAACAAATCGCGCGGACAGGCTGTGGAGCGTCTACAGGCTAGACACAGCGCATTTGGAGATGTTCCTTTCCACGATAGCAAGGCGGAGCCTCCGGTTTCCGGCCGGTGTTCTTGACGCATAACCCTGCATGCGAAGCCGTGCGTTGATGGCAGATCTCCTGGCAACACCATCAAACAAATGGATTCGGTTGCAAATCTAGCACAAGACATGCAATGATTTGTTTCAAAAAACCACTCAACCAGCCGAACTTCGAATTTTTTACCGGGAATTGGCAATTCTTTTCATTTCTTCTTTATATCAAAGAAATTAAGAATCAATACCGCTTCTGGCACTGCAACCATAGCAGCGTACGCGTTCCAAAGTGAAGTCAGCCTACGTCCAAAGCCTTAATCGAACAATTGACAATGGATTGAGCCGCAATAGAAAAAGGGCTCCTGACTGAATAGTCAGAAGCCCTTGTCTAATTGGTCGGAATGGCGGGATTCGAACTCGCGACCCCTTGCACCCCATGCAAGTGCGCTACCAGGCTGCGCTACATTCCGAAGACTTGAATTATACACAGAAATTCGACTTCAAAGAGAAAGCAGCGCCCTGATCTGCAAAAGCTCTTCTTTGACCTCCTCCATGCCCATTGCACCTGCAGGCTCCGAGCGGCCCTGCTCCAGCATTGCAGTCAGCAGATGGCTTTGCGCCAGCTCTTCACCTCGCAGGGGCAGGGCCGGATGCACAAGCACCGGCTGCGGCTCGACTGCCCTGCCGTGACCCGTCACCAGTTCACGCAGACGGTTTCGTGCGCCGCTGATGGTGAAGCCCTGCTCGTAAAGCAGCTCGCGAATGCGACGCACCATCAACACCTCATGATGCTGGTAGTAGCGACGGTTGCCACGACGCTTCATGGGCTTGAGCTGCACAAACTCCTGCTCCCAATAACGCAGCACATGAGGCTTGACGTCGCAAAGATCCGCGACTTCACCGATGGTGAAATAGCGCTTGGCGGGAATTGCTGGCAAAGAAGAAGCCATGGCTGGTTGCAAGCGGTCAGTGAAGGAATGGGTGAAAGATATGCAATCACGATTTGCGCAAATCCGGATCAGCCACGGTGTTTTGTCGATAGAAATGCCCGCTATGCATTCCTGTTTGCGCAAGTCCTAGCAATATAGCGCGAAGAGCTGACAGGACCTTGCACCGCGCGCGACGCAAGACTGTCAGCTCTTCAGTGACCGATGCTCCGCTTGACAGTGCATCAGCCGTGTGCCAATCGCCTTAAGACCCCGAACTCTCGCCCTGGATCAGCTCCTTGAGCTTGCTGCTGGCATGGAAGGTCACCACGCGGCGCGCAGCGATGGGAATCAGCTCGCCGGTGCGCGGGTTGCGACCGGGCCGAGGCGCCTTGGTACGGATCTGGAAGTTGCCGAAGCCCGAAAGCTTGACATCTTCGCCGTCCACCAGCTTTTGCGAGATCAGGTCGAAAAATGCATCCACCATGTCCTTGGCTTCGCGCTTGTTCAGACCGATTTCGTCAAACAGCAGATCGGCCAGCTGCGCCTTGGTCAGCGCGGGGCTGTCGATGCTCTCTACGGCAAGCTCCATGGGTCGATCTCCTTGTGGATTGAACATATCAGCGCAGACGAGCCGCAACGCGTTCAACCAGAGCCGCAATTGTGCCCTGCATGGCGGCCTCGATTTCCGCATCGGTCAGCGACGCGGTGTCACTGCCCAACGTCAGACGCACGGCCAGGCTCTTTTCGTCCTGAGCCAGGCTGCCCGGCGCCGCCTCCTCGCCCGCCTTGAGCTTCTTGGGACGGAATACGTCGAACAACACGGCCGAGCGCAGAATGCCGCCCTGCACACCTTGCTGTACGGCCTCCATCACCTGGGCGTGGGTCACGGCTTCCTTGACCACCACAGCAATGTCGCGCTCCACTGCCTGGTGCTTGGCCACGGGCTTGAACACAGGGACCTGGCGGGCCAGCACGGCATCGAGCTCCAGCTCGAACATCACGGGAGCCTGGGCCAGATCCCATTCCTGGCGCCATTGGGGGTGCAGCTCACCGACAAAGCCGATGGCCTTGCCGTCCAGCAGCACGCGCGCGCAGCGGCCGGGGTGCATGGCGGGGTGCTCGGCAGGCTCGAACACGGGCTTGGCCGGAGCCAGCAGTGCTTCCACATCACCCTTGACGTCGTAGAAGTCGACCTTGGCTTCTGCCCTGCCCCACTGCAGCTGGTCGGCAGCGCCGCAGGCGAGACCCGCCACGCGCATGGGCTGATAAAAGCCCTTGACGGTGGTGTCGGAGTCGACCACGGACTCGTCCTTGAAGAACACGCGACCCAGCTCGAACACGCGCACGCGCTGAGCCTTGCGGTCCACGTTGAACTTGAGCACCTGCAGCAGCGAACCCAGCAGGGACGAACGCATCACGCTCAGATGGCTGGCGATGGGGTTGAGCAGCTTGATGGCGTTGTTGTTGCCGGCCAGCTCCTGCTCCCACTTTTCTTCTACAAAGCTGAAGTTGATGGTTTCCTGGTAGCCCAGGCCCGCCAGCTCGTGGCGCACGGCATAGGGGCTGCGCTCGTTCTCGGCGCGCAGCTTGGGCGAGATCGGGGCCAGCGGCTTGGTGGTCGGCAGGTTTTCGTAGCCGATCATGCGGGCCACTTCCTCGATCAGATCTTCTTCCAGATTGATGTCGAAGCGGAAGGTAGGAGCAGTCACCGAAATCACGCCTTCCGAAGCCACGGAGGCGGGCAGACCCAGGCCGTTCAGGGCGTCCAGGCATTGCTGCTGCGTCACGGCCATGCCGATGACCTTGGCCGCACGCGCCACGCGCAGTTGCACGGCCTTGGAGGCGGGCATATTGGGCTGGTGGTCGTCCATGGCACCGACCTGCGTCTCGGGCGTGCCGCAGATTTCCAGCACCAGCGCAGTGATGCGCTCGATGTGCTCGGTGGTGAACTCGGGGTCCACGCCGCGCTCGAAGCGGTGACCGGCATCGGTCGAGAAGTTGAAGTGGCGCGAACGGCCGGCCACGGCCTTGGGGAACCAGAACGCAGCTTCGATGTAGATGTTCCTGGTGCCGTCGGACACGGCCGTGGCGTCGCCGCCCATGATGCCGGCCAGCGATTCGACCTGCTTGTCATCGGCAATCACGCCGACCTTCAGGAAATCGTCGATCTTGATGGTGTTGCCATTGAGCAGCTTGAGCGTTTCGCCCTCCTTGCCCCAACGCACATTCAGGCCGCCGCTGATCTTGTCCAGATCGAAGATATGACTGGGACGGCCCAGCTCGAACATCACATAGTTGGAGATGTCCACCAGCGGGCTGACCGAGCGCTGGCCGCAGCGCGCCAGACGGTCCACCATCCACTGGGGCGTCTTCACTTGCGTGTTGACATTGCGCACGATGCGGCCAGAGAAGCGGCCGCACAGGTCGGGGGCTTCAATCTTGACGGGCAGCTTGTCTTGCGAAGCCACAGCGGCAGCGGGGAAGGACAAGGCTTTGAGCGGCGTGCCGGTCAAGGCCGACAACTCGCGAGCCACGCCATAGACGCTCAGGCAGTGCGCCAGATTGGGCGTCAACTTCAGCGTGAACAGCGTGTCGTCCAGGTTCAGGTACTCGCGCACGTTCTGGCCCAGAGGCGCATCGGCGGGGAACTCCAGCAGGCCGCTGGCGTCTTCGTCGATGCCCAGCTCCTTGGCCGAGCACAGCATGCCAAAGCTCTGCACGCCGCGCAGCTTGCCGATCTTGATCTTGAAGGGCTTGCCATCGGCACCGGGTGGCAGCTCGGCGCCCACGGTGGCGCAGGGAATGCGGATGCCCACGCGCGCATTGGGCGCGCCGCAGACGATGTTCAGCAGCTCGGGCTGGCCGTCCACATCGACCTGGCCAATATCTACCTTACATACGCGCAGGCGGTCGGCGTCGGGGTGCTGCACGGCTTCCTTGATTTCACCGACCACGATGCCGGTGAAGGGAGGCGCCACAGGATCCAGCACTTCCACTTCCAGACCGGCCATGGTCAGGGTATCGGCCAGTTGCTGGGTGGTCAGATTGGGGTTGCAGTATTCGCGCAACCAGGATTCAGGAAATTGCATAGTCAGACTCTTTGGCGTTCATGCCAGTCGCACCGCAGGCGGTCTGCAACTGGCTGGGCATGCGTATTTCAAAAAGATGAGCTATCAGCGCTCGGCGTATATAGATTTCATCATCAAAACCATCTGAAATCGTTTCAGAGTATGCGCTAGCAGCTCACTTTTCAATTACTGAAACTGCGACAGGAAACGGATGTCGCCGTCGAAGAACAGGCGCAGGTCGTTCACGCCATAACGCAGCATGGTCAGGCGGTCGGGGCCCATGCCAAAGGCAAAGCCGATGTATTTTTCGGGATCCAGCCCCATGTTGCGCACCACATTGGGGTGCACCTGGCCGGAGCCCGCCACTTCCAGCCACTTGCCGGCCAGCGGGCCGCTCTGGAACTGGATGTCGATTTCGGCCGAAGGCTCGGTGAACGGGAAGAAGCTGGGGCGAAAGCGCAGCACCAGATCATCCTGCTCGAAGAAGGTCTTGCAGAAGTCGGTGAACACCACCTTCAGGTCCTTGAAGCTCACGTTCTCGCCGATCCACAGGCCTTCGCACTGGTGGAACATGGGCGAGTGGGTGGCATCCGAGTCCACACGGTAAGTGCGGCCGGGGGCAATCACGCGGATTTCGGGCATGGTCTGGCCGGCGTCGAGCGCGTTGCGATAATTCTTCACATGCTGCACGGCATGGCGCACCTGCATGGGGCTGGTGTGCGTGCGCAGCAGATTGGGCGCGTGCTGGGTGCCGCCTTCGACATAGAAGGTGTCGTGCATGGAGCGCGCAGGATGGTCTTCGGGCGTGTTCAGCGCCGTGAAGTTGAACCAGTCGGATTCGATCTCGGGGCCCTGGGCCACGTCAAAGCCCATGGAGCCGAAAATGCCCTCGATACGCTCCATGGTGATGGAGACAGGGTGCAGCCCTCCTGCGCCACGACGGCGACCAGGCAGAGTCACATCCAGCACCTCGGCCTTCAGATGGGCTTGCAGCTCGGCATCGGCCAGGGCCTTGCGGCGGGCGGTCAGAGCCGCTTCGATCGCCTGCTTGGCCACGTTGATCGCAGCGCCGCGCGACTTTTTCTCTTCGACGGAAAGCTGCGCCATGCCCTTCATGAGCTCGGTCATCTTGCCCGACTTGCCCAGAAACTGCGCCTTGGCATTTTCCAGATCAGCGGGGGTGTGGGCTTGCGCAAACAGTTGCTGTGCGCTTTCGACCAGAGAATCCAACTCGTTCATATCGACTCTTTATCGACTTGTAAAAATAAACAAGGGCTAGTGCCTTTTCAAGCCCTAGCCCTTGCTGTTTGTGCATCAGCAGCTACTGAACAAGACACGACTTCTGCAATCAGGTTCAAGCAAGATGCTCGCCCATCGGCAAATGCCTTTGAGGATTCTTGTCTGCAAAAGTCCTACAAGAGTAACTACCGATCGTGACCTCAGGCAGCCAGCTTGGCCTTGACTTGGTCGACGATAGCTGCAAAAGCAGCCTTGTCGTGCACGGCGATATCGGCCAGCATCTTGCGGTCGATTTCGATGGCAGCCTTCTTCAGGCCGTTGGCGAATTGGCTGTAAGTCAGACCCAGTTCACGTGCAGCAGCGTTGATACGAGCGATCCACAGCTGACGGAACACGCGCTTCTTGGTACGACGGTCACGGTAGGCGTATTGACCAGCCTTCATGACCGCTTGCTTGGCAACGCGGAAGACGTTACCACGGCGACCGCGGAAACCCTTGGCCAGATTCAGAACTTTTTTGTGACGGGCGCGAGCCGTTACACCACGTTTGACGCGAGGCATGTGTTTTCTCCTAGTTCGTCAGTGAATTACAGGCCTGCGGAAGGCAACATCTTTGCGATGGAGCCCATATCGCCGGAATGCACGTTGACAATGCCACGCAGGTGACGCTTGTTCTTCGTGGTCTTCTTGGTCAAGATGTGACGCTTGAAGGCTTGACCGCGCTTGACGGTACCACCGGGACGAACGCGAAAACGCTTCTTCGCGCTGCTCTTGGTCTTCATTTTGGGCATATGAATGCTCCTATTGAATTTGTGCTCGCAAGGCGGTGTGCAACCCGCACACACTTCGCTGGCCTCCGAGGCACTTGTTTGTCAGTCCGGCCAGGCCGGGCTGACGTCTTGCAGGCAAGCCTGCAAATTCTTTATCTGCCGCACAAAACAAAAGTGGGCCAAGCCCACTTTTGCCGACAAGGCAAAACCGCAATTATGCCTTATCTGCAGCCTCAGGTGCAGCTACGGCACCATCAGCCTGTGGTTTTGTACCACCGGCAGGCTTCTTGCCGCCTGCACGAGCCGGCGCAACCATCATGATCATCTGACGGCCTTCCAGCTTGGGGAACTGCTCCACCTGGATGGAATCGGCCAGGTCGTCGCGCAGACGGTTGAGCAGATTCAGACCCAGCTGCTGGTGCGTGATTTCACGGCCGCGGAAACGCAGCGTGATCTTGCACTTGTCGCCCTCCGCCAGGAAACGGCGGATATTGCGCAGCTTGATGTTGTAGTCACCATCATCCGTACCAGGGCGGAACTTCACTTCCTTGATTTCGATGACGGTCTGCTTGGCCTTGGCTTCAGCAGCCTTCTTCTGTTCCTGGTACTTGAACTTGCCGTAATCCATCAGACGGCAGACCGGAGGAGATGCGTTGGCCGCAATTTCCACCAGGTCGACATCCAACTCGCCGGCCATGCGCAGCGCTTCTTGCAGCGGCACGATGCCCAGAGGCTCGTTGTCGGGACCAGACAGACGCACTTCAGGCGCCATGATTTCTCGGTTCAGTCGATGCTTGCGCTCTTCACGGTGGCGCCGATCGCGAAATTCAGTAGCTATGGTTTTCACCCTTGGATTGAAATGGCTACAACAGCGTAGCCGGCTAGCGTGCCTTGCACGCTGACCGGCCCGCCACAAAAATTAATCTGCTTCAGGACTTGGCCGCGATGTCCTTGGCGAGCAATTCAATGAATGCATCGACCGACATCACTCCGAGGTCTTTGTTACCCCGGGCGCGCACTGCAACCGCACCAGCAGCCTTCTCCTTGTCGCCTGCGACAAGGATGTAGGGCAGCTTCTGCATGGAATGCTCGCGTATTTTATACGTAATCTTTTCATTGCGCAGATCTGTCACCACTCTAAGGCTTTGATTCGGCAATGCTTTTTGCAGCTTCTGCGCAACTTCCTGCGCATAGTCGGCCTGAGCGTCCGTGATATTGAGCACGGCAGCCTGCACGGGAGCCAGCCAGGCAGGCAGCGCGCCCGAGTGATGCTCGACCAAAATGCCGATGAAACGCTCGAGCGAACCCAGAATCGCGCGGTGCAGCATGATGGGTCGATGGCGCTCGCCGTCCTCGCCCACGAATTCCGCATCGAGACGCTCGGGCATGTTCGGGTCCACCTGGATGGTGCCGCACTGCCATTCGCGACCCAGCGCATCCTTCAGGGTGTACTCGATCTTCGGGCCGTAGAACGCACCCTCGCCCGGCAGATACTCGAACTCGCAACCCGATGCGCGCAGACCTTCAGCCAGCGCGTTCTCGGCCTTGTCCCAGGCTTCATCGGTGCCGATGCGCTTCTCGGGACGGGTAGACAGGCGATACAGGATGTTGGTGAAGCCAAAGTCGGCATACACCTTCTGCAGCAGCGAGGTGAAAGCCGTCACCTCGGCCTGGATCTGGTCTTCGGTACAGAAGATGTGACCATCGTCCTGCGTGAAGGCACGCACGCGCATGATGCCGTGCAGCGAGCCCGTGGGCTCGTTGCGGTGGCAGTTGCCGAATTCGCCGAAGCGCAGCGGCAGATCGCGATAGCTCTTGATGCCTTGCTTGAAGATGATGATGTGGCCCGGACAGTTCATGGGCTTGAGGGCATATTCACGCTTTTCCGAATCGGTGGTGAACATGTTTTCGCGGTACTTGTCCCAGTGGCCGGTCTTCTCCCACAGACCCTTGTCCAGAATCTGCGGAGCCTTGACTTCCTGGTAGCCGTTGTCCTGATAGACGCGGCGCATGTACTGCTCGACCTGCTGCCAGACCGACCAGCCCTTGGGATGCCAGAACACGGTACCGGGCGAGTGTTCGTCGATGTGGAACAGATCGAGTTCGCGCCCGAGCTTGCGGTGGTCGCGCTTCTCGGCCTCTTCCAACCTGAACAGATAGTCCTTGAGCTCGTCTTTGGTCGCCCAGGCGGTACCGTAGATGCGCTGCAGCATCTCGTTGCGATGGTCGCCGCGCCAGTAGGCACCTGCCACCTTCATCAGCTTGAAGTGCCTGAGCTTGCCGGTGCTGGGCACGTGAGGACCACGGCACAGATCTTCAAAAGCGCCTTCTCGGTACAGGCTCACATCCTCGTTGCTGGGGATACTGGCAATGATCTCGGCCTTGTAGGCTTCGCCGATGCCCTTGAAGTACTGCACGGCCTCGTCGCGCGGCAGCACGCGGCGCACCACCTGCTCGTCCTTGTTCGCCAGCTCGGTCATCTTCTTTTCGATGGCGGCCAGATCTTCGGGAGTGAAGGGACGCTTGTACGAGAAGTCGTAGTAGAAGCCGTTTTCGATAACGGGACCGATGGTGACCTGCGCATCGGGAAACAGCTCCTTGACAGCATAGGCCAGCAAGTGAGCGGTGGAGTGGCGGATCACCTCCAGACCGTCGGCATCCTTGGCGGTAATGATGGACAGCGGCGAATCCTGTTCGATCACAAAGCTGGTGTCCACGACCTTGCCGTTGATCTTGCCGGCCAATGCGGCCTTGGCCAGGCCGGAGCCGATCGAAGCAGCGACTTCAGCGACCGAAACCGGGCCCGGATATTCGCGCTTGGAGCCATCGGGGAGCGTGATATTGATCATGAAATTCCTTGTCAAACCAAATTTGTGTGGGGGAGGGCCAGCGCCAGAGCTTTGGAGTTGCCTGAAAGCAAAAAGCGCGGAACCAGTCCGCGCTTTGATGAGGGTGTCGAAAAATCTCGGGCAGGCGCGAACCGCCAGCTGCCATCAGCAGCTGAAGTACATCTCCGATGTAGTTCGCGGTGTCATAACCGTTGATGCCTTTCTCGCCCTTGTGAATTGAAGTCGCGACATTTTAACCCGGCAAACAAAAAAGCGCCCGAGACTTTCGCCCCGGGCGCATAACCCCTTTTTTACCTAGACAGAATCACGATTCATCGTGGCTCAATGGAACTGCTCTTCCTCGGTGGAACCGGTCAGCGCCTTGACGCTGGAAGAGCCGCCCTGGATCACGGTGGTCACGTCGTCGAAGTAACCTGCGCCCACTTCCTGCTGGTGCGAGACAAAGGTGTAGCCCTTGTCACGTGCCGCGAATTCGGGCTCCTGGATCATTTCCACGTAGTGCTTCATGCCTTCGCCGCGAGCGTACTCGTGAGCGAACTTGAAGGTGTTGTACCAGTTGCTGTGAATGCCGGCCAGCGTGATGAACTGGAACTTGTAACCCAGTGCGGACAGGTCTTCCTGGAAGGAAGCGATCTGGCTGTCGTTGAGGTTCTTCTTCCAGTTGAACGAAGGCGAGCAGTTGTAGCTCAGCAGCTTGCCGGGGCAGGCTGCGTGCACGGCCTGGGCGAATTCGCGGGCAAAGCCGATATCGGGCACACCGGTTTCGCACCACACCAGATCCGCATAGGGAGCGTAGGCCACGCCACGGCTGATGGATTGCTCCAGACCGTTCTTGACGCGGTAGAAGCCTTCCTGGGTACGCTCGCCAGTCAGGAACGGGATATCGTTCTCGTCATGGTTGCTGGTGATCAGATTGGCCGCTTCGGCATCGGTACGGGCCAGCACAATGGTGGGCACGCCCATCACGTCGGCTGCAAAACGGGCGGCAATCAGCTTCTCGACCGCTTCGCGGGTGGGCACCAGTACCTTGCCACCCATGTGGCCGCACTTCTTGACGGCAGCCAGCTGGTCTTCGAAGTGCACGCCGGCAGCACCTGCCTGAATCATGTTCTTCATCAGCTCGAACGCGTTGAGCACGCCGCCGAAGCCGGCTTCCGCATCGGCCACGATGGGCAGGAAGTAGTCGATGAACTCCTTGTCGCCAGGGTTGATGCCCTTGCCCCACTGGATTTCATCGGCGCGCTTGAAGGTGTTGTTGATGCGGCGCACCATGGTGGGCACGGAGTCATAGGCGTACAGAGACTGGTCGGGGTACATGGTCTCGGAGGTGTTGCCGTCGGCAGCTACTTGCCAGCCCGACAGGTACACGGCTTCCAGACCGGCCTTGGCCTGCTGCATGGCCTGGCCTGCAGAGATGGCGCCGAAGGCGTTCACATAGCCCTTCTTCGAGCTGCCGTTGATCTTGTCCCACAGCACTTCGGCACCGCGCTGGGCCAGCGTGTACTCTGGCTGCAGGCTGCCACGCAGACGCACCACATCGGCAGCGCTGTAGCCGCGCTTGACGCTCTTCCAGCGTGGGTTCTGTGCCCAGTCTTTTTCGAGGGCTGCGATTTGCTGTTCACGGCTCAGTTGCTGAGTCAGGGATTGGGGCATGGTGCACTCCTTAGCGGTTAAAACAAGATGAATTGGTGTTCGTCCTTGGGATCTACTTTATGTCTGCAACGCTCTTCCACAGAGTCTTATGTCTTATAAAAGACTGAAATTTATATTCAATAAAATCAATGTCTTATTTTTATTTTTCACAATAAGAAAACGAATTTCTCATATTGAGAAATTTTGCGGCAGCGCAACATTTACATTTTTCATAATAAGAAATCGGAATCTTGCTTCATGAAAAATTTGCGCAAGCACGGTCACCGGAGTCGGCATCCTTCAAACGCAGTACGAAAAAAGTCCCGACGCCTGCCTTGATCTGCTCATTTACCCGGCACGAGACAGGCCAAGACACTTGAACAAAAACAGGTGACACGACAAAGACACAGCGCCCAAGGCGGCGAGAACCAAAAAACAACAGTTCCCTCCTCTGGGTCAAATGCATGCAACAGCCCTGCCACACTGCTTTGCATCACCTTCTCCTGTCATTGAAATCCATTTCGCCATGCACACGCCCAGCCGCCCCATCGCCTATCTCTGCCTGGCGCTCAGCATGTCTCTGGTAGGAAGCTATGTGGCCTTGTCCAAGCCTCTGGCTGCCATCTTTCCGGTCATGCTGCTGGCTTGGCTGCGCTTTGGCATCGGAGCCGTGGCCATGCTGGGCTGGCTCAGGCCACCAGCGCACGAGACAACTCTGACCAGACAGACCAAGTGGCTGCTGTTTTTTGAGTCCTTCTTCGGCAATTTCCTTTTCACGCTCTGCATGATCAGCGGCGTGGCCTTGACCAGTGCGGTCACGGCGGGCGTGACCATGGCCGCCATTCCTGCCGCAGTCGCCATCATGAGCTGGCTTTTCCTGCGCGAAGCCGTTGGCGCGCGTACATGGACAGCCATTGTTTTCGCAGTGGCCGGCATAGGGCTGAATGCCTTGAGCAAGACCGAAAGCAGCAGCCTTGCCCCGCACCCTCAGCAAGGCCTGGGTCAGTTGCTGCTGATTGCCGCCGTGCTGTGCGAGGCCGCATATGCCGTGATCGGCAAAAAGCTCACCGCCAGCGTAAGCCCCAAGCGCATTACGGCGCTGATCAATCTCTGGGGGTTCGTGCTTTCCACGCCCGCCGGGCTGTATCTGGCCTGGCAGTTTGATTTTTCCCGGGTTTCGGTGCCTGCATGGGGTCTGCTGCTGTTCTACGCCCTGGCCGCCTGTGTCTGGACGGTGTGGCTGTGGATGACAGGGCTGCGCGCCGTGCCCGCATCGCGAGCCGGAATTTTTACCGTCCTGCTGCCCATCAGCGCCGCTGTGGTGGGTATGCTGGCCCTGGGCGAGCGCATCGGCAGCATGCAACTGCTGGCCTTCGGCATTGCCCTGACCAGCGTTGTGATTGCAACCTGGCCCGGTTCATTACAGATCAGGCGCTAGGCGCCATCGATTTCAATCAGGAAAGCAGGTTGCGGCGGCTCAGCACAACGCCGTCGGCGTCGGCATACAGCCAGTCGCCCGGGCGAATCCACAGGCCTGCGATCTGCACATAGACATCGCGCAGTCCCTGGCCTTGCTTGACGGTAGGCATGGGGTTGAGCGCCAGCGCATACAGACCCACGGGCGTGGATTTCAGCTCGGCCACGTCACGCACGCAGCCATAGACAAGCACCCCGGCCCAGCCGTTCTGGGCCGCTGATGTCGCCACATTACCCCCCACCAGAGCCCGGCGCAGCGAACCGCCGCCATCGACCACCAGCACACGACCACCCCCCGGCTCGGCCAGCGCCGCTCGCACCAGGCTGTTGTCATCCAGACACTGCACGGTGCTGACCTCCCCCGTAAAGCTGACATGCCCGCCATAGCTGTGGAACACGGGCGGCAGCACACGGAAATCGCTGCTGTCGTCGCTGATGTGCGCATCGCACAAATCGCAGGTGCTGAAGCCAAGAGAAGCCGAGGAATCGCTCATGAAAATCTCCACAGAACCAAGTTTCCCGCATCTTGCCCTGAGCACCCGACATAGCACAAGCACCAGCGGACACACACAGGGAGCAACTTTTTCACAACACTCTCGAGGAAAAACCCGTGAAAACGGACACTAAAGGGCCTGAGAGCAACAAATCGAGGCAAAAAAACAGCCCACTAGCTTGGAAGAGCGATTTTTTGCCATTAGCATCAGACTCAGCCAGTGGATTGCAGCTGTATTTCGCTGGTGATAAGTCCACTACCCAATTAGGAATAAGCAATATGGCAACTGCAAAGAAGGCACCCGCTGCAGCACCGGCAGCAGCTCCCGCCGCTAAGAAGCGCACCCCCAACGCTGCCTTCATGAAACCTCTGACCCCCAGCGCCGCTCTGGCTGCCGTGGTTGGCAAGGACCCCCTGCCCCGCACTGAAATCATCAGCAAGCTGTGGGTCTACATCAAGGCCAACAACCTGCAAGACGCAGCCAACAAGCGCATGATCAACGCTGACGCCAAGCTCAAGGAAGTCTTCGGCAAGCCCCAAGTCTCCATGTTCGAGATGGCCGGCCTGATCGGCAAGCACGTCAAGTAAGCACTGCGCTTGCGCTGACCACAAAAAAGCTGGCCCGAGCCAGCTTTTTGTATTTCTGAGGCAAGTGTCGCGTGCAGGCCGGCGCGACTGGGGCTGCTGCACCGCAGCAATGCATGCGTGCATGCCTCGGTCTCGACACCGACGGAATCACGGCCGCGAACGCTGGTCAGGACGGAAGCAGCCAGCAGGTCTTTCCGACAACCGCGCGGCCCACCGATTGGCGCAGCCCTCACGAAGCTCACCCCGGGCTATCTCCGGCATCGTGCCCCGCCATGCTTCCACCCTGAACCACACAGGCCTGCAAGACTGCAGCTGCCGAGCACCCAGTACATGGGCTCCAAAGACATGGAGACGCGTGCGCGGGTTCGGATTTCGGTGCGGCGAACGCCTCCCCGGCAGCCCCGGTCATGGGAGGTGCCCAAGCGAGCGCTGTCCCTCAGTAACCGTCCAACGCCGTCACGACGCCGGCAATACCCATGAGACATCCGCTGAGGAGACCGGCCAAGAAAATCAGTGCTGCAATTCCAAAGCTCATTGAATTCCTCCCCTGCCGCGCAGGGCGGTGTGATTGCGGCACGCCGTGCGACTCATGGTGCCCCCCTTGCGATACGCGCGTCCGCGCCTTCTGGGCGTGTGCAGCGCAGTGCATGGCGCTCGTTGACAGGCGGCCAGAGCATGTCGACGGGCATGCCTGTGATTTCTGCAATGCGCTGTCGAATGCGGGCCGATACCGCACGACCGCTGATGACTTGCGACACGCTGCTGTTGGCCACGCGCATTTCGGACGCCAATGCCGTGGGGGAAATGCCTTTCATGCGCAGCGCCGCTTTGATTTGCTCGGGATGCATCTGGTAGCCTTTCGCCTAATTATTTAGGTGAAAGCACGTCGTCGTGCTTTTGGAGAATTATGGGAAAGATTTCTTTCCCATGCAATAGATCTTGGACAAGTTTTTATGACCCTAGGGGAACGGCTGCGCGAAGAAAGAAACCGGCTGGGCATGAGCCAGCCGGCCTTCGCTGCACTTGCTGGCACTACGAAGCAAACTCTTTTTTCCTGGGAATCCGGCAAGACAGCGCCGGATGGCTTTCAGATGACCGCGCTAAGCGCACACGGAGTGGACCTGTTGTATGTGCTGGCAGGACACCGCACACCGGCGGTTCACCCTGCAGAGGCTCTGTCAGAGGATGAACTCCGCCTCCTCCACCGGTATCGCAGGTGCAACGCGGATGGAAGACAGCACCTCATACGATCCGCAGAACTGCTGTCTGCGGCCCATGCCATCTCCGCCGAAGACCGCAAGCAGCCCCCACATCTATCGGGTGAAGACGCCCTCTGATCCGTCCTGCCCGATGTCCCAGCGGTGCGGCACCGGAAGGATTCGGTGCAGGTCTGCTCCAGGACGGTGACAGCGCCTGCTGCCATCCCCCGCCTGGACGTGCTCAGTAAACATCTCGCCGGTAGCGGCCCGAGCCCAACAGCTCGGCCACCTTGGCCTCGCCCAGAATGGCCTGCAGCGTCAGATGTACGCCCTGCCCCATGCCGTTCAGGCTGCCGCAAACATAGATGGCCGCGCCACGCTCCACCCATTGCCGCACCTCCTCTGCGTGGCTGCGCAGCAGATCCTGTACATAGCGAGAGTCCTTGCCGTTGCGCGACCAGGCCTGATCCAGACGCGCCAGCCTCCCCTGCTCCGCCCAGGCCGCCAACTGGTCGCCTAAGATGGCGTCATGCCGAGGGCTGCGCTCCCCGAACAACAGCCATTGATCATTGCAGTCTTGCTGGACACGCGCCCGGATATGGCTTAGCAGACCCGCCAGTCCTGAGCCATTGCCTATCAGAATCAGCGGTCGCCCGGCGTTGTCACCGAGCCGGAAGCCTCGGTGCTCGCGCAAGGTCAGCGGCAGTACATCCCCCTCGGCCATGCCGCAGCACAGCCAGTGCGACGCAAGGCCCGGTGAACCATCGGCACGCGTGCTCTCGCGCACCAGCAGCTGCAGGCTGCTGTCGGCCGTGATCGAGGCGATCGAATAGTCGCGCGCACGCTCAGGGTCGGCAGGCACGCACAGAGACACCAGATCGCCCGACTCCCACCGCGGCAGCTCGCCGGACTGCGGCGTCCACTCCAGCAGGTACAGCGCCCCGCCTTGACTGCCGGGATTGAGCAAACGCCGCCGACTGAGCACAAAAGGTATGCTGGCCGGCGTCTGCAACCAGTCCGAATCCAGCTCCTGGGCTGGCGCAGACTCGCCCAGCAAGCCCTGCCGCATCTGAGCGACCTGGGTCTGCCAACTCTGCAAGCTCGAGGCATCCATATTGTCCACGCAGACCAGATCGCTGCGCGCGCCGCTGGTCTGCAACCACTCGTGCACTTGCACACCAAACGCACAGAACTCCTGGTATTCACGATCACCCAGCGCGAGCACCAGGCTTTGGTGCCGGGTCAGCGCAGGCGGCGTGGCCATGAGCTGCTGGACAAAGCCCAGCGAATGGTCGGGTGCATCACCCTCGCCCGTGGTGGACAGCAGCCACAGGCTGTGTGCATATTGCTGCAGCATCTCGGTCGTCAGCTTCTCGACGGGCAGTAGCCGCACCTGCAGACCGCCATCGACCAGCATCTTGACCGTGGCCCGGGCCAGAGCCTCGGCCTGCCCCGTCTGGCTGGCATAGGCGACCAGGACGGCAGGCGCAGCAGCATCTCCCTGCGAGACATTGCTCTCGGCCTCATCGGCCAGGCGCTGCTTTCGTACCTTGGTGCCAATACCCCAGCACATGCCTGCATAGGCCGTGACCAAACCCATAGCCCCATAGATGCGCTCCGGCGTCAAAATCCATTCCACTGTCATGCCTCAAATTGGTTGATCCAGGCCGGTGTCTTGAGCACCTGTCTGCGGGCCTCATTGCCATCGGATGCGAGATGCGATGTGAGCACGGCTGCAATCTCATGTTCACGGGCAAAGTCCATGCCTTGCTGCGGACCCAGCACCGTGAGCACGGTGGCCAGCGCATCGGCGTGCATGCATTCCTCATGGAACACGGTCACGCTGGCCAGATCATGTGTCACCGGCCAGCCGGTGCGCGGATCCAGCGTATGCGAGTAGCGCCTGCCAGCCTGCGTGAACTGATGCCAGAAATCGCCCGAGGTGGCAAAGGCGCCCTCCCTGCAGGCCACGACCAGCGACTCGGCATCGGCAGAACCGCCCGTGCCCAGCTGCACCCGCCAGGGCCGCCCATCAGGGCGCTGCCCCCAGCTGCGCAGCTCACCGCCGATTTCGAACATGCCCGCCGCCCAGCCTGCGACCTGCAGCTTTTGCACTACCCAGTCCACGGCAAAGCCCTTGGCAATGCCACACAAATCCAGCTCCAGACCACCGCTCTGCTGCAACTGCCGGGTTTGCGCATTCCAGCGCAGATGACCATGGCCGCTGCTCTTCAGCAAGCGCTCGATCTCCTCGCTGGGCGGTGCCTGCCCCGAATGCGGCTGCAGCGGGTTCTGGCGCGGCCCGAACCCCCATAGCGAGACCAGCGCTCCCATGCAGGGGTCCACCGCCGCACCTGAAAGCCTTGCCCAATGCAAGGCCGCTTCAAGTACCTGAGCAAACTCCGTAGGCAGAACATATATTTCACCGGGCCTTGAACGATTGAACCGGGTGATCAGCGAATCCGCCTCCCAGTTGCTCATCTGGGCAATGACATCCTCAAACACCTGCTCCAGCAGGGCCTGCACCGGCTCCGTGGGCAGGTAATCGGGATTGACCAGACGCAGCGACCAGTGCGTGCCCATGGTCTGGCCGGACAGGCGGTGAATGCGCCCGTCCTGCTGGTGCTGCAGGCTTGCAGGTCTCCAGCGCTGCACGCCGAAGTCCGGCGCCGGCGTCCGGGGACGAGCCTGACTCTGTGCCGCCGACGAGGGCAGTTGCCAGAGACTGGCGTCAAAGCGTACGCGGGGGGGGGTGGGCATGGGCATCCAGACAACGGCGAAAACAGCAGCGAAAACAACGACGCGCCCGGATCGGGCGCGCGTATTCATCCATCAAGCGCCAACGCTTAAGGCAGGACTTCCAGAGTCGCGATATAGCCCAGGCGGCGTTCTGTTGCCTTGGCAATGCTGGTCTTCTTGTCCGTGGCATCGGCATTCAGCCAGAACAGACCTGCACGGGGGAACTTGATCTTGACCTGACCCTTGGCATCGGTCTTGAGCTTCATGGCGTCCACACCGTCGCGATAGCGGATGCCATCAGCCACCAGTTCCAGTTCCAGATCGGCGGCGGGCTTGCCGTCAAGATGGAATTCGAAGGTCGCCTCTTCGCTGGCCACCAGGTCATTGGGGTGGGTCACGGGCTTGAGCTCCAGGCCCTTGCCGGTCAGCGCCAGCGCCGAAGGCTTGCCCAGAGACACAAAGGTTTCCATGCGGCGCAGATTCTCGGTCACGCGCACTTCCTTGGCATCGGCAGGAATCTGCTTGAGCACTTCTTCCACCGAGCCGCGCAGGCGCTTGGGCTGGCCGTTGGCATCCTTGTAGCCGCCCATCACGCCGGTCATCAGCATGGTGACGCGGTAGGTGCCGGTCTTTTCTGGCTTGAAGTCGAACATGCTGCGCAACTCGCCCTTGGCGACATTCTTCATTTCCACGGCTGCGCCATCGGGCGCGGTCACCTTGACGGCTTCCAGACCCAGCGGGCGGTGGTTGAAGAAGAACACATCGTTGGACACAGCGGCATCCACCGTCACCCAGTCGGACTTGGACAGCACGGTGCTGGAGGGCTTGAACCACAGATCATGCGCCTGGGCGCCCAGTACGGTCAGAGCCAGAGCGGCTGCAGCGAGAGCACGTGTTTTGAACTTCATATCGGGTCCTTGAGAACAAAAAGGGTGACAAATCAAAAGAGAGAGGTGTGACGGCCAAGCAACACCCTAAAACTGGCGCTACGCAGGCAAGAGACACCAAGGAAGGGCCGCCCCGCACCGAGCGTGTCGTCCCCTCCCGCGAAGCGAGAGAGGGGGAAGCGGCGGGGCAGCCTAGGCAAAGCCCCTCAGGGGGTGAGAATCAAGATCAAGGCTTCAATTCCAGCTTGATCGCGCCCAGCTCGGTGCTGCCATTGGCGCTCAGGCTGGTGGCCTGCTTGACGGGCCACTCGAAGGGAATGGACACCAGCTCGCGGCCGCCGACTTCACGCGCGGCTTCCACCATCAGCTTGTACTGGCCGGGAGCCAGCTGGGGCAGCGGGTTCTTGCCTTCGGCAAAAGACAGCGCATGGGTGCCCACGGGCTTGGTCGGCTGGGTCACGCCGTCGATGGGAAAGCTCAGCTCGCGACCGGTACGACGCCACCACTGGCGCATGTCCTTGAGCCACTTGGTGCCCTCGGCATTCTTCATCTTTGCGTCGTACCAGACGGACAGATTGGCTGCCACGCCACCATCGGCCTTTTCCAGCCACACAGCAACATAGGGCTTGTGGTATTCGGCCACCTGCAACTGGGGCACGGTCACCGCCACATTCATGCCGCCGGCGATTGCCGGCAGGCCCACCACGGCGCTCAATGCCACCGAGGTTTTGAAAATCCGCTTCGCCATTTTCTCTTCCTTCACAAAATTCTTGGACTCAGTGCACGAGCAGCAGAACCAGCAGGGCCGGCAGCACCAGCCCCAGACCCACCATGGGCCAGGTCATGGGCCGGCGCTGTGCATGCATCTTCAGGATCAGCAGACCCGTGATGCAGAACACCAGGCAGCCAATCGCAAAGACGTCTATGAACAGGCTCCAGGCTCCGCCCGTATTGCGCCCCTTGTGCAAGTCGTTGAGGTAGGAGATCCAGCCCCGGTCGGTCTTCTCGTACTCGACCAAGCCCTCCTTCAGATCCACACGCAGCCAGGCATCGCCTCCCGGGCGCGGCATGGGCACATAGGCCTCGTCTTCGCTCCACTCCACGGCAAAACCCTCGGCACTGACCTTGATCTGCTGAGCCAGCCAGCCATCCACCTCGGCAGGCAAGCCCACGGCATTCTTGTCCGCCGCTTCCACGCCCTGCCTCTGGGCTTGCTGCAGTTTTTCGAGCAAATCCCGAGGCAGTTGCGCATCACGCGATTCGACCCTGGGCTTGGACTCGATCTGCCCGGCGTGATTCAAGGTGAATCCCGTCACGGCAAACAGCAGCATGCCGATCAGGCAGATGGCGGAGCTGATCCAGTGCCACTCATGTAATTTTTTGAGCCAGTACGCCCGCTGCGGGGCGTTGGAGGAAGCCGCGGTCATTCAGAACTTTCTGGGATTGCGTTGCCGCCGGGCCGGGCCGAGCCGACCTTTGGGACATAGCGCCACAAGGCCAGGCCTTGCTTGCACAGCAAGGCGGCATTCTAGTTGTGCAAATTCTAAATGCATCTCACTTTTATTTACTTTACTTGACGTAAACAAAGCGCCCACCCAAGGCCAGGGCGTTTACGCCACCTTGAAAACTCGTGGCTGCATAGATCGGCAGGACCAGCACCACCTATCCAGACAGCCTGTCTGTTGCCGTACTGCAACAAAACGTAGATTGCCGGCACTCATTATTGAATGGTATCGAGAATTATTATCAATATCACCTAGAATCCGCACGCTTTTTCAAAAAACCGACTCTTCATCAAAAGCATGTCCAACAACCATCTGACCCCGACCGACTCCAACGGCTTGCGCTGCGAGCTCAAGCAAATCGTGATTGCCGCAGGCCTGTGCCTGATTGGCGCCAGCGCGATGGCTCAGCAGGAAACCACCTTGTCCACCGTGAATGTGGAAGCCACCGCCGACGCCAGCTTCAAGACCGAAGCCAGCCCTCAAGGCAAGTTCACCGCCCCTTTGCTGGACACGCCCAAGACCGTTCAGGTCATCAATGAAGAGATCATCAAGCAGACGGGGGCAACCAGCCTGCAGGATGCCCTGCGCTCCACCCCCGGCATCACCTTCGGCAACGGCGAAGGCGGCAACCCCACCGGCGACCAGCCTTTCATCCGCGGCATGGACGCCCAGTCCAGCACCTTTGTGGACGGCATGCGTGACATCGCCTCCGGCACCCGCGAGCTGTTCAACGTCGAAGCCGTGGAAGTCATCAAGGGCGCGGACTCGGCCTATGCCGGTCGTGGCGGCGCTGGTGGCTCCATCAACATCACCACCAAAAAGGCCAAGAACGAGAACTTCATCTCCGGCGATGTGGGCCTGGGCACCGACAACTATCTGCGCGGCACGCTGGACATCAACCGCAAGATCAACGAGACCACCGGCATTCGCCTGAACGCCATGGGCCACAGTGCCGACGTTCCTGGCCGCAACGGTCCTGACAACAAGCGCTGGGGCATTGCCCCCACCGTGACCTTCGGCATGGGCACAGCCACCGAAGTGACCCTGTCCTGGCAGCATCTGCAGACCGACAACACCCCCGACGGCGGCGTGCCTTATCTGTATAGCAACGGTGTCAACGCAGCCGGTTCAACCAACGCAACGCAACTGCCCGGTGGCTCCAAGATTCGCCCCACTTACGGCAACAGCCGCGACAACTGGTATGGTCTGAACAACCGTGACTATGAGAAGGAAAAGAGCGATCTGTTCACGGCCTCGGTCACCCACAAGTTCACCGACACCAACAAGATCCGCAACAGCCTGCGCTACAGCAAGACCAAGCAGGACTATGTCTGGACACAGCCCGACGACTCCAAGGGCAATGCCCTCAATGGCTATGTCTGGCGCCGTGGCAACTATCGTGTCTATGACACCACCACGCTGCAGAACGTGACCGAATTTACCGGCAAGGAACAGACCGGCTCCATCGGCCACAGCTATGCCTTCGGCCTGGAACTGTCCAAGGAAAAGGCCGACGGCAGCTCCGGCGCAATCCAGAGCGGCACCGGCGTGTGCACCTCGGTGTCCGACCCCTGGTGCACCACTTTGAGCAACCCCGGCGGCGCCAATGCCCCCTGGAACTTTGCCTGGTCACTGCCTGCGCAATCCACCGTCAACAAAATCGACACCATTGCTGTCTACGGCTTTGATACTCTGAAGCTCAACGAGCAATGGCTGGTGAATGCCGGTCTGCGCGTGGACCACTACAAGCTCAACGCTTCCGGCCCCGCCGGCGGCCGTGGCGCCAGCGCCTACCCGGCGTATGACCTGAGCCGCAGCGATACGATGTTCAACTACCAGCTGGGTGTGGTCTACAAGCCCGCATCCAATGGCAGCATCTACGCCAATATCGGCACCTCTTCGCGCCCCGGTGGCTCGACTCTGGGCAACGGCAGCGAGGACCTGACCACGACCACAGATGCGCTGATCAGCCTGAAGCCGGAAAAGACCAAGTCCATCGAGCTGGGCACCAAATGGGACCTGCTGGACAAGAAGCTGAACCTGACTGCCGCAGTCTTCCGCAATGAAGTGACCAATGTGCGCATCAGCGATGCAACCGGCACGTACATGGGCGGCAACAAGGAAGTCAATGGCATCGAACTGGGCTTTACCGGCCAGATCCTGTCCAATCTGAGCGTGTTCGGCGGCTATACCTATATGGATAGCGAATTCAAGAACATGGGCAAGGACGATGTTCGCAATGGCCTGCCCTTCTACAACACGCCCAAGCACAGCTTCAGCCTGTGGACCAGCTACAAGCCCATGGCCAAGCTGACCTTGGGTCTGGGCATCTATGCTCAGAGCGACGTTGCTGCCAGCTACATTCAAGGCAAGGGGGGCATCGTGACCAAGGGCGCTTCCGGCTATGCCCGTTACGACGCGATGATGGCCTATCAGATCGACAAGAACCTGAGCTTCCAGCTGAACGTCTACAACCTGGGCAACAAGGTGTACTACACCGGCGTGCGCTCGCCCCACTACGCCAATATGGGCGCCGGCCGCTCTGCCGTGGCTTCGCTCAAGTTCACGTACTAATTCATGTACTGACAGGAGCAATGACAGTCCTGCCTGCGCTTGATCTGGCGCAGCCTGGCTGCAAACCATGCCCCGAAGCCCCGCAGATTCCTGATGCCAGCGGGGCTTTTTACATGCACACTTGGCGGGTCAAGCGCATTGCCGCTGGCTCGCAAAGCCTGATCTTCGCCATCAAAACCATAGCTGGTAGCACTTTTCCATAAATGTTTTCAAGCCAATAAGTCATTGAAAGCTATAGGTATCAAACGCTACCAGCTATGGTTAATGATGTAACCCAGATCATCAACAGATAGATATCGCCTCACTTCCGCCATGTTGCTACGCATCCCCTGCCTGCTCACTCCCGATGAAGTACGCCACTGCCGTCAGGCGCTGGAAGCCGCCAGCTGGCAGGACGGCAAGGCCACGGCCGGTCATGTGGCCGCGCAGGTCAAGCGCAATCTGCAGCTGCCGCTGGACAGCAAGACCGGCCAGCAGATAGGCGATCTGATCCTGGACCGACTGGGCCGCAACCCACTGTTCATGTCGGCAGCCCTGCCGCTCAAGGTCCTGCCACCGCGCTTCAATCGCTATGAGGGCGGAGGTACCTATGGCAACCATATCGACAACGCCTTCTTCACCATTCCGGGCACGGCCATCAAGGTCAGAACCGATGTCTCCACCACGGTGTTCTTCAGCGATGCCGACGAATACGAAGGCGGCGAGCTGATCGTGGAAGACACATTCGGCCAGCAAAGCGTGAAGCTGGCCGCCGGCGACGCCATCGTCTACCCCGGCACCAGCCTGCACCGAGTCAACCCCGTGACGCGCGGCACGCGCTATGCCTCGTTCTTCTGGACGCACAGCCTGGTCAAGTCGGCGGAGCAGCGCCGTCTGCTGTTTGATCTGGACCAGAGCATTCAGCAACTCACGCAAGAGCAGCCCGAGCACCCGCGCATCGCCGCCCTCTCGGGTACCTATCACAATCTCTTGCGCATGTGGTCTGAAAGCTAGCCCCTCCTGAGCGGCTTTGCCGCCTCCCCTCAAGGGGGTCTGCAGCCTTTGCCGGGGCTGCCTTCGCTGGCTACCCCACTGAGCCATGCCTCTGCTTTGCTGCCTTGTCCCCATCCAACCGGCTTGATTTATGACTGTTGAACCTTTGAATGCCGCAGGCCAGCCCGTCAAACCGCCACTGACGCAGATTTCCGCGCAGATAGGCTCCCTGGCGGACTACGCCCGGCTGGCCCGCGAGCATATGGAGGCTCAGGCCTGGGCCCACCTGGAAAGCGGTGCGGACCAGGGTCTGACCCTAGGCCACAACCGCCAGGCCTTCGACCGCATCCGTCTCTGCCCTGAGCCGCTGGCCGATCTGTCCGCCGCGCATACGCGGCAAAGCCTTCTGGGTCAGAGTCTGGACTGGCCGTTGCTGCTGGCACCGGTTGCCTATCAGCGGCTGGCGCATCCCGAAGGCGAACTCGCCACGGCGCGAGCGGCCATGGCCATGCGCACCGGCATGGTGGTCAGCACCCTATCCAGCTGCACGCTGGAGGAAATCGCCCAGGCCGCGCAAGCTGCAGCGCAGGAGCTGGGGCGCAGCGGCCCACTGTGGTTCCAGCTCTACCAGCAGTCAACGCGCGAGCATACGCTGCAGCTGATTCGCCGCGCCGAAGATGCCGCTTATCAGGCCCTGGTCTGGACGGTGGACGCCCATATCAAGCGCTCCAGCTACCCGCTGCCGCCAGGCGTGGAGGCCGTCAATCTGCGTGGCATGCCCCAGCAACGGCAGAGCGGCGATCTGATGAGCGAGCACATTCTGTTCGGCAGCGAGCTGGCCCGAGGCGTGCCCACCTGGGACGACCTGGTCTGGCTGCGTCAGCAAACCCGGCTGCCCCTGATCGTCAAAGGCCTGCTCTCGGCCCGCGCCGCCGCGCAAGCCGTGGAGCTGGGGGCCGATGCCATTGTGGTCTCCAACCATGGCGGGCGAGTGCTGGACACCGCCGTTTCCGCCCTCGAAGTGCTGCCTGCCATTCGCGCGGCCACGCCTGCCCATATTCCGCTGCTGATGGACGGCGGCGTTCGCCAGGGCACCGATGTACTCAAGGCCATCGCCCTGGGTGCCAGTGCCGTGCTGCTGGGCCGGCCGCAAATGCATGCCCTGGCGGCTGCCGGCATGCTGGGGGTTGCACATATGCTGTATCTATTGCGCGCCGAGCTGGAGCTGGCCATGGCCCAGACCGGCTGCGCCAGCCTCGATCAGATCGCCCCCCGGCTTTTAACCACTTGCTGATTGTGCGTAATTTGGTGGCATGCATTGCAAATGCGATGGATTCTCATTTATACTCCGCCTATTACATCAATAGCCAGCAACAACTGCCTGTAGCCATGATCGTCTGTGTATGCCGCCGGGTTTCTGACCGAGAAATAGCACGCCACGCGCATGCGGGGATGAGCTTTGACGAAATCCAGTTTGAATTGGGTGTTGCCACACAATGCGGGCGCTGCGAAGGCTGCGCACGCGATGTCGTCGCCCAGTGCAGTGCAAGCCATCCGATCGCGGCCATCCACAACGAAGCGCAATCCTGCGCGTCGGTGCAGACGGTTCAGCTTGCCACCAACATTCTGGAAAGCAAAGCATGGCCCACCTCTCCGTCCTCTCAGCCGTCTTTGGCAGTCTGATTCTCGTGATGGTATGCACCTGGTGGATCCTGCGTGAATGATGCGATCCTGTCGGCGTGCCCTGCTTCCTGCGCCTGCTATTGCCGGTTGACCAGCGCTTCTCCTTTCTGATCCCAGCCTGCGCTGGTTGCTCTTCTCGTTCTTATGTCCCAGTCTGATCGATTTGCACCTGCCAGCGGCCCGAGCCGCAATATGGCAGTTGCTGGTGCTGTGGTTGTCGTGCACGCTGCCGCCCTGTGGGCCATGCAGCATGGCCTGGCACAGCAAAAGCCGCCAGAGATAGTGATTCCCGCCAGCGTGATCGCCCAGTTTGTGGCACCGCCGGCTGCCGAACCTGCCCCGCCGGCCCCTCCCCCTCCTCCCAAGCCTCCGGCGCCAGCACCCAAGCCCGAGCCCAAACCGCAGCCCAAGCCCGAGGTCAAGAAGGCTCCGCTGCCCAAGGCCATCAAGGACCCGACACCGGCACCGGCTGCACCTCAGGGGGCATTGGAGGACAGCGACAGCAAACCGGACAAGACACCGCCAGCGCCACCCGCGCCCCCCGCACCTCCGGCTCCGCCTGCGCCTCCCGCACCACCGGCCCCGCCCAAGATCGAGCAGCCATCGAGCAATGCTGCCTATCTGAACAACCCCGCTCCCGCTTATCCTTCAGTCAGCAAGCGCATGGGGGAACAAGGCAAGGTGCTGCTGCGCGTCTATATCAACGAACAGGGCCAGCCCGAGAAAATCGAAATCAAGCAGTCCAGCGGCTTTGACCGCCTGGATGACGCCGCCGTCAACACCGTGCGCCAGTGGAAGTTTGTCCCCGGCAAGCGCAACGGCGTGGCCGAACCCATGTGGCACATCGTGCCCATCAACTTTGTTCTCAAATAAATCTGCAGTTCTCAGGAGTACCCATGGAATCCCAATTCGGCATTGCCCACGTCTGGACACAGGGCGACTTCGTGACCAAAGGCGTGGCCATCATCTTGCTGGTCATGTCGGTGGCCTCTTGGCTGGTCATCATTCTCAAGGCGCTGGATATTGTGAAATTCAAGAAGTTCGCCACCCAGGCGCAGGACTTCTGGCACAGCCCCGATCTGGCCACTGGCCTGGAAAAGCTGGGTGACGACAAGCAGAACCCCTTCCGCTTCATGGTGCTCGAAGGCCGCGAAGCCTCCGCCCACCACCGCAAGACCAGCGTCCACCTGCATGACACGCTGGACATCAGCGACTGGGTGACCCGCTGCCTGCGCAACGGCATCAACGAATTCACGGCCCGCCTGCAATCCGGCCTGGCCATTCTGGCCTCCGTGGGCTCGACCGCTCCCTTCATCGGCCTGTTCGGCACCGTCTGGGGCATCTACCACGCCCTGGTGGCCATCGGCATGTCCGGCCAGTCATCCATCGACAAGGTTGCCGGCCCCATCGGCGAAGCGCTGATCATGACCGCCCTGGGTCTGGCCGTCGCCATCCCCGCCGTGCTGGGCTACAACGCTCTGGTGCGTGGCAACAAGGGTATCCTGAATGCGCTGAACAGCTTCGCCCACGACGTGCACGCCTACTTCGTGACCGGTGCCCGCGTTTCCGTGGACGGCCAGGTCTCTGGCAATGTGCTGCCCCTGAAGAAAGGCGCCTAAGCCATGTCATTCGGAACCATGGACGATGGGGACAGCGATGATGTGATGAACGAGATCAATATGACGCCTTTGGTGGACGTCATGCTGGTTCTGCTCATCATCTTCATCATCACCGTGCCCGTGATGAAACACTCGGTCAACGTGGACCTGCCCCGCGCCACCAACCAGCCCGAGGACACCAAGCCCGCCACCGTGCAGCTGGGCATCACGGCCGACGGTAAATATTCCTGGAACGGCCAGGAAATCAGCGACGAGCAGCTGGAGACCAATCTTCAGACCGAGGCCGCCAAGGAACCCCAGCCCGACCTGCATATCCGCGGCGACAAGGAAGTGCGCTACGAGCGCGTGGCCCAGGCCATGGCCGCCGCCCAGCGCGCTGGCGTCAAGAAAATCGGCTTTGTGACCGATCCCTCCAAATAAGCCCATGCTTGCAAAAAACGGCCCTCACAAGGGCCGTTTTTTATTGTGGAACCAGCATCGAACCCGCATTCAAGCAGCTCGGCATAGGCACAGACTGCTGATGGACCGCAGCCAAAAATCCTCAGATGCGGCTGGCCAGATTCCATATGAAAAATAAATGGCAGTTTTTTGCGAATGAGACTAAGTATCACTTGCTTTTCAATTGAGAATTGTTATCATTACACCAGTTTTTGATCTTAAGGAATCACGGCATGTCTGCACCGCTTGTTGCGACCTCACAGCCCAACAACCGTAGCACCTCCTCCATGGCTGCTGCAAACCCTTCAGCCGCTGCCGGCTCCAGCCTGGGCCTGGACAGCGCCCTGCTGCTCAACGGCCAGAAGGCAGTCACCATCCTGCACAACGGCACGCCCTATCGCCTGCAGGCCACCAAGCTGGGCAAGCTCATCCTGACCAAATAGACCGTTTCATCGTGGGGCGACACCGCAAGTGTCGATTCGCCAGCCAACGTCGTTGTAGAGCACCTGCCCTCTCTTGTGCTCACACTTCACATAGCCACGCGTTTTTTCCTCATTCGCAACCCGCCAAAACAAAACCCCTGCGCGCATCAAGCGGCAGGGGTTCTGTTTTGGTCTCTGCCACCGCAGTGGCAGAGTCAGCAATTACAGGCCCAGGGCTGCGATGCCGGCCTTGGCAACCTGTGCGTCTTCGTTGGCCTTCACACCGGAGACGCCCACGGCACCCAGCACCTGGCCATCCTTGACGATGGCCACGCCACCTTCGAGCAGGCCGTCCACAAACGGAGCGCTCAGGAAAGCGGTGCGGCCGTTGTTGATCATGTCTTCAAAAGCCTTGGTGTCCTTGCGGCCCACGGCTGCAGAACGTGCCTTGGCAGGGGCGATATGGGAAGAGATGGGAGCAGCACCATCCATGCGCTGCAACAGCAGCAGATGGCCGCCGTCGTCCACGATGGAGATCGTCACGGGCCAGTTGTTCTTCAGTGCTTCAGCTTCGGCAGCCGCAGCGATGGCTTTCACATCGGCCAGTTCGAGTTCGTGCTTGGTCTTCATAAGATAAAAAGCTCCGTTGGATTGTCAATGCAGCAAGCATATTCTGTACTTTGCAGGCAAAAGTAGATGCGATGTGAAAAACATTCCATCCTAAAACTGCCGCATTGCAACGGGGTATTGCAAAGGCTTCTCAAGACCCCCACCTAGAATGACAATGTTTCAACACACGATTCCTGAAGGAGGAATGGCTACATGAACGAACAAGTCACCACACTGGGCTCTGCGGGCTACGGTGTCTCGCAGCAAGAGCGCAACCGTGTCTTGCGCAATACCTACTGGCTGCTGGCACTCAGCCTGATCCCCACCGTGCTGGGCGCTTGGCTGGGCGTAGCCACTGGCATGACTCGCGCGCTGACGGGCGGCGTGGGCCTGATCGTGTTCATGGCCGGCGCCTTCGGTTTCATGTTCGCGATCGAAAAGACCAAGCACAGCGCCGCTGGCGTGCCCGTGCTGCTGGCCTTCACCTTCTTCATGGGCCTGATGCTATCGCGCCTGATCGGCATGATTCTGGGCTTCTCCAACGGCACTCAGCTGATCATGACGGCCTTTGCCGGTACCGCTGGCGTGTTCTTCGTGATGGCCATGCTGGCCACCGTGATCAAGCGCGACCTGTCGGGCATGGGCAAGTTCCTGTTCGTGGGCGCCCTGGTGCTGATGGTAGGCGCCATCATCAATGTCTTCGTGGGCTCCACGGCAGGCATGATGGCCATCTCCATGCTGGCCATCGGCATCTTCTCCGCCTACATGCTGTATGACCTCAAGCAGATCATCGACGGCGGCGAGACCAACTACATCAGCGCCACCCTGGCCCTGTATCTGGACCTGTTCAACGTGTTCCAGAGCCTGCTGGCCCTGCTGGGCATCATGGGCGGCGATCGCGACTAAGCCTCGCGGCTGCCCAGTCTAGAAGGAGTGCCTTGCGCACTCCTTTTTGTTTGCAGTAATCTGATGTCGGGCGCGGCCATCGCCGCAATGGAAATTTCAGCCATGGCCTAAATTCCCGGCTGCCGCTGCCGATAAGCAAACAAGATGAAGTCAAACCACCTTCCCCGCGCACTTGCCATTGCCCTGCTGCCTCTGGTACTGGCAGGCTGCAAGATCGAAGACATTCCGGGCCTGGGCCCTGATCCACGCACCGTGGCGCGTGAATCCGAAGCCAAGGCCATTGGCGGCGCCTGTAGGCACGCCATGCGCGGACTGGAAGACTGCTACGTTCTCAACCCCAAGGCACCCAAGGCGCTGGTGTTTGCGGGCTGGAAGGACATGGATGAATACATGCGCTCCAACAAGATCGAAGGCGTACCCTCCGTGCTGGGACAGAGTGCCGCCGAGAAACGCGGCGCTGCGGAGCCCGACAACGGCAGCAGCCGCAATCGCAGCTGAGACATCCATGGCCGCCCCCGGCCATCGTCCGTACAAGCCGCAGCAACCGCTGCGGCTTTTTTCATTTCACCATGACCCTGGCAGGCCGTCGCCGAGCGGCATCAACCTGCTCCGCAAACCTCAGGGCTGGCTCAGGGGGCGGCCAATACTTCAAATGCAATTGATTATCATTTAATATGCTCTAAATCCTGCCTGACGGCGCTACCAAGGAATCTCATGAGCACTACTCCAGACCCCGACACTGCTCCCTGTCCTGCGCGGACTGCAGCGGCCTTCAGCATGAAACCGCTGATGTTCGAGACCTTGGTGTGCACACTGGCAATGATGTCCTTCGTGGCGCTGATCGGCCCGATCAGCCGGGTGCTCGGGCTGTCGCCCTGGCAGGCGGGACTGGCCGTGACGGTGGGCGGCATTGCCTGGGTGCTGCTCGCGCGCCGCTGGGGCGCGGCAAGTGACAGGCTCGGGCGCCGCAAGATCATGCTGCTGGGGCTTGGCGGCTTCGTGCTGTGCTATGCGGCGATGTGTGTCTTCATCGTGCTGGCACTGCGCCAACCGCCGCCGGTCTGGGTGGCTTTTGCGGGGCTGGTGGTACTGCGGGGCAGCGCCGTCGGCTTTTACGCGGCCGTGCCGGCCACGGGGGCTGCGCTGGTCGCGGACCATGTGTCTGCTGACAAGCGCGCATCCGCCATGGCAGGACTGGGAGCCGCGAGCGGAATGGGCATGGTGGCCGGGCCGGGTATTGCCGGAATGCTCGCCAACCACAGCCTGGAGTTGCCGCTGTTCATCACGGCCATGCTGCCTCTTGCCGCGCTTGCCGTGATGTGGCGCTGGCTGCCACGTACCGAACATCATGCCGCGCCGGATGCCACGCCGCTGAGAATAGGCGACAAGCGCTTGCGCCGCCCTCTCGCCGCAGCCTTCGCAGCGATGTTCAGCGTGACGGTGGCGCAGGTGATCGTGGGCTTCTTCGCGCTCGACCGCCTGCACCTGGACGCCACGGCAGCGGCGCGCGCCGCCGGCATTGCCTTGGCGGTGGTCGGAGTGGCCCTGATCCTGGCCCAGTTGCTGGTGCGCAGCCTGAGCTGGCCACCGCAGCGGCTGATCAGCATCGGCGTCGTGGTGTCCGCAGCAGGCTTCGCTTCAGTGCCTTTCGCCACCACGCAGCCGGCCTTGTGGGCTGCGTACTTCGTCGCTGCCGCAGGCATGGGATGGGTGTTCCCGGCCGTGACTGCCCTGGCCGCCAACTCGGTGAATGGGAACGAGCAAGGCGCCACCGCTGGCACGGTGGGCGCAGCACACGGAATGGGAATGGTCCTCGGGCCGCTGGTGGGCACATTGGTCTACGACATCGACCCGGGTGCACCATATGCGCTGATCGCCCTGCTGCTGCTATCGGTGCTGGCCATGTTGTGGCCCACGCGGCCGACGACGCCACAGGCAATAGTGGCCCAGCACTGAAGAGCGGTTGACGGCCGGGCGCTTTCGAGCACCGCCCATCTGCGCCGAGCTGCTGCGCACTGCACCCAGGTCCAATCCTTGCTGTGCCTGGGCTCGACGGTTCGCAGCCCCATGCAGCTGACGCACACCAAGGTCGCATTTGAGGGCCGCAAGAACCATGTCCAAGCCATTGGCGCACGGGCATTTCCTCCGCAGCCTCTTCCACCAAGGGTCTGACGGCAGCCATTTCCCACAATTCCCAGCCAGTCTCATGATGCTGATCTGGATGTCATATTTTCCTTGTGGACATTGAATACAAACCATTCTCATTTATATTTATGAATTATTGATTCCATTCTTAGCTGCACATACGCGCATCCCAGCGACGAGTTCTGTTGTGCTCTCAACCATGGGGACAAGACTGCCGTGCCAGATGATGACTTCAACCAAATACGCCTTGAGCATGAGGCCCTCATGCTGACCTATATGGAAGTGCAGACCCGCTGCACGGCACAGATGCAATCGCTGGCACGCGAAGTGGAGGCGCTCAAGCGGCAGCTTGTGCACCTCAGGGCCAAGGTCATTGTCCGCGACAGCGCTCTTGCCTGGGAACGTGAACAGCGCAACGCCCTGGCCCAGGCGATGGCACTGAATCTGCTGCAGCAAGAACCTCAACCTGCAGCTGAACAGGCAACGTCCGGCGTCGACTGGCCTCTGGTCGAGGATGCCGACAGCCAGGCCCTGTCCGAGCAACAACTCCTGGAAGCCAGTCTGCACGCCGCCGACCTGGTGATTTGCCAGACAGGTTGCATCAGCGACGGAGCCTACTGGCGCGTAAAAGATCACTGCAAGCGCACCGGCAAGACCTGCCTGCTGGTGGATCAGCCGACAGCCTTGCGGGTGGTACGCATTCACCCATCAGGAGAGGATGGAAAAGTCGTTGCTGCCCAAGCCTGCATCGAGGGTGCGTCATGAGCCACGGCACAGGAAACACCTGGGCTGCAGATTTGCTGTCTGCCTGGAAGCTGCACACTTGCACGGCGCTGACGGCAACGCGGGAGCTTCGACATCTCTCAGCACTTGAACACTACCGGCATGCACAACAGCTTGGCTTGCAGTTGCTGGTCGCAGAGCCCGGCGATATTGCCGACGATGACCGCATCGCCGCTTTTGTCGTTGCCCACCTGAATCTGGCAGATGCCCTCGCCGAAGCAGATCGGCCGGGAGCAGCATATGAATGCCTGCATGAGGCGCAACAAGCCCTGATGCCATTTCTGCAGCAGGACTCCACCAGGCAGTCCCTGAGCCTGGCGATATACCGTCATCTGCCCCAGCTCCTGGCCGCACGGGCCGAGCACGGTACAGCAGCCGCAGGCGTCTGCGCCTCGACATCCGCCCCTCTTCTCACCCACCCCGCCAGCGACAGGCAGTCCCGCCTTGCCAGCTTCGAGTCCGTGCATTCATCGCTGCACTGACTCCCTCTCCCTCACTGCCAAGGCTTTTACTCATGAGCTATACCCTGCCTCCACTGCCCTACGACTACGCAGCGCTGGAGCCGCATATCGATGCGCAAACCATGGAGATTCACTACTCCAGGCACCACCAGACCTACGTCAACAACCTCAACGCGGCACTCGAAGGCAGCAAGTATGCGCAATGGCCGCTGGACGATCTGCTCGTCAAGATCGAATCGCTGCCTCAGCCGCTTCGCCAGGCCGTGCGCAACAATGGCGGTGGCCATGCCAATCACAGCTTGTTCTGGCAAGTCATGTCTCCCAAAGGGGGTGGCCTGCCACAGGGCGCTCTTGCGGCAGCCATTGACAGGGACCTGAGAGGCTTCGAGAACTTCAAGACCGAGTTCACCAAGGCCGCCATCAGCCGCTTCGGCAGCGGATGGGCCTGGCTCGGTGTGGACCGCAGCGGCAAGCTGCATGTGGAGAGCAGCGCCAATCAGGACAACCCTCTGATGCTTGGCATTGGCAGCGGCAACACGCCGATTCTGGGCCTGGACGTCTGGGAGCATGCCTATTACCTGAAATACCAGAACCGACGTCCCGAATACATCGCTGCTTTCTACAACGTCGTGGACTGGAATGAAGTGGCGCGCCGCTTCGCTGCCGCCACCCAGCCTAGCAGGAGCTGAACCATGGGCCAGGACGGACTGCAGAGCACATCTTCAAGCCAACCGCCCCTGCCGCTCAGAACCCGGCTCGGGCTGCTGATCTCCGCTGCAGGCGCTCTGGTGCTTGCATCCATGGCCTGGAAGCAGCTGCAGATGAATCCAGCAGCACTGAATGCGCTGCTGGGCGGCAGCGTGGCGGCGCTGGCAACGGCGCTGGGCGCTCTGCCTGTGCTGCTGACCCAAAATCCATCCGAGCGGACTCAGGACACTCTATTCGGCTTTGGCGCAGGCGTGATGCTGGCTGCCTGCGCCTTTTCATTGATTCTGCCCGGGCTGGAAGCCGCCAGGGCAGTCACCCCGAGCGGGAGCAGCGAATGGCTGGGTGGTGCCCTGATCGGCGTCGCCATCTTGCTCGGCGGTGCCACCCTGCTGGCCATGGACCGCCTGCTGCCGCACGAGCATTTCATCAAAGGCCGCGAAGGCAGCCATGCGCGCCAGCTGCGACGCACCTGGCTGTTTGTGATTGCCATCACCCTTCACAACCTGCCCGAAGGTCTGGCCATCGGCGTGGGCTATGCTGCCAACGAGGGGCTGCGCGCCAGCTCGCTCACGCTGGGCATTGCCATACAGGATGTACCCGAGGGTTTCGTGGTCGCAGCCTCTTTGCTGGCTGCTGGCTATACCCGAGGCTTTGCGGTAGTGCTGGGCGCACTGACAGGGCTGATCGAGCCTCTGGGCGCCGTGATCGGCGCCATCGTGGTCAGCAGCTCCACCATGCTGTTGCCCTGGGGCCTGGGCTTTGCCGCCGGGGCCATGCTGTTTGTCATCAGCCACGAAATCATTCCGGAATCCCACCGCAAGGGCCATGAAGCCTGGGCCACCACAGGACTCATGCTGGGCTTTGTGCTGATGATGATTCTGGATACGTCCCTTGGCGGCTGAACTGCGCCGCGCAGGCGCAGTTCAGGGCATGCTCGCTTATGCGCGCTCGAAAACGGCCATGGATTCCACATGCGCCGTATGCGGAAACATGTTCACCACACCCGCCGCCACACAGCGATAGCCGGCCTGGTGCACCAGCAAGCCTGCATCACGCGCCAGCGTGGCCGGGTTGCAGCTCACATAGACAATGCGCTTGGGGAACTGCCAGCTTTCCTGACCCTCGGGCAGCGGAGGCAGCAAATCGGGCTGCTCTTCGCTGGCAACGCCGGTCTGCTTGGCGCCGATGCGGATCTGGTGAATATCGGCAAGTGCCTTGGACAGGGCAAACGCACCTTCACGCGGAGGATCGACCAGCCACTTGTCGGAATTGCCGTCGGCAATCAGCATGGCTGGGGTCATCTCGAACAGATTGCGGGCCACGAAGCTGGTGGGAGCCAGCTTGTCGTCTTCGCTGCGCGTGGCATTGTTGCCCGCATAGTTCTCGTGCGAGCGCTTGACCAGTGTTTCAGAGCCTTCAATGCCCAGTACCTCGCGCGCCATGGTGGCAATCGGCAACGTGAAGTTGCCAAGACCGCAGAACCAGTCGATGACGCGCTCGTCCTTTTTCGCATCCAGCAGGCGCAGCGAGCGCGTGACCAGCACGCGGTTGATATGCGGATTGACCTGGGTGAAGTCGGTCGGCTTGAACGGCATGGTGATGCCGAAGTCCGGCAAACCATAGGACAGCTGTGTACCGCCTTCTTCCATCAGATGCACGGTATCCGGGCCCTTGGGCTGCAGCCACCACTGAACGTTCTGCTCGGCAGCAAAGTCGCGCAGGCGCTGCTTGTCGGCATCCGACAGAGGCTCCAGATGACGCAGCACCAGGGCAGTGACATGGTCGCCGCAAGCCACTTCGATCTGAGGACAGGTTTCGCGCGCATCCATGCTGGCGATCAGTGCGCGCATGGGCATGAGCATGGCATCCACATGGGGCGGCAAAATCTTGCAGACCTCCATGTCCGCGATGTAGCGGCTCTTGCGCTCGTGGAAGCCCACCAGCACCTTGCCCTTCTTGGCCACATAGCGCACCGACAGGCGCGAGCGGAAGCGATAGCCCCAGGCCGGGCCCTCGATGGGGCGCAGCAGCGTCTCGGGCTTGACCTTGGCCAGATGCCAGAGGTTGTCTTCCAATACACGCTGCTTGATGGCGACCTGGGCCGCCACATGCAGATGCTGCATCTTGCAGCCACCACAGGCGCCGGCGTGCAGCCCGAAATTAGGGCAGCCGGGCGTCACGCGCTGCGAGGATTCGCGGTGGATTTCAGTCAGCGTGGCCGCTTCCCAGTTGTTCTTCTTGCGATGGGTGTTGGCACTGACGATTTCACCGGTCAGGGCGCCGTCGATGAAGACCACCTTGCCATCGGGCTTGCGGGCTACACCCTGGGCATCCATGTCCATGGACAGCACTTCCAGCCAGCCCTCGGGCAGCGCCGGGGCATCAGACGGGACTTCGGGCAGGTTTTCGGGAATTTTGTTGTCGCGGGATTCACTCATGGTGCCCGATTGTCTCAGGCCACCCCATACCCGAGAGCCGACCACGGCAAAAAACTGCATGGGAGCCCATGGCACGCGCCCAGCCAATCGGCCTTCTGCAAGGCAAAATCAAGCCTCAATGTGCCGCCAACGCTTGGCTCACAGCTATGCAATCAGAAGCGTTGTTCTTCACGCAGGCGGCGCTCGCGGCTATTGCGCGCCGCAGCAATCTGGGCGCGCTCGGCGAGCAGGTTGACCTCGGTGGCACAGTTGTACTCGTCGAGCGAGAAAAACATGCGGGCTCCGGGGGCGAGTTGCGACACCGTCTGATGCAGGGGCAGAGACAGGTCGACCGGCGCCACATTGGAGCGATAGATCAGTTCGTTATTGGGTGCATAGACAAAATAGCAGGCAGCCGATGCGACCTGGGACCAAGCACAGGCTGACAGAACCAAGGCGGCACGCAAGACGGATGCAGCGGTCATGAACTCTCCCTTCCCTGACGGGGCTCCATGCCCCTGTAATGCGGCTATTTTACGAGTAGCGACGCCGCGACCAGGTTGATGTGAAATTTCTCTATCTCAAGAAAATTTCTTACCGCTCCGGCTCCCATGCCCAAAGCCTGCACAAACACCTTGCCGATCCCATTCAGGCGCTCGCACAATTTTAAATTTCTGTATTGACAGAAATTTCAAGCAAGACCACACTTCGTTTCATGCAACTGAGTCCTATCGCTGAACGCTTTGTGCACCACTGGGGAGATATGGGCAACGCCTGGGGCGTGAATCGCACGGTGGCGCAAATTCATGCACTGCTGTTCTTTCATGGCCGCCCCCTCAATGCTGACGAGATCTGCGAAACCCTGGGTGCGGCACGCTCCAACGTCAGCAACAGCCTCAAGGAGCTACTGAACTGGAACCTGATTCGCAGCAGCCGCAAGAGCGGTGACCGGCGCGAGTATTTCGAGACCTCGGCCGATGTCTGGGAGTTGCTGCGCACCATTGTGCGAGAGCGCAAGCAGCGCGAGTTCGACCCCACCAGCGCGCTGCTGCGCGAGCTGATCGCCCAGCCCGAATTCGAGCAGGAAACGCCCGATGCCCAGGACCGTGTGCACGAGACGCTGCGCCTCATGGATTCGCTGGGCATCTGGACCGACGAAATGCTGCGCCTGTCTCCAGCCACTCTGGACAAGATCCTGCGCCTTGGCGCCAGCGTCCAGCGCTTTGTCCGAGGCAAGGATGGCTACCGAGAGAGCGGCAGCGATTGAAGCCAAACTGAATTCTGTCAAGGCAGAAAAATGCAAAGGAGTAGCGTATGCGAGTTCTGATCTGCGGCGGCACAGGCTTTCTGGGCCGACATATCGTGAATGCGCTGGCCCTGCTGGACCACGACCCCGTGGTGCGCAGCCGACACAGCCAGCCGCCTCTGGACTTCAGCGCCTGCACCACAGCCGAGGCATGGCTTGAGCATCTGCAGGGCATTGATGCCGTCATCAACGCCGTCGGTGCTCTGCGAGACAAGCCCGACCAGGATCTGCAGACCCTGCACTCTCTGGCTCCCATCGCGCTGTTCGATGCCTGTGCCCAGGCCGGCGTGCGCCGCGTGGTGCAGGTCTCGGCCCTGGGCGCGGCTCAGGGCGGCACCCAGTACGCAAGCACCAAGCGCGCGGCCGACGAGCATCTGCTGGCGCTGGGCAGACAAGGCGGACTCCGTCCCGTTGTCGTGCGGCCCAGCATCATCTTTGGTGCGGGTGGAGCCAGCAGCCAGCTGTTCCTGAATCTGGCCAGACTGCCCGTGTTGCTGCTGCCCGAACTCATGCGCAGCAGCCAGATACAGCCCGTGGCCGTGCGCGACCTCGCCGAAGTGCTCGCGCATATGGCGACATCGGACACCTCCGAAGGTATCGTCGAGATCGGCGGCCCCCAGCCGCTTTCGACAGAGGCCTTCATCGCCAGCCTGCGCAGCCAGATGGGCTACGGCCCGGCATCGGTGCATGCCCTGCCCGACTGGATGAGCAAGGGCAGTGCCAGAGTCGGCGACCAGTTCCCCTCCCTGCCCTGGTGCAGTGAAACCATGGCCTTGCTGGAAAACGACAACGTTACCGATCCCCGGACCCTGGCCTCGCTGCTGGGGCGCGCTCCCGTGGCTCCGGATGCCATGCTGGCCACCTTGCCCAAGGAAGGCCGCCGCCATGCCTGAGGTGCAAAACAGCAGCAGAACCAACCCGCAGCAGCAAGCTGCCAGACTCATGCACGCCAGTCTGGTCGTCGTCTGGCTGGGCACGGCCCTGGTCAGCGCGCTGGACTATCTCGGGCTCTCGGGCCTCAACCACGAAGGTGCCCGCTTGCTGGACCAGGGCGGCATTGGCGATACACGCTGGCAGGCACTGCTCATCTGGTCCGGCCTGCTGGCCGATTTGGCTCTGGGCCTGGCCTTGCTGCTGCGCCCCGGGCGGGCCAGCTATCTGACAGCCCTGTTGCTTATGGTGGCCATGACCGTGATCGGCACGGCTCTTCAACCCGCGCTGTGGCTGCATCCGCTCGGGCCGCTGCTCAAGAACCTGCCCATCGCCGCCATGCTGTGGTTCCAGCTGCAAACAGGTCACTCGCACAACAGGCTTGAATCATGAATACCTATCTGCTGCTCAAGACACTGCACATCCTCTCCAGCGTGCTACTGGTCGGCACCGGCCTCGGCTCGGCCTTCTACATGTTCTTTGCCAACCGCAGCGGCTCGGTCGCGGCCCAGGCAGTGGTCAGCCGCCTGGTGGTGCGGGCTGACTGGTGGTTCACTACTCCCTGTATCTTCATTCAGCCGGCCACAGGCATTGCCATGGCCTATCTCGCAGGCTGGCCGCTCACCACTCCCTGGCTCGCGCTTTCGCTGGGCCTGTATGCGCTGGCCGGCATCTGCTGGCTGCCTGTGGTCTGGCTGCAGATCCGCATGGCGGCGATGGCGACCCAGGCGCATAGCCAGAGCCAGGCCCTGCCGCCGCTTTTCCAGCAGTATCAGTTGCGCTGGGAGGCCCTGGGCTACCCCGCCTTTGTAGCCATGGCCGGTACCTATTATTTGATGGTGAACAAGCCACAGCTCTGGGGCTGAGACGCTTGTCGCGGGCAGATCGCGTGCCTCCCGCTCAAACGCGGGAGCACCCGGCTGCCGATGGCCACCATGGCCCGGCCCCGGCTGCATGGCGGCGCTTCGCTGCGCGGGCTAGCGGAACACGCCAATCGCTTCCACGAGATTTTTCACCTGCCATTGCAGGCTGCTCGACGCCTGCGTCCCCTGGGTCACCAGTTGCGCGTTCTGCTGCGTCAGATAGTCCATGTCCGCCACCGACTTCCCGACCTGGCTGATCTCCTCGCTTTGTTCGCGCGTGGCCTTGCTGATCTCGGCAATGAAGTCCGCCACGCTGCGCGCCTGAGAGACGATATCCCCGATATTGCTCCCCGCATCGCTGACCACCAGAGAGCCCGCCTCGACAGTGGCCGTGCTGGCCTGAATCAGCGCCTTGATCTCCTTGGCGGCATCGGCGCTGCGCTGCGCCAGGGCCCGCACCTCACCGGCAACCACGGCAAACCCCCTGCCATGCTCGCCTGCGCGGGCGGCCTCCACGGCCGCATTCAGCGCCAGCAAGTTGGTTTGAAAGGCAATGCTGTCAATCACGCCGACGATGTCGGCAATGCGGCGGGAGTTGGCCGTAATCGACTCCATGGTGGAGACGATCTGATCCATGGACTGGCCCCCGCGCAAGGCCGCCGCGCTGGCTTCGCTGGCCAGCACACCGGCTTTTTGGGCTGTATCGGCGCTGGACTGAACCCGGGCCGTGATCTGCTCCATGGAGGCCGAGGTCTGGGCCACATTCACCGCCAACTGCTCCGTCTGCCCGTGCAGATAGCTGTTGCCCTGCTCGATCTCGTTACAGGCCTGCTGAACATTGAGCGCCTGCTGATTCACATCGTCCACCAGCCAGCGGAACATGAGACCGATCTGGTTGACCGTGCGCAGCGTGGTGCCGATTTCATCCGTGCGCTGCAGGTATTGCGTCTGCCGGTTGTTGCCGGTGGCCACGTTCAGCGACTGACGCTTGAGCAGCTCCAGCGGCGTGGCGAACTGGCTCTCGAGCAATAGCGTCATCACCATCAGGGCCACCGTCATGAAGGCCGCCATCGACAGGAACTGCATCTGGCTTTGAGCCAGCAGCCAGGCCCCAAGCACCAGAGCGCCCCACAAGGCCAGCGAGTTCAGGCGAATGCGCCGGCGCACCCCCATGTGCCGCCAGATCGACAGCAGCTTCCCCAGCCCCTTCTGGGAGACTATGCCTTTGTGCAGCTCGGGAGCTGAACCGCCCTTGTCGTGCATGGACTCATACAGCTTTTGCGCCGCCTCGACCTCTTTGCGCTCGGGCTGGGTGCGCACCGACATATAGCCCTTGGCCTTGTCATTGCGGATGATGGGAATGGCATTGGCCCGAACCCAGTAGTGGTCCCCGTTCTTGCGCCGGTTCTTGACCAGTGCGCTCCAGGGCTCGCCGCTTTTGAGCGTGGCCCACATGTCGGCAAAAGCGGCCGGGGGCATGTCCGGGTGGCGCACCAGATTGTGCGTCTGCCCGAGGATCTCTTGCGGCTCGAAGCCGCTGACCTCCATGAACGCCTGATTGGCATATTTGATGTAGCTCTCCGTGTCCGTGGTGGACATCAGAGTTGCATGCTCATCAAAGCTGTACTCCCGCTGTGTCACTGGTGCATTGACTCTCATAGATGCCGCTTTTTGGTCATTAATCGAGAAAAACTGCACAGCTTGTGCCGCAGCCTGCACTGCGGCAACCACCTCTGTGTGTATCAATTATTTACATGTTTTTGGCGGCCCATCCATTCCTGAAAAAGCAGTTGTTGCTAGCCTGCGTCAACGCGGATACAGAGTCCTGAGTCCCTCATTCAAACGCGCTTTTCTCCTACAGAGGCAGCCGCGCATCGTCCTTGATCTCCTCCATCACCGCATAGGTTCTGGTCTCGCGCACGCCCGGAAGCTGCCACAGCACCCGGCCCGCGAAGTCACGGTAAGCCGCCATATCGGCCATACGGGTCTTGAGCAGATAGTCAAACCCCCCTGCCACCATATGGCACTCCATGATGGCCGGGTAAGCCAGCACGGCGGCCTTGAATTCGTCAAACACATGGGGCGTGGTTCGGTCCAGCAGCACCTCGACAAACACCGTCATGCCCACGCCCAGCTTCTGCGGGTTCAGCCGCGCTTCGTAGCCCAGGATGTAACCATCGCGCGTAAGCCGGGCCACACGGGCCTGTACGGCTGTGGGCGACAGCGCCACCTGCTCTGCCAGGCGCAGATTGGATATGCGCCCATCGGTTTGCAGAATTGCCAGTATTTTTCGATCAATCCTGTCGATATCCACTTCTGAAGCATCGATCATTGGTGAATTCCTCTTTTTAATTCACTCAATATAGTGATTCATTTTTCGACAAACCAGCAATGATTTTCCCTATGTAGACAGCTGCGCCCGAGCCGCATGCAATGCAGCTGTGAACATGGTGAAGGCCGCGCACCCGCTCGCGTCCAGGCTCTACGACACCTGCACAGACATGCCGACTTTCACTGCGCTGCCAGATTCCAGCCGCCCTGCCGATGAACTGCGTCAAGCCATCAGTTGCGCCACCCGCATGGCCGAGTCCGATGCCGTGGCCCGGCTGCTGCCTGCAGCCACGCTGCCGCCCGCCGAGGCAGCCCAGGTCGCAGACCATGCGCAAAAGCTGGTCGAGCAGCTGCGCGCCCAACCCGCCAGCGCTGGGCGCCAGGGGCTGGTGCAAGGTCTGCTGCAGGAGTTTTCGCTGTCCTCGCAGGAAGGCGTGGCGCTGATGTGCCTGGCCGAAGCCTTGCTGCGCATCCCCGATGCAGCCACCCGTGATGCGCTGATCCGCGACAAGCTGCGCGGCGGCGACTGGCAGGCTCATCTGGGAAAGAGCCCCTCGCTCTTTGTCAATGCTGCCGCCTGGGGACTGGTGGTCACCGGAAAGCTGGTCGATACGCATAGCGAGTCAGGCCTGCTCGCGGCGCTCAAACGCATCACAGCCAGGGGCGGCGAGCCGCTGGTGCGCAAGGGCGTGGACATGGCCATGCGCTTGATGGGCGAACAGTTTGTGATGGGCGAGACCATTTCCCAGGCTCTGGAGCGCGCTCGCGAACTGCAGACCAGAGGCTTTCGCTATTCCTACGACATGCTTGGCGAGGCCGCCCTCACCGCCGAGGACGCGCAGCGCTACATGCAGTCCTATGTGAATGCGATTCATGCGATCGGCAAGGCCGCTGACGGCAAGGGCGTCTATGAACGGCCGGGCATTTCCATCAAGCTCAGCGCCCTGCACCCACGCTACAGCCGCGCGCAATGGCAGCGCGTGATGGGCGAGCTGCTGCCGCGCGTGCTGCAACTGTGCGAGCTGGCACGCAGCTACGACATAGGACTCAATATCGATGCCGAAGAAGCCGACCGCCTGGAGCTGTCGCTGGACCTGCTGGAACAGTTGGCCCACGCACCTGGCCTGGCGGGCTGGAACGGCCTGGGCTTTGTGATTCAGGCCTATCAGAAACGTTGTCCCTATGTGATCGACTATCTGATCGACCTGGCCCGTCGCAGCGAGCGACGTCTGATGGTGCGCCTGGTCAAAGGCGCCTACTGGGACAGCGAAATCAAGCGCGCCCAGATCGACGGTCTGAGCGACTACCCGGTCTACACCCGCAAGCACCACACCGATGTGGCCTATATCGCCTGCGCTCGCAAGCTGCTGGCCGCACCCAGCGCCATCTACCCGCAATTCGCCACCCATAACGCCCAGACCGTGGCCAGTATCGAATCATTGGCCGGTGCCCAGCCCTACAGCGCCGGACGTTACGAGTTTCAATGCCTGCACGGCATGGGCGAGCAGCTCTATCTGCATGTGGTCGAGGCCGAGGACAAGGCCGCACGCCGCCCCTGCCGCATCTATGCTCCCGTGGGCACGCACGAGACACTGCTGGCCTATCTGGTGCGCCGCCTGCTGGAAAACGGCGCCAACAGCTCATTCGTGCACCGCATCGCCAATCCCGACTGGCCCATCTCTGATTTGATAGCAGCCCCTGCAGACCAAACCTGGGCCGAGGGCCAACCGGATCCCCAAACCCGAACCGGGGTGGAGACACTTCTTGCGGCCGATGACATAGGCCTGCCCCACCCCCGTATAGTGCTGCCGCGCGATCTGCTGGGCGAACAGCGCCGCAACTCCTCTGGTCTGGACCTGAGCGATGACGGTGTATTAAGCGCTCTGTCTCAAGCGCTTGCGCAAAGCCGGCCCGCACCACTTCGCCAGGGTATCCATGCCGTGCATGCCGCCGACACCATCGGCACAGCCATAACCAACCCGGCCAGCCATCAGGAGCTGCTGGGCTATGTCAGCGATTCCGGGCCCGCGCAGATTCAGCAGGCACTGCAGACGGCCGCACAGGCCCAGCCCGCCTGGCAAGCCAGCCCGGCCGAGCTGCGTGCCAGTCTGCTGCAGACCGCAGCCGAGCTCTTTGAAACGCAGATGCAGCCGCTGATGAGCCTGCTGATGCGTGAAGCCGGCAAGACTGCGGCCAATGCCGTGTCCGAGGTGCGCGAGGCCGTGGACTTTCTGCGCTATTACGCGGCTCAGATTCGGCGGCAGGCCGATGCAGATCTGCTCGCCCCCGGCATAGGCCCAGTGGTCTGCATCAGCCCCTGGAATTTTCCACTGGCCATCTTCACCGGCCAGGTCGCTGCCGCCTTGGGCGCCGGCAATGTGGTGCTTGCCAAGCCCGCCGAGCAGACCCCGCTGATCGCCCTTGAAGCCGTGCGCCTGCTGCATCAGGCCGGCATTGCGCCAGACGTTCTGCAGTTGCTGCCCGGCCGGGGCGAGACCGTGGGCGCCGCGCTGGTGGCCGATGCGCGCGTGGCTGGCGTGCTGTTCACCGGCTCCACCGAGGTGGCGCGACTGCTGGCTCTGCAGACCGCCGCCAGGCTGCGCCCCGACGGCCAGCCTGTAGTGCTGGTGGCCGAAACCGGCGGTCAGAACGCCATGCTGGTGGACTCATCCGCCCTGGTCGAGCAAGCCGTGCAGGACATTGCTGCATCCGCCTTTGACAGCGCGGGCCAGCGCTGCTCGGCCTTGCGCCTGCTGTGCGTGCAAAACGACTGCGCCGACCGGCTGCTGGCCATGCTGCGCGGTGCCATGCAAGAGTTGCATTGCGGCAACCCGGCCGAACTGGCCACCGATGTGGGGCCCGTGATCGATGCCGATGCCAAGACGGGTATCGAGCGGCATATCGCCAGACTCAGGGCTCTGGGTCTGCGCATCCATCAGTCGCCGCTGAGCCCGGAAACTGCTGCACAAGGGCATTTTGTGGCGCCCACGCTGATCGAGCTGCCCGATCTGCATCAGCTCAAGCGCGAAGTCTTCGGCCCCGTACTCCATGTACTGCGCTATCAAAGGCGCGAGTTGCCGCAGTTGCTGGAGCGCATCAACGCCCTGGGCTACGGCCTGACCATGGGATTGCACACGCGCATCGACGAAACCGTGCAGCAGGTCGCCCAGGCGGCACATGTCGGCAACCTGTATGTGAATCGCAATATGGTAGGGGCCGTGGTCGGTGTTCAGCCCTTTGGCGGCGAGGGGCTGTCGGGCACCGGTCCCAAGGCTGGCGGCCCGCTGTATCTGCCGCGCCTGCAGCAGATACCCGGCTCGCCCCTGAGTTTGCTCAGTCTGCTGCTGCATCAATCCGGAGAGGCACAGGCCAGTGTCACGCCCGTCACGGCAGCAGCGGCGACCGCCTTGCGACAGCTGGGCCACTGGGCCAGGCAGCATGGTGAGGCCATCGTCAGCCACGATTGCGAGCGACTGCAATCGGCCCTGCCCGATCTGCATGCCGCGCGCCTGCTGCCCGGCCCCACAGGCGAGCGCAATCTCTACCAGCTGCTTGGCAAGCCGCGCACACTGTGCCTGGCGCAGGAGAGAACCATGCTCCTGCAGCAACTGGCTGCCGCACTGGCCAGCGGCTCGCAAGCACTGTGGCTACCCGGCCCGCTAGGCACCGCAGTTCACGGCAAGCTGCCGGAGCCACTGCGCCGCCATGTGCTGCTGTTGCCTGCCGAGCTCAGTGTCGAGGAAATTGCAGAGACCGAGCCCATGGATTCAGCACTGCTGGAATGCGATGCCCCCCAATTTCTACGCTGGGCGCAGGCCCTGGCAAGACGCCCTGGCCCGTTGATACTGCCCACACGCTGTGTGGCAGGCCAGCCCGTTCGGCTGGAGCGGCTCTGGCATGAGAGAGCTCTGTCGCACAACACGGCGGCAGCGGGCGGCAATGCGGCATTGATGACGCTGGAATAGGCCCCCCCGAAGCGCTTTGCGCCTTCCCCCTCTCAGCTTCGCGGAGGGGGACGACAGCCTCGCTGCGGGCGGCGGGGCCACCAAGGCCCTTGCTTGCTGTCCACTGCTCATAGGCCATGCCCGTTCGGCGCTGTGCGCCCGATACTCACCACGCCCCTCGGAGCCGTTGACACCACCCAGCCAACTGCAGGTCTACTATTGAGGCCAGGCGCGAAGCCGCAGACAGTACAAAGCACGGCAAGGCGAAGCAACGACATATCAAAAGTGGTATTAACGGGTCCAAAAAGAAAGCACCCGGCGCAAGCAGTACCTGCGCTGGGTGCTGTTTCGATATGAATTCTGAGATTTACAGCTTGGCGATGGACACCTCGGTGGACTTGACCAGGGCCACCACTTCCGAGCCCACTGCCAAGCCCAGATCATTGACCGAGCGCGTGGTGATCACCGAAGTGACGATGCCCCAGGGCGTCTCGACATCCACCTCCGAAACTACGTCACCACGGATGATTTCCTTGACCTTGCCCTTGAACTGGTTGCGCACATTGATGGCTTGAATAGACATGTAGATTCTCCTGAGAAAGCGTGAAGGTTTTGAAAACAGCGCTTGCTGCACTGCATGAAAACAATTCTGAAACCTTGTCCAAAAAACTCAAAAGAATAAAAAATCAAATTTTTATATCAAAAACATCTTAGAAATCAGAACCCAAGCCGGCAAGGCATCGGACAGCGGCGCCATCACGCCTTTGGCGAGGCGCAGCCTCGGTGGGCTAGCACGCGAGGTGACCATGAGCGCAATTCGGGCCAGAGCCATCCGCTTTCAACAGGCTTCAGGCACTGTTCCAGCGCGAGCTTGAGGCCCTTTCCGGCAAGCTGAAGCCGGACTTCAGCCTTCGGCAGACTGCAGTGCCGCACGCACCACCTCAGGCTTCAGTGTGGGCACAAAGCTTTCGATGAAGGCATAGGCATAGCCACGCAGCCAGGCATCGCGGCGCAGGGCCAGCCGTGTGAGATTGACCTCGAACAGATGGCGCGCATCGATGGCGCGCAGATGGCGGTCACGCTCGGCATCGAAAGCGATGGAGGCGATGATGCCCACGCCCATGCCCAGTTCCGCATAGGTCTTGATCACGTCGGCATCCATGGCGGTGAGCACCACATCGGGCACCAGCCCGGTCGCCGCAAACGCCTTGTCGATATGGGCACGCCCGGTGTAGCCCTGTTCGTAGGTGATGATGGGGTGGCGCGCCAGCGCCTGCAGCGTCAAGGCTCCTTCTGTATCGAGCAGTTCATGGCCGGGCGGAACGACCACGCTGTGCGACCAGCGGTAGCAAGGCAGGGTCACCAGGTTCTCATAGCTTCCCAGCGCCTCGGTGGCCACGCCGATATCGGCCTCTCCCGAGAGCAGCATCTCGGCCACCTGGCGTGGCGAGCCCTGATGCAGATGCAGCGAAACCTGGGGGTAGAGCCTGCGGAAATCACGCACCACCTGCGGCAAGGCATAGCGTGCCTGGGAATGCGTGGCAGCAATCGACAGGCCGCCGCGCTCGCTGGCGTGGAAGTCATCGCCCGCGCGACGCAGATTGTCGGCTTCCAGCAGCATGCGCTCGACAATAGGCAGCAAGGCCGAGCCTGGCGGCGTCAACCCCGTCAGACGCTTGCCGGCGCGCACAAAGATATCGATGCCCAATTCCTCCTCGAGCTCGCGAATCTGCCGGCTCACGCCGGGCTGCGAAGTGTGGAGCATGGCCGCCACTTCGGTCAGATTGAAGCCACACCTTGCCGTTTCGCGGACCGAACGCAGTTGCTGAAAATTCATATCTTGATGGCAGGCGGCACAGCTTGCGGCTGCGCCAGCCGCCTGTTTCTCTTTGTTTTCGTTGGATGCTCAAATCGCCCAGCGCAGACCCGTAGCCGGCACACCAGGCCAGCTCGGCAATCCGCTTGCCTGTTCTGACTCGGGCTTTTGCAGCACACGATCCAGAATGCGCGTCTCCAGCGCAGCAAAGCGGGCATCGCCATGCACACGCGGGCGCGGCAAATCAATGCGCTCATCGAGCGCAATGCGCCCATCCTCGATCAGCACCACGCGGTCGGCCAGGGCCACGGCCTCCTGTACATCGTGAGTGACCAGCAAGGCCGTGAAGCCATGGCTGCGCCACAGACCTTCGATGAGGCGGTGCATCTCGATGCGCGTCAGCGCATCGAGAGCGCCCAGCGGCTCATCGAGCAGCAGCAGCCGTGGCTGGTGAACCAGGGCACGGGCCAGGGCCACGCGCTGGCGCTGACCGCCCGACAGCCTTGCCGACCATTCGTTTTCGCGGTCAGCCAGGCCCACCTGCGCCAGCACCTTGCGGCCGCGCTCGCGTGCCGAATCGGGCAACCCCAGAATCACGTTATCCAGCACCCGCTTCCAGGGCAGCAGACGCGCATCCTGAAACATGATGCGCGTATCCCTGTTCTGCCGGCGCTGCTCGCGCGCATCGCCCGCATCGATCAGCAATTGCCCCGCACTGGCCTCTTCCAGCCCGGCCACAAGGCGCAGCAAGGTGGACTTGCCGCAGCCGCTGCGCCCAACGATGGCGATGAACTCGCCGGGCTGTACATCGAGCTGCACCTGTTTGAGCACTTCACGCTCGCCATAGCGCTTGGTCAGCTGCAGCGTCTGCAGATGCACACCCTGGGCCGCTTTCTGCTGCACATCCGGCTGCTTGCTGTTGCCCTGCTGCTCTTCTTCCTCATCCTTGGTCCGCTGCCACAGCTTTCCACTCGCCTGCAAGGCCTCGGCCTCGTCCCAGGAAGCCTCCCAGGCCACCAGCGGCTGACGCGCATTCAGCGCACCTGCACCCACCAGCGACTGCGTCAAACGACTCCACAAACTGCTCATCACCAACTCCCGTCTTTGTCTGTTCAAAACTGGCGCAGCACATGCGCGTGACAGCGAGCAAGCGCCGCCGCGCAGCGAGGCTGTCGTCCCCCTCCGGGGGAAGCCGCACCGCGGCTCAGGGTGCTCCATAGCTCGGATGCCAGCGCAGCCACCAGCGCTCGAGCGAACGGGCAAACACATCGGCCAGCTTGCCCAGGATTGCGTAGAGCAAGATGCCCACCAGCACCACGTCGGTCTGCAGGAACTCACGTGCATTCATGGTCAGGTAGCCGATACCTGCCTGGGCCGAGATGGTCTCGGCCACGATCAGAATCACCCACATCAGGCCCAGCGAAAAACGCAAGCCCACGAGGATGGAAGACAGCGCTCCCGGCAAGACGATGTCGCGATACAGCTGCCAGCGCGTGAGACCGTAGCTGCGGCCCATCTCGATCAGACCCGGATCCACGTTGCGAATGCCGTGAAAGGTGTTCAGATAGATGGGAAAGAACACCGAGACGCTGATCAGAAACAGCTTGGCCGATTCGTCGATGCCGAACCACAGAATGACCAGCGGAATCAGCGCCAGCGCGGGGATGTTGCGCACCATCTGGATCGTGGAATCGAGCAGCGTCTCGGCCCAGCGCAGCGAGCCTGTGAGCAAACCCAGCAGCAAGCCCAGGCTGCCGCCAATGGCCAGCCCCGCCAGCGCACGCCCGGCACTGACCTTGACATGGGTCCATAACTCGCCCGACTCTGCCAGAGCCCAGGCTGCCCGCAACACATCCAGCGGCGCGGGCAGTACCCGTGTGGACAGCCAGCCATAGGCCGATGCGGCCTGCCAGGCAGCGATCAGCGCGACCGGCAACAGCCAGGGCAGCAGCCGCAAGGCGAACTGACGCACCAGCAACTCCAGGCGCGGCACCGGCGGGCTTGCAGGCTGGGCCGCAGATGGCAACGTCAGCGTTTGAACATCACTCATACACACTCCTTCAGCTTTGCGACACTCGGACCTGCTCGCGCTCCGAAGCGGCGGCTCCCGAAGCGGCGGCTCCCGAAGCGGCGGCTCGCGGCGAGTACAGATTGGCCACGGTTTCTCCAAACGGGCCGCCCGGATTGCCGCCGCCCAGCTTTTCCTGCACGTTGACCGGCAACAGCGGGAAGACCAGCTCGGCAAAGCGATAGGCTTCCTCAAGATGCGGGTAGCCCGAGAGCACAAAGGTGTCTATGCCCAGATCTGCATATTCCTTGATGCGGTCGGCCACAGCCTGGGCGCTGCCCACCAGGGCCGTACCCGCACCACCACGCACCAGACCCACGCCGGCCCATAGATTGGGGCTGATCTCCAGGTCCTTGCGGCTGCGCTTGGTGCCGCCCGCATGCAACTGAGCCATGCGGCGCTGGCCTTCGGAATCCATGCGCGCAAATGCGGCCTGGGCCTGTACCACGGTTTCGTCCTTGAGGCGGCTGATCAATCGCTCGGCGTCGGCCCATGCCTCCTCATCGGTTTCACGCACAATCACATGCAGGCGAATGCCGAACTTGACCTGGCGGCCACGGCGCTCGGCCTTCTCGCGCACATCGGCAATCTTTTTGGCGACTTCGGCCGGTGGCTCGCCCCAGGTCAGATAGGCATCGACCTGCTCTGCCGCCAGCTCGTGGGCGGCAGGCGAAGAGCCGCCGAAATAGACGGGCGGATAGGGTTTTTGCAGCGGCGGGAACAGCAGCTTGGCCCCCTTGACCTGCAGATGCCGACCTTCGAAATCCAGCGACTTTCCCTCATGGCTGCGTGCCAGAATCTCGCGCCATATCTCGATGAACTCGGCCGATTGTTCATAGCGCGTCGCATGATCGAGAAACACACCGTCGCCCTCCAGCTCGGCCTGATCGCCGCCCGTGACCAGATTGATCAGCAGCCGCCCGCCGGAAAGCCGGTCGAAGCTGGCTGCCATGCGCGCAGCCAGGCTGGGCTGATGCAGACCGGGGCGCACAGCCACCAGGAACTTGAGGCGCCTGGTGACGGGCAACAGGCTGGACGCCACTACCCAGGGATCTTCGCAGGACCGGCCTGTGGGAATCAGCACACCTTCGTAGCCGAGGCTGTCGGCCGCAACGGCCACCTGCTTGACATAGTCATGGCTCAGCTGGCGTGCGCCTTCGCTGCTGCCCAGGTAGCGGGCATCACCATGGGTGGGAATGAACCAGAACACTTGCATGACGAAATCTCCTTGAACCTGACTTAGAACCTGGATGCCACGGCGGGCGTGATGGATGAAGCGGCGGGGCTCCCCTGGCCATGGCCGGCGTATTCCGCCGGGGTGGGCTGCCAGACGATGTCGGCCACCTTCACCTGGCGTGGAATCACGCCCAGACGAAAAAAGGTATCGGCCACGCGCTGCTGCTCGACCACGATGGCGGGGTTGAGCAGCGTGGTCGGCGAGCTGGGCCTGCGGCCGATAAAGCGGCTGACCACATTCGCATCCAGCCCGCTGAAAGCGGCCAGCAATTGCACGGCCTCCTTGCGTGAGGTCTGCACCAGCTGATCGGCGCGCGTGAGCTCGTCGAACAAGGCCTTGATGAGCTGGGGATGACGCTCGACCAGGCCGCGCGAGGCCAGATAGAAAGAGTTGTTGCCAGACAGCCCCTCACCGCTGGTCAGCACGCGCGGCCGGATGCTCAGCTCGGTGGCCGCATAGAACGGGTCCCAGATGGCCCAGGCATCGACGCTTCCGCGCTCGAACGCTGCGCGTGCATCGGCCGGAGCGAGATACACAGGCTGAATGTCGGCCCAGGCAATACCCGCCTTGTCCAGCGCACGCACCAGCAGGTAATGGGCGCTTGAGCCTTTCTGCAGCGCCACGCGCCTGCCTTTGAGCTCGGCCAGGGTTTTCAGCGGCGAATCGGCGAGCACCAGAATGGCCGAGCTTTCAGGCTTGGGCGGCTCGGCCCCCACGTAGCGCAGATCCTTGCCCGCAGCCTGGGCAAACACGGGCGGCGAATCGCCGGTCAGGCCAAAGTCCAGGCTTCCGGCCGACAGCGCCTCCAGCAACTGCGGCCCGGCTGGAAACTCCAGCCAGCTGATCCTGGTGCCTGGAAAGCGCTTTTCCAGAACGCCATGCTGCTTGAGCACGACCAGATTGACGGCCGACTTCTGATAGCCGATGCGCAACTGGGCCGGAGCTGCAATAGCCGGCACAGGCTGGGCCAGTGCATCGTTGGCGTAGTACGCGGCCAGGGTCCAGCTGAAAGCCGTGGTGCCCAGCAGTTGCAGAGCCTGGCGACGGCCGCGATGGAAACGGGGTGAAGAGGATGCTGAACTCATGGCAATGACCTTTTCATGAATCAGCGGCTGGCCAGCAAGTCCACGGGCGCGGCATGCAGCAAATTGAGCTTCTTGGGGATCAGCTTGAGATCGAAGAAGGTGTCGGCAATCCTTTGCTGCTCACCCAGGATTTCGGCATTCACGGCCTTGGTGCCGAACTCGGCGCGGCTCAGGTACAGCTCGGTTACGGCGGTATCCAGGCCCAGGATCTGCGACAGCTCTGCCGCTGCTGCGCTCTTGTTCTTGCCGGCCCAGGCATCGATGGCGGCAATTTCCTCGATCGCGATGCGCAGCACATCGGCATTGCGGCTCGCATAGTCACGCGAGGTAAAGTAGTAGGCACGGTTGTTGACCACGCCCTTGGCATCGGCCAGCAGACGTGCATCCAGAGCCTTCTGGGCCGAGGCCAGGAACGGGTCCCAGATCACCCAGGCATCGACCGAGCCTTTCTCGAACGCGGCACGCGCATCGGGAGGCGCCAGAAAGACCGACTGCACATCGCCGTACTTGAGGCCATGCTTTTCCAGCAGCTTGACCAGGAAGTAATGAACGTTGGAGCCCTTGTTGTAGGCAATGCGCTTGCCCTTGAGGTCGGCCACGCTGCGGATCGCCGAGCCCTTGGGCACGATCACCGCCTCCAGACCGGGGCGCGCCACCGTGGCCCCCGCATAGACCAGGGGCGCACCGGCGGCCTGGGCAAAGATGGGGGGAGCCTCGCCCACATCGCCAAAGTCAATCGAGCCGACATTGAGCGCTTCCAGTTGCACAGGGCCGGCATTGAATTCAACCCAGCGCACGGCCACGCCCAGCGGGGTCAGGCGCTTTTCCAGCGTGCCTCGATTCTTGAGAATCGACAGCCAGCCTTTTTGATGGCCCACGCGCAGCACGCGCTGCCCGCCTGCCGTGCCATTGCCCTGCTGCGCATGCAGTCCGCCCGAGGCCAGGGCCAGCGCCGAGGCTGCCGTACCCGCCAGCCACTGACGGCGTGTGCTGTTCAGCAATTGCGACGAAATGACGTCAGAAGTGTTGTTGCGATCGGTCATGAGAAATCAATCCTTGGAGCTTGCAGTCCACACACTTCAGGCGCACCTTCGGCCTGATTTCAGGCCAACTCGGCCTTCGCAGTGCGGGGACTGCTATCAAAAAAATGGTAAATGCGTCAACGCTGCGAGAAAGGACGGCCAGCAAGGGCCTAGGCGGCCCCGCCGCCCCGCAGCAAAGGTCGTCGTCCCCTGGGGGAAGCGGCAAAGCCGCTCAGGGGGACCTACTTAAACGCTACATCGCACGTCGGAGAACGCGATGCTTTCAAAGTCATTGGCTGCGGCCCATTGGGCACTGCGGCGCAGATCGGTGGCCAGCAACTGGGCTGCATCCTCGACGCGATCGGCGATCTTGGGGGCCAGGCCATAGCCGCCTTCAGGCAGCAGGGGCACCCCCTGGTCGGTGGCATAAATGCCGGGCAATATGTGGCGCGCGCCAAGCGACTGCAGCACGGGGCGCAGCGCATAGTCCAGCGCCAGCATATGGTGAGGGCTGCCGCCAGTGGCCAGAGGCAGTACCAGCTTGCCCTTGAGCGCCGTCTGCGGCAGCACATCGAGAAACACCTTGAGCAGGCCGCTGTAGGCCGCCTTGTAAACGGGTGTGGCCACCACCACCGCGTCGGCCCGGGCCACTCTATCGGTCACGGCACGAATCTCGGGGTGATCGAAGCGGGCATGCAACAGCGCTGCAGGGTCCAACTGGTTGAGCTGCAGCACGGACTCTGTGCTCAGGCCCTGTGCCTGCAGGCGGGCAGCCACGGCATTGAGCAGGGCACTGGAGCGCGAGGGCTGCGAGGGGCTACCGGCAATCAGCAAAATCGACATGGCTTGGCTCTATCTTTTAGTTATTGCAAAGACAGGAGCACTCATGGTGCCCCCGTCTTGCGTTTCACTTATTTCTTGGTATAGATCTGATCAAAGCTGCCGCCGTCGGCAAAGTGAGCCTTGTCTGCCGCTGCCCAGCCGCCAAAGGCCTTGTCGATGGTGAACAGCTCCAGCTTGGGGAACTGGCCGGCAAACTCGGCTGCCACCTTGGCATCGGTCGGGCGGTAGAAGTTCTTGCCGGCAATGCGCTGGGCCTCCTCGGAGTACAGATACTTCAGATAGGCCTCGGCCACGGCACGCGTACCCTTTTTATCGACCACCTTGTCGACCACGGCCACCGAAGGCTCGGCCAGGATGGACAGCGAAGGCGCGACGATCTGGAACTTCTCGGGGCCGAACTCCTTGAGTGCCAGATAGGCTTCGTTCTCCCAGGCCAGCAGCACATCACCCAGGCCGCGCTGCACAAAGGTCACGGTGGAGCCGCGCGCGCCGGTGTCCAGCACGGGCACGTTCTTGTAGAGCTTGGTGATGAAATCCTTGGCCTGTGCATCGCCGCCGTACTTTCGCTTGGCAAACTCCCAGGCTGCCAGATAGTTCCAGCGTGCACCACCCGAGGTCTTGGGGTTGGGCGTGATCACCTGAATGCCGGGCTTGACCAGATCGTCCCAGTCCTTGATGCCCTTGGGATTGCCCTTCTTGACCAGGAACACGATGGTGGAGCTATACGGCGCGCTGTTGTGCGGCAGTCGCTTTTGCCAGTCGGCCTTGACACTGCCGTTCTTGACCAGGGCATCGATATCGCCTGCCAGGGCCAGTGTGGCCACGTCGGCCTCAATGCCGTCGATAATGGAGCGAGCCTGCTTGCCCGAGCCGCCATGCGACTGCTTGATGGTCACATCCTGGTTCTGCGCAGCCTTCCAGTACTTGGCAAACGCCTGGTTGTAGTTCACATACAGCTCGCGTGTGGGGTCGTAGGAAACGTTGAGCAGTTGAACGCCGGTTTGTGCAAAAGCGGGCAATGTGGGCAGAGCCGAGAGGGTCAAGCCAGCAATCAGACCGGCAGCCAGAGGAAACTTGATAAAGTTGCGACGATTTTTCATTGGACTGTGTTCTTGGAGTGAATGGTTAACGGGCTTCTGCCCCGTTGCTGTGCATTCTTGAGCCGCATTCTTAAAACTCAAACTACTAAGATTTCAGTTTGTTATTACCCAAACATCTGAAATCAACCAAGAGGACCCTACACATGGCACGTACCGTTCACTGCATCAAGCTTGGTCAAGACGCTGAAGGCCTGGACTTCCCTCCTGCCCCTGGCGAGCTGGGCAAGCGTATCTATGAAAGCGTGAGCAAGCAGGCCTGGGCCGACTGGCTCAAGCACCAGACCATGCTGATCAATGAAAACCGTCTGAACCTGGCCGACGCCCGCGCCCGCCAGTATCTGGCTCGCCAGATGGAAAACCATTTCTTTGGCGGCGGTGCCGATGCCGCAGCCGGCTATGTGCCTCCCAGCGCCGAGTAAGCTCTTCTGACTCGGACACCAAGCCCCGTGGCCCCCTGCCCCGGGGCTTTTTCATGTGTGAATCCGCTGCCGTGGCGACGAGGCCACGCGGCTGGTCCGCATGCGGCCGCCCTCTCCTTATGCCAGGCTCCATCCGTTACGTCCTCCCGACGACCCAGCTCACAAGAGATGCCTGAAAATCAGCATCCTGCGACAATTCGCCTCGTTTGCGGCCCGCTCCATTTCAATGCCATGGCCCCGACCGTCGCCACCGAGCAGCTGATCGGCTCCCGCGCATTGCTCCTGGCCGGGCGGCTCTCGCGCGAACCCCACCCGCGCTGACACATCCATTGTCCATGGCTCTCGACCCCTTCACCCTGCTCGTACTCTCCGCGGCCATGGCCGCCGCCTCGGCGCTGTACCTGGCTGCAGAATGGAGCAGCGTTCGCGAACGCTCCCTGCTGCTCTGGAGCGCGGGGTTCACGATCATCGCCGTGGGCAGCGTGCTGGCCCTGCTGCGTTCCAACGGCTATGTACTGTTCGGCATCTGGTTTCCCAACGGCTTGCTGATCGTCGCCCACTGGCTGTTCCTGGCTGGCGTTGCCGGATTCACGCGCACCCGGCTGCCGCGCACCTGGTGGCTGCTGGCCGTCGTCTGGCTGGCGATGCTGTTTCTGCCCGACGGGCCATGGTGGTCCAAGACCATGCTGGGCATCCAGTCGCTGCTGATTGCCGTCATCACCCTGCGCGCCGGCCTGCTGCTGCGCCCACATGGCCGAGCGCTGAGTGTGGGTGCGGCGCAGCTGCGTTTCGTCCTGCTGGCACACGGCCTGTTCTACCTCGGCAAGGCCGGCTCGGCCGTGGCGCCGGACGCTTTCGTCAACCTGGCCAGTTTCCGAGGCGTGGTGATACTGGTCTCGCTGGTGGAAGGCGTGATGGCGATCATGCTGCTCGCGATGTCCATGACCGGCACCGAGCGCCATCGCCGTGAAGAGCGTATGGCGCAGATCGCCGCCCGCGACCCGCTGACCGCCCTGGACAACCGCCGAGCACTCTATCTGCGCGCACCTGAGCTGCTGCGGCAGGCCTCGCCAGCCAGCCCCGGTGCCCTGCTGCTGATCGACATTGACCACTTCAAGCAGGTCAACGACCTGCATGGTCACGATGCCGGCGACCGCCTGCTGGTGACACTGAGCGACCTCATCCGCAGCTTGCTGCCCCACGGCGCGCTGGCAGCGCGACTGGGCGGAGACGAGTTCGTGATTCTGCTGCCCAGTGTCTCCGGTGCCGCCGCGCAGGTGCTGGGGCAAAACCTGCGCGAGTCGTTCGCACAGCAGGCGCGCGCCATGTTCGCAACACCGGAGCCAGTGTCCCTGAGCATCGGTGCGACCTTGTTCGACCAGCCCGAGACCGAGCTGTCACATTGGCTCAAGCGGGCCGACGAAGCCCTATACGCGTCGAAGCGCAAGGGACGGGACCGGATGGAACTCGCCCCGCTTCCGCCAGGGCGGTCGCAATGATGCTCCCCTAGCCTCGACAGGAGCCAGTGTGGCAGCCCAGATGTACTTCACCTTCGGCGACGCGCCCTGGCCCCATTGTCGTTACCTTGATGCTCCCGAAACGGATGCTCCTAGAGAGAAATCATGGACAGGTATTGAGTTTTAGACATTGGCTCGGTTGAAGATTTGATGGCTGCGTCGGGCTGGACTGCGACAGTCGCAGATCGCCCCATCGCAGACCTTCGCGTGCAGTCGTCCCAGGTCTGCTTTGCAGAAGTTGCCGACAGAGTGGACGCTCAGGCCCGCACTGGACCAGACTGGGTCTGGACGCTACGTTTCAGAAAATGCTTGAGCCGGAGCTTGAAACCGGAAGCCGGCGGCAGCTTCCGTATCTGGATGCCGACAGCTCAGCTCGAAGCCTTGGCCAGTTGCTGAAGCTCAAGCTGCCTGGCAGCGCTGGCTTCGAGGTTTGCACGCTCTTCATCCAGATAGCGATAAATGCTTTTGAGGTCGGCGATTTTCTGTCTGATCTCCGCCATCTTCTTTTCAATGAGCTTGGCACCGTCAGCACAATCGATCGTCTTGTTCCGCTGCGCATCCAGAATCTGCCCTATTTCCCCCAGGGAAAAACCCATGCTTTGCGCACGCTGGATGAAGTTCAGATCCTGCAGGGTTTGCGCAGTGTAGACGCGATAGTTGTTGGTTCGTCGCGTCGGCGAGATCAGGCCGATTTGCTCGTAGTAACGCAAAGTATGGCGGCTGGCGCCGCTGCGGGTCTCAAGTTCGCCGATTCTCATGAAAATACCGCTTGACTATAGAGTTGGGTCGACACTCTACATTTGATTTCTCACCTTACCAAGGAGCAAGAGAATGAGCGTGGAGTGCTTTGTCACGGGAGGGACCGGCTTCATCGGTCAACATTTGCTGGCGAACCTGAGTGCCAAGGGTCACACCGTCCGGGTGTTGATGCGTCGCCCAGAGCGACTGGCTGCACTGCGTGAGCAAGTCGACAATCTGGGAGGGATTGCAACCCGGATATTTGCCGTTGCTGGCGACCTTGAGCGGGACGACCTCGGGCTGAGTCCTGCCGACCAAACAGTGCTAAAGCAGGCCAGAGTCGTATTCCACCTGGGTGCCCACTTCGCTTGGGGGCTTTCATTGGAGCATTCTCGTGCGGTCAATGTCGAAGGAGCAAAGCGCGTGGCGCTGCTGGCGGCTGGGCAAAAGAGCCGCTTGGTGATGATCGGCGGCTACATGCTGAAGAATCATGAACATCTGCTGCGCATCGGAATTGACCCTCGTCAACCGGAACTGACGAATTGGCCTGCCGTCTACCGGCACGTCGGTGCTTACGAGGCGAGCAAGCTGGAGGCGCACTTTGCGACCCTGCGGGTCATGTCCGCCAAGGGCGGGGAAGTTACCGTAGTTCACCCCGCGACGGTCTGTGGCCACAGCCGTACCGGGCATATCCTTGACAGTCAGCCGCTGGTGGCACTGATACGCAATCTTGCGCAGGGAAAGCTGGCTGCAGTGCCCGGAACCGCCGAGCATTGGCTCCCACTGGTCACCGTGGATTACCTGGTCGAGTTGGTGGCGGCTTGTGCTTTCGATCCGGCCATGGCGGGCAAGGAACTGCTGGCGCTTGATGACCAAAGTCCCAACTTGCGAGAGCTCCTGGAACAGGTCGCACAACCCATGGGCTTGAAGCCTCCCAGGCATCACATTTCCCTGCGATTGCTGAAGTTGCTGCTGAGTATTCCTCCCGTCGCACGGTTCTTGAATACAGACGCCGAAGCCTTGGACTTTATCCAGACCACTCGCTTCGATACGGCGGCAGTCGAGCAATTTGCCAACAGGCATGGAATAGCCAAGCCGGATATACGCCAGTCTTTGCAGCACACTGCAATGTTCGTCAACTCATATTACGTAGCCAAGGACAGGACTGCCTGAATTATTCCTTGGGGCAGCAGCCCAAAAAGAAACGACTGTCTTTCGAGCCCGGGGACACTTTTTTGGGGATCTATCGCAGCCTGTATCCATACAAGTGGATGCCGGATGCTTTAGCGCTTGAGACTTTTGCATCGATGGTCAAGAAAGCGTATGGCATCAGTCTTGCCAATGTCTGGAATGACAAGCTGACACTCGAAAAACTGTTCTCTCCTACCCAGAATAAGACAGGCTTTGAGTGAAGCCACATGACTGCTCGGGGTCGTCACCACTAGCGAGCCTGCGTCCCGATCCCTGGTCTCGCCAATCAGAGCAAGGTGGCTTTCCTGCAGGGGCAGCACCTCGTCTCAGCCGCAAACCTTCGGTTTGCTGGCTCGTGCCAGCCACAGTTTATTTATAGCTGATGACAAAGGTAGCATCTGCATTCGCGCTGCCGGGCGTCGGCCTCTGCACGAGCGACGTCCAGGTATAACGGGCCTTCAGTTTGATATCCACCGGCCCATTACCAAATTCGCCGACCTTCCATTGATGGACCTCCTCCGATTCGGGCCCGAATCTCACGAGCTGGTCATTTTCTCGTTGAATTTCGATACCTACATTTTTGGCCACCGAATCTCCGGAAAGGGACAGCGTCGTTGATCGATTCGCCGGATTCTGCGCATCCGAAAATACAATGAACATTCTTGTGGTTGCACCTGTACCGCCCCCGCTACATGTAAGGTTCAGAGTGAAATCCTTCCATGGCCCTTTGCCGTTATCCATCAGGTCGGAGACACTGATCCCATCGAGAGGTACCGTAACCAGTGAGGTATTGAGCTTGCATGTCGGCACTTTAGGCTCAACCGCGATGCCGCGTCCTTCTATGTAGAATCTTCTAAAGGTATATTGCAGGTCGACATATCTGCCCTCACCGATCAGTCCGCCGATATACCCCCCTGACGTGATGGGCCCCGTCTTCACCAATTCCACAGTAAGTTCCTGAGTGTCCGTCAGATAATACCTCGTACGGTTGTCATACCATGTCTGGGGCCACCATTGTAAACTGGGCATTAGCTTCATTCGGATCCCCACGCCAGCAATGGAAGTCGTGAAGGTGTCATACGAACCCGGCTGGCCGATCCCGCTGTAGCGCGTGGCGCCGAATGGTGTCTTGCACTCGATGAACCCGCTCTCGCCGGTGAGCCGGATTTTCTTCGTATTAATGACTGATCCCACGGGGACCGACGGATCAAAATCCCCCGTGTCCCAGGACTGAATCTGCCAGTCAAGCACCGAAAGCAGCCGACCGTCGTTCATCGTGATAATGCAGATACCTTCAGCCTTTGCCACCATTGGTGCAGCCACAAGAAACGAAGTGCACAAGAATTGCAAAATGACTGGCATCAGTCTGCGTTTTCGAAATCGTTGATTAGCCATTGAGATTCCACGAATACCTTTTCTGAGCATGGTATTTGTGGTTCAGATGACGATTTCTAGGATTTTTCTCAAAAGCTTGGCGTGGGCCGGCTCTCACCGGGTTTTGTACTTCCCTCACTCAGGCTTGCAACAGTGACCGGTCTGGGGGGCGCAGCAGTCATCCCACCTGACGGACAGCGGCTCTACCTTCAATGGGCCATCGGATGTCAGCTGCTCGCAGATTCGAACTGACGTCGGTGCATTTCAAGTAGATGACTGCTTTGAGCCGGATTGCGCTCCTCCCCGCGAATCATCCTCCAAGCGCATTCAAGAGAACCAGTGCAATAGTCAATGTTTGTGGTCGTGCTGATGATGAATGTCCGGGAAATGCTCATGGCTGTGAGTCATAGGCTCATGAGTGTGCAAATGCGCATGCTTACCGGTTGCCGGCAGCCCATCCGCATGGACATGCTGATGATGCTCATCATGTTCGTGCTCATGGCTATGCTCCATCAGCTCATGGGTGTGCTCGTGCTGATGGGTTTCAGTAAGGTGCAACCAAACCCCGACCCCCATCAGGACACCCGCGATGAGCAATCGAGGCGATGCAGGCTCACCCAAGAAAGCAATGGCCAGCACGGCTCCAAAAAACGGTGCGATGGAGAAGTACGCGCCTGTGCGAGCTGTCCCCAGGTAGCGCAAGGCAATCACAAACAGGACCAGGCTCGTGCCATAGCTCAGGAAGCCAATCACTGTGCCCAAGGCCACGATTCCTGGTGACGGCCAGACTGCACCAGTTGCCAGAGCCAACACTAAATTGGTCGCGCCGGCGGCTAAACCCTTCATCATGGCGATGAATGAGGCATCTGCAATCGACACCTTACGGGTCAAGTTGTTATCAATCGCCCAGGATAGGCAAGCCCCCAGCACTGCAAGTGTTGGCCAAAGACTGGCAGTGCCTGTTTGACTTGGCCAACTGAGCACGACTGCACCAGCGACGATTGCAACCATACCCAAGGCAATACGGCGATCAAAATTTTCCTTGAACACAAACCAGGCAAGAACAGCTGTCAGCACACCTTCTGCATTGAGCAGCAGAGAGGCATCGGTTGCAGCCATCCCGGACAAGCCTGTCATCAAGAGCAGCGGCCCCATCATGCCGCCTGCTACAACGGCTCCGGCCAGCCAGCCCATCTCATTACGTTTCAGGGCTACGGCAGGAGCTTTCGTAATCAGCCTGTAGATCAGCAAGCCGATGCCAGAGCCGAGGTAGAGAATGCCTGCCATCAACCAGGGACTGGCATGCTCCAGCAGCATCTTGACTGCTGGTGTACCTGCTCCAAATAGAACTGCTGCGCTGAGTGCGGCGACAACTCCACGGTTTGCCAGAACATTCATAGCTACCTCGTCTTACCTTTGGGTATTACTTCATCGAGAAGCGTACGGTGACAGTTTGGCCTTCAACACCGGTGATGGTCGCAACAACTTTGCTGCCCTTCGCAACCTTGACGCCCGTTGTTTCGAGCTTGTTTCCACCAGCAGGCTTGATGTCAGCTTCAGACTTTTCTGCGCCATTGAGCACAGTCAGTTTGCCGCCCATCTTGCTCACGTCAGCAGGATCATCATGATCAATAACGTAGATGGCAGCACCATTGGACTGTTGAACCAGTTCAAAGGACAGATCGCTGGCCGACTGGACAATGCCACCGTGCTGAGGCTTGGCAGTGCCATGCGCTATGGCATTCATGCTGATCAGAGAAAGGCCCAGTACAGCTGCAGACAGCAGTTTTTTCATAACTATTCCTAGCTAAAGCGAGGCGCATCAAGGGCTGCGCCTCAAAGCCCGTCATTGCCTTAAAACGCTTCTTGCTGCTCAGGTGTGCCCTCGGCATCTGGATTTGATGCCAGAAGCCTTTCGGTGGCCTTTTTGCCAAACGCCAGATACATCAAGGGGGTCAACAGGGTGTCGAGGAGAGTGGAGCTCACCAAGCCACCGAAGATGACCACCGCGACTGGGTGCAGGATTTCCTTGCCTGCGGCATCTGCTGACAGCAGCAAAGGCGTCAGGGCAAACGCAGCGACCAGCGCGGTCATCAGCACAGGCGTCAAGCGCTCCAGCGAGCCTCGGACAACCATGGGCTGGCCGAACTGCTCCCCTTCAAACTTGCAGAGGTTGATGTAGTGGCTCACCTTGAGGATGCCGTTGCGAACCGCAATACCCGTCAAGGTAATAAAGCCGACCATGGACGCAACGGAAAGCGTGATCCCTGAAAGCCACATGGCAATCACGCTGCCTACCAGTGCCAATGGGATATTGGCCATGATGATCAAGGCCAGCGTGGTTGAGCGGTAGCGCGTGTACAGCACCAGGAACACCAATGCCAGAGACATCAGTGAGAGCCAGACAATCTTCTGCGTCGCCTGCTCCTGAGCCTGGAACTGACCTTCCAGAGAGATGGAGTTGCCGGTCGGCAGCTGGGTGCGATCGATCGCCGCACGAATGTCACGCACGATACGACTCATGTCCGAGCCATCCGTGTTGGCATAGACCACGATGCGACGGCGGCCGTTTTCCCGGCCGATCTGGTTGGGTCCATCCGTCTCGGAAACCGTCGCGATAGCCGAGACGGGAATGCGGCCGGCCGGTGTGTCGATCAGGGTTCGAGCCAGGTCTTGCGGGCTGCGACCTTCATCAGGCAAACGCAGCACCAGCTCGTAGCGACGCGGGCCATCCACGATCTGTGCACCATGAGCACCATCCGTCAGCGCTTGCAGCACACGAATAGCCTCTCCAGGAGCCAAGCCCATCTGAGCTGCCTTCTGATGGTCAAGACGCACAGTAATCTGAGGAATCAGCACTTGCTTCTCGACGGTCAGGTCAACCAGGCCAGGGATGCTTGAAAGACTTTGGCGCATCTGTTCGGCCAAACCACGCAGGGTGTCGGTATCGTCACCGGAAATCTTCAAGGCGATCTGAGCGCGGACACCAGACAGCAAATGATCCAGTCGGTGAGAAATCGGCTGGCCTACAGCAACTTGTGCAGGCAGCACGGACAGCTTTGCGCGAATATCAGCCATTACGGCTTCACGATCACGCTCGCTGCGCTTCAGATCCACGTCGATCTCCGCAGAGTGAACCCCTTCGGCATGCTCGTCCAGCTCGGCTCGACCTGTTCTGCGCCCGACTTGGGTGACCTCGGGCACCTCCATGATCAAGGTCTCAGCCAAGGAGCCCATGCGATTGGCTTCTGCCAATGACGTCCCCGGATTGAACACCATGCCCAGAACCAGCGAGCCTTCATTGAAGGCTGGCAGGAACGCCCTTGGGAAGAAAGGAACGCTGGCTAGTGCAATCACTACTGCGGCCAAGGCCGCAGCCATCAGCGCCTTGCTTCTTGGGAAAGACCAGGCCAGCAGCTTTTCATCCCAATGCTTGAGGCGCTTGACGATGGGACTGTCTCCATGATCGATGCGCCTCATCCTTGGCAGCAGGTAGGAACACAGCACCGGCGTCACTGTCATCGATACCAGCATGGATGCCAGGATGGAGATGATGTAGGCGATCCCCAGCGGCGAGAACAAGCGGCCTTCGACTCCTGGCAGGGCAAACAGCGGCACGAACACCAGCACCACGATGGCCGTGGCATAGACGATGCCGGAGCGAACCTCCACGCTGGCTTTGCGGACAACCTCAAGCGTCGGCATCGGGTGCTCCAGCTCCCGGTTTTGCTTGAGTCTGCGCAGAATGTTTTCCACGTCCACCACCGCATCGTCAACCAGCTCTCCGATGGCAATGGCAAGTCCACCCAAGGTCATCACATTGATGGATTGGCCCAACCAGTGGAATACCAGCGCCGTGGCCGCCAGCGACAGAGGGATCGCGACCAGTGAGATCAACGTGGTTCTGGCTGAAAGCAGGAAGGCAAACAGCACGATGGCGACCATGATGGCCCCGTCACGCAGTGCTTCTGTCACATTGCCAATGGAGGCTTCAATGAAGTCTGCCTGCCGGAACAAGGCTCTGGGTTCGCTGATTCCTTCGGGGCGACCTTTACTCAGTTCACGAAGCGCTTGCTCGATGTCACGAGTCACGCGAACGGTATCGGCTTCAGGTTGCTTCTGAACGCTGACGATGACCGCAGGAGAGCCGTTGTAACCACCGTCACCGCGCTTCATGGCCGCAGCGAAGCGGACATTGGCAACTTGCTCCAGGCGGATCGGACGGCCATCGCGCCAGGCCACTGCAGCGGACTGCAGGTCCTCGACCTTGTTGGTACGCCCAATGTGGCGGATCAGATACTCCTTGCTATTGAGGTCGATGAAACCACCGCCTGCGTTGCCAGCAAACCCCTTGAGAGCCGTTTCCAGCTGAGAAAGGGTGACGCCGAACTGAGCCATCCGGGCGGTGTCAGGCTCCACACGCAATTGACGTACTTCACCCCCGATGGGAATGACTTGCGAAACCCCTTGGACAGCCAGCAAGCGGGGGCGCAGCACAAAGTCTGCATACTCCCGAGCCTGCATGGGGGTTGCGGCCGATGCGCCTTTTTCGCTCACATTCAAGGGCAAGGCCAGCAGCATGACCTCACCCATGATGGAGGACACAGGTCCCATCACAGGCACCACATCAGCGGGAAGTCGTTCTCGCACAAGGGCAAGCCGCTCCGCCACCAACTGGCGATTACGGTAGATGTCAGTGCCCCAGTCAAACTCGGCATAGAGAATCGACAAGCCGACCCCAGACATGGAGCGCACGCGAGTCACCCCCGGCATGCCATTCAATGCGGTTTCAATGGGGAAAGTCACCAACTGCTCGACTTCTTCAGGAGCCATGCCCCCGGCTTCAGTCAGAACGGTAATCAGAGGTTTGTTGAGGTCCGGGAAGACGTCAACAGGCGTTTTGACTGCCGTGATGATCCCGTAGATCATCAATATCGCAGCGAACGCCAGCACAAACAGCCGGTTATGCAGGCTGCTGCGAACAATCCAGTTGAACATGTGTCACCTCACAGTTCAGCGGATTTGTGCGATCAGCGCCGCACCTTGAACCACGACCCGGTTTTCATCGCCAAGTCCCTTGGTGACGACGATCCGGTTCGCGTCCAGCGCTTGGTACTGCACGGGTTGCGGGATATAGCGCTCTGCACCTGACTTGATCCAGATGACTGGCTCATTGGCTGGATTGCGGGTGACTGCCTGTGCAGGCAGAACAAAGCCTTTGACACTTTGCTTGGAGTTGGCAATGACGGTGACGGGCTGGCCGATAGCAATCGGCATTTGCTGAGTACCATCGGCTGCGACCGCCTTGAAGGTCAATGGCAGCACGCCGTCACGCAAGCGACGACCGGCACCAATGAGCTCCAAACGGACACCTGGCGTCGCTTTGATCGTTGCTGTGCTGATGTTGGCTGCTAGAGCAGGATCTGCGGTTGTGGCCTCCACCATGATCTTGGATGGATCCGTAATCTCAAACAGGACATCCTTGGATTCGACAACCTGGCCAAGCACCACGTTGGCGCTGGCGATGACACCCGAGACGGGCGCCACCACGCTTTCCTTGGCCGCCAGGCCGCCACCGATTGCGCTTTCACGCGCCTTCAGGCTTGAAAGTTCTGTCTGAGCCGCCTCGATCTCTTTGCGTGGAACAGTGCCTTCAAGCCCCTTGAGTCGCTCCACACGCTTTTGCGCGATTTCTCGGGCGCCTCTGAGTTCGGCCAACTGGGAACGCTGCCCAGATAAGGCAAGGGGGTCTGCGTGATGGGCCACAACCGCCAGGACTTCTCCTTTGCGCACGCTCTTGCCCGCGAACGGCAGGCCTTGGGCTGCGGCCTCAATCTTTCCGCCCACAACCGTCTGAACCAGGCCACTGGCATTGGGGTCTGCAATGACTTTGGCTGGCAGTTCGGTGGTTGCGCTTGCTTCGGACATCGAGGCAATTTCCGTGCGAATTGCCAATCGACGCTGGGACAGCATGGGCACATTGACGCTGCCATCAGGCAGGCGACTCAAGCCTGCTGCCGATGGAGTGGCCGAGGCCGTATCCAGATGCTCTCCGTTGGGGCCATGAGCGCCGGGAGAAGCCTGAGCCATGGTGGCGGCCAAGACCGCAGACATGATGACGATGCGCTTCATTGGGCGCCTCCCTTTACTAGCTTGCTGTTAGAGCCACGGCCCAAGAGCCATCCCAATCCACCGACTGCCGCCAACGCTGCAATTGCCAGAGCGCCAAGCAGCAAAGCGTTTTCCTCTCCATGAGCATGGGCGGCCTCAGTAGCAGCCGTTGTTGCTCCGACCACCAAGGTTCCATCCAGCAAGTCAGACTCTTTGCCATCCAGGATCGTGATCACCAGTGCGTGTGAACCTTTCTTGCCCAGTTCTGCCAAGAACTTCTCGTCAGCCACGGCATAGTCGCCCTGGTCCGAGTGATAAGGCGCAAGGGCTTTCAGCTGACCCAGCTCGACTTCCACCTTGGCCTGGTCAACAGGTTCATTGGTCGCGAAGCGGTTGATAAACATGGAGAACTCGCCACCTTGGAGACGGCCAACCAGCTCATAGCTCTCGGACTTGGCCTCGAGTCGTGGTGAAGAGGAAGTAGCTCCCGCAGTAGGGGCGGCGTCCAAATGCTCTCCATTGGGGCCGTGTGCACCAGGGGATGCGAAAGCGAACCCCGAAGAAAGAGCGAAGCTGCCCAGTAAGAGCAAGCGTTTAGCAACGCGAGGAATTGAAAGCGGGGAATTCATGGCAGTTGTCCGTAGGCTTGTTGAAGGCGTGCTCGTGCGAGGCCAAATGCAGCCTCCTGGCGAGCAGCGCTGTAGTCGGCTTGAGCAGCCGCACTGGCTGCGCGCAGGAGTTCCGGGAGAGATGTTTCGCCTGCGTTGAAAGAGGCGCGAATCAACCCGGCTCTCTCGTTGAGCAAAGTGGCTTTTTCGCGCTCTGTCTGCAGCTGCGTCTGGCTTGCTTGTGCTGCCGCCTTGGCGCTCTCCATGCGAGCAGACAACTGAGTGCGAAGCACCTGCTCCTTGCTTTGAGCCACTTCCAGCTCGGTCAAGGCGGCAGCCTGCAATGGCGCATTTCTATCGTCAGTGCCAAATGGGATACGAACAGCAAGCCCCAGGCTGTAGGCGGAACCCTGGCCATGGCCCGGCATGTCCTGCCTGAGCTTGGTGATCAGCTCTGGAGCACTGCGATTCGATTTGGCAACCAAGCCCACACGCTTGCGTGCCAGGTCTACCTGTTGTTGCGCACGCAACAACTCGGGGTGCTCAGCCAACTGGCGAGGAGACGGGCTTTCAACACTTGCCAACGTAGCGTCAGGCGTCTGAGCCAGGCCCGTCAGCGCTGTCCACTGACGCTTTGCTGCTTCAAGCTGGGTTTCAGCCTGCGACTGAGCTGCTTGTGCGCTTAAAAGCTCCCCTTTGGCTGCCAAGGCATCTGCTCTTGCCAGATCACCGGCTTTGACACGCTTATCCACGTCGGATGCGATGGCCGCAAAAGTGCTGGTCTGTTGCTTTGACAGCGATTGGTTGGCCTGCAGCTCCGCAATCTGCCAATGAAGCTCACGGACGACTTCAGCAATACGCAGCTTCCCCTCGGCCTCAGATAGCAAAGAGAGAGATGACAGCGAGTCCGCGGCCTGCTGTTTGGCACTTTTCTGCCCAGGAAGCCAGAGAGGGACGGCCAACGCGACTTCCGTCTCGCGGACACCGTTGTTGCTTTGCAGACGATCGTTTCGGTGGCTCAACTCCACTGAGGGAGGTGCCGCCCAAAGAGCACTTGATGCTGTCTTTTCTGCAATGGCCTGCCGAGAAATGCCTGCTGCCTCCGCAGAGGCAACGGCGCGATTCCAGGCCGCCTCAACGGCAGATGCCAGGGTTGTTTTTTGAATGTTGCTGCTCAAACTGGACGCAGCAACGCCTTCCGCCGGCTGTGCATAAGAAGTGCACGCCGACGTCAGCCCTGCAAGGATGCAGAGCCTCCATTTGAATTTGGGGTTCACAAAGCCTCTAGATGCTCTGAGTGCGATGAAACGCCGTCGCTATGTACTGCGACAGACATGGCATGCACGAACGAAGGGATGGCTTCAGGCGAATGAAGCCGACCTAAAGAGAGCTAGGCTGTATGTCTGGGAGGCCGTCGAAGGCCTTCCAAGATGGGATATGGGAGTATGGAATCGAGGGTTGGGCTGGGCGAAGAGCTACCCCAGTCCGGTGCAGGAACATTCAAGGCAAACACCTCGAGCGCTGCGGATGGCATTCCATCGGCCATCATGTGCAGTTTGGAGTCAGAGGAGTCATCAAGCTCCACGACACCATCATCATGGTGGTGGTGACCTTCCTCTTGCAGATGCATCGCCGCGTGCTCGAGTTCTTCATGAGACGCGAAGACAGGCATCTGACCAGCCACAGCAAGGGCTTGCCAGAAGATGCTCAGCATCACGAAGAACATGGCCAGACGACGGGTCATAGTGTGGAAATTATATGCGGCAGAGTTGCCCCACGACCTTTGTGGCTGCTGAGAAATTGTTGGTGGCGATGGCCGAATCGGCGTCGCTCATCGTGGCTGAGTTTGAGTAACGCCTCCTTTGAGGCGGGAAGCTGTCACTCGATAAAAAGCCATGAAAGTCAGCTTCTGGCCGAACGCTCCATTCACTTGTGACCCCGAAATCAGGCACAGGAAGATCTGGCGCTCACATCAAATGTCTGCTCCAGGAATTCATGACGCCGCAGCCTTCCGGCCATGAGCCAGCCTGAAGGGCTTGAAACAGATGATTTCCGATCAATCCAGCGTGAACTTGCTCGCGGCTTATTGAACCCACAGCACCTCGAACTGCGGTCGGACCGGAGCGGCCTGTACCGACACCTCATCACCCTCGCACTTACCCAGCATAGCCCTGCCCAAGGGGGCTTTGCTGCTGATGACCTGGATGAGCTCAGCGCCGTTGAGCAACTTCATGTTCCCCCCAGCCGGGCCGAGAAAGATCTGTTGTTGCTTGTCGTCCGAATCCACCAGGCAGATCAGTGCGCCGAGCTGTATACCTTGGCTGGCGTTGTAGGGCTGCGGGCGGAACTTGCGCCAATTGGCCATTGCTTGGCGGATGGCCTCCGCGCGGCGAGCTTGGCCAGCAGCCAGATAGGCAGCTTCGAGACCCAATGTGTCGTATTTGTTTTCGGCGATATTTTCCTCATGAGTCGCCGCTTCATGGGCAACCCTCGCTGCCTGCTCGACTTGCAGAAGGTCCTCGGCCAGCCGTTTCAGCACCAGCTGCTGCAACAACAATTTATCCATAACGAAAAGTAGGCATCTCGAACAAGTTGGAGGCCTTGATTATGAAGGCCCCCTCCCCCTTTCGAGGCTTCCATTGGCTACAGGTCCATGGGTTGCCAGCGCCCGCCCCGCATCCGTGTCTATCACTTGGCCAACAGTTGCCAGACCGAGCTCCCACGGACCGCATTGAACAAATACACTGCTTTTCACTCTGACTCGGGTGATAGCAGCCTCCAAGGCCTTGCTTCAAGCAGAGTCCGGATCTTGACTTCAAACGCTACTCAATAGAACTACCAAGGAGACCTCAATGAACCGTCGACTGATACTCGCCTCAATTGGCGCCGTAGGTGCGCTCACCACCATGGCAACCGCTCGCGCAGAAGCAGCTTTCCCGCAAAAACCCATTACCTTTGTCGTTCCCTATCTGGCTGGAGGAACGACCGATCTTGTGGCACGAGTCGTGGGTGAGCACATGGCACGCACACTGGGTCAGCCGGTGGTGATCGAGAACAAGCCTGGCGCCGGAGGCAATATCGGCATGGATGCCGTGGCCAAGTCCAAGCCCGACGGCTACACGATCGGTTTCGGAGCCATCTCCACCAATGCGCTCAACCCGCACATCTACAAATCGATGGCGTTTGATCCCCGCAAGGACTTCACTGCAGTCTCCATGCTGGGCTATTCCACCATCGTGCTGGAAGTGGGCAAGGGCTTCCCGGCAAACAACGTGCAGGAGCTCATCGCCTATATCAAAGCGAACCCAGGCTTTCAGTACGGTACGGCCGGCGCCGGAACCAGCATGCACCTGGCTGGCGTGATGTTTGCGCAAATGACAGGCCTGGATACTGTCCATGTGCCCTACAAAGGCAGCGTACCGGGTATTACCGACATGCTTGGCGGCCACCTGCCCGCCATGTTTGATAACCTGCCCGCGTCCCTGCCGCACATTCAGGCAGGCAAGCTCAAAGCACTGGCCGTGGCTGGTAGCGAGCGCAGTCCATCCTTACCCAATGTGCCGACAATCGCGGAGAGCGGCCTCAAAGGCTACGCAGTCGATCCATGGTTCGGCGTATATGGCCCAGCCAAGCTGGATCCAGCGATCACAGCCAGACTCAATACTGCCATCAACCAGGCCCTGAGCGATCCCGCCGTCAAGGACAAGCTGGTACAGGCCGGATTCACCCCCAAGGGGTCTGCGGCACAAGCCTTCGAAGCACTGACACAGTCCGAATACAAACGACTGGGCGATGCGGCACGCAAGGCCCAGATGCAGGTCAACTGACGACAAGGCCTCCAGACGCCTGGCAATAGAGAACCGAAGCCGGGCCTCTCAGCACCTCGACACGCTCCAAAGCAAAAGATATTTCCGCAAAGTAGCCGAAATAACTATCCAGACGAATGCGCAGACCATCCAGGTAGGTTTTGCCTTCCGCGAGGAAACCGCGCATGAACAAGTTGTTGGCACTGGTCTGGGCAGCGCCCCATACGCGCGAGCCAATATAGCCAGGCAGCCGACTCCGAGGACGAAGCGCCGCTCAAGACAGACGACGCTCCCAAACAGGTATTGGCGATGGAGGCCGCTCAGGTAGCGGTCCGTGATCGGCAACCACAAGCCCCGTAGCGTCAATGAGTCCAGGGAAGGCGGTTCTCGACCGAAGCCATCTCTCTCTTTTTGGACCTCAACGAGTGAGTTCCGCAAAGCGGTGCAGAAGCGACTAGCGCAGCTCCTGCATTGCTCGATAGGCCACCTCAAAGCGGGGGTCCAGCATGGCACCTACATTGCAGCGCGACCAAGGCGATGTCTGGCTCGGATCGAGGTTGAAAACATGGCCCGGAGCCATGGTGACTTTGTGGGCGAGCAAACGCTCGGCTAGACGCACGGCATCGGGATTGCCGGGGAACGTGGCCCAGAGGTATAGCGACTGAGGGTTACGCGCAAACACCTTGCACTCGTGCATCTCCAACCAATCCAGCGCCTGCTCCGTTGCCTTGCCCAAACGTTGGCGCAAGCGCACGAGATGCCGCTCGTAATGGCCTTCGCGGAGCATCACATCGACCATGCGCTCGCAGTATTCGGACCCGCTCACATGGATCAGTGATCGCAAATCTGCCAGGTCGCTGGCTAGAGCAGCGCTGCAGGCGATGAATCCCACGCGAAGGGCTGCAGAAAATGACTTGGAAAAACTGCCTATATAAATCGTGCGTTCCAGCTGATCCAGCGTGGACAAACGCACTGACGAAGTCGGTTTGAAATCGGCCAATGGGTCGTTCTCTACCAGCAAGAGGTTGTGCCGTTCTGCCAGCTGCAGGACGCGGTAAGCCTTGGCAGCGCTGATGTCCGAGCCAGTGGGGTTGTGCGCCAGAGACTGGGTAAAGAACAAGCGCGGGCGCTCGGTCAACAGCAACTGCTCCAAAGCCTGGACATCGGGCCCATCGGCTTGCCTGGGGACTCCCAACACGCGTGCTCCTGCCAGCTTGAGCTTGCCGAACAGCAGGTAGTAGCCAGGATCGTCCACTAGCACCGTCGCGCCGGGAGGAACGAAGTAGCGAATCACCAGATCCATGGCTTCATTCGCACCTTGGGTCAGGACCAGTTGCTGAGGTGTGACACCCAGGCTGAACACACCCAGCTTGCGCACCAGGCTATCGCGCAGCGGCGCATAGCCAAAGCGGCTGCCATAGCGAAACAGGGACCCCAGTCCGGTTCGCACCACTTTCTGGTGATAGCGATCCATGCGCATATCGGCCAGCCACTCTATAGGCGGAAATCCATCGCCAACCGCGACAGCATCTGGCAGGGTCTTGAGTTGCTCGCGCATCAACCAGACCACATCCATCGCACGATTGAGCTGCCCTGCGTCTTCATCCTGAACCGCATGGCGGGCCTGGGGTTGAACATAAAAGCCGGCACCGCGCCGTGACTCCACCAAGCCGCGCGAGACCAAAAGGTCAAAGGCTGCCACCACGGTGTTTTTGGCGTAACTGTGCAAATGCGCCAGCTCACGCAAGGACGGCAGCTTGTCCCCTGCACGATACACGCCATCGGTTATTTGCTGCCCTATCAAATCAGCTAAACGCTCTGCAATAGGGGCCTGACGCTTGCTACCACCCGCCATTCAAGTCTCCTAGATCGTGAGTTGCCAGTATGTATGCAGATGGGTCCAATGCTGCATTGTGGTAGTACTGTTCTTGCAAACTGTACCTGTATTAAAAGGTACAGTTTGAATAAATTCTCGGCCAACCGTCCCCTTGTATTGATATCCAGATTTGGATCTGTAGGAGTTTTCATGGCCGTCGATTCGCGTCTTCCCAATTTCCGAGCTCTCACCCCCGCACAGCGCTGGGAGCATGTCGCCACCGCGTGCAATCTCAGCGCCGAAGAACGCAATCTACTGACCCAAGCGGGCGCCCTGCCCGCCACCTTGGCTGACGGCATGATCGAAAATGTGGTGGGCACGTTCGAGCTACCCATGGGCGTCGCAGGCAACTTCCGCATCAACGGCCGCGATGTGCTGATTCCGCTCGCAGTGGAAGAGCCCTCCATCATTGCTGCTGCTTCCTTTATGGCCAAGCTGGCCCGTGAAGACGGAGGCTTTGAAACGTCGAGTACCTTGCCGCTGATGCGTGCGCAGGTGCAAATCGTCGGCATCAGCGACCCCTATGGTGCAAGACTGGCCTTGTTCAAGGCTCGCGATGAGATCCTCGCGCAAGCCAATAGTCGAGACAAGGTGCTGATCAGCCTGGGCGGCGGCTGCAAGGACATCGAAATCCATGTCTTCCCTGATTCTCCACGCGGCCCTATGGTCGTGATGCACTTGATCGTGGACGTGCGCGATGCCATGGGTGCCAACACCGTGAACACCATGGCTGAATCGGTCTCGCCATTGGTGGAAAAGATTACCGGTGGCTCGGTACGCCTGCGCATTCTCTCGAACCTGGCAGATCTGCGCCTGGCCCGTGCTCGTGTACGCCTGACACCACAAACCTTGGCCACAAAAGAGCGCAGCGGCGAAGCAATTATTGAAGGCGTGCTCGACGCCTACACTTTCGCAGCCATTGACCCCTACCGCGCCGCTACCCACAACAAGGGCATCATGAATGGCATCGACCCCGTCATCGTCGCTACAGGCAACGATTGGCGCGCGGTCGAAGCCGGTGCCCATGCCTATGCCAGCCGCAACGGCCAATACACCTCGCTGACGCACTGGGAAAAAGACAATGCCGGTGCTTTGGTGGGAACCATCGAACTGCCCATGCCCGTGGGCTTGGTGGGTGGGGCCACCAAGACCCATCCGCTGGCGCGCCTGGCACTCAAGATCATGGAGGTGAAGTCCGCCCAGGAACTGGGCGAGATTGCCGCCGCCGTGGGTCTGGCCCAGAACCTGGGTGCTTTGCGCGCGCTGGCCACCGAAGGCATTCAGCGTGGCCATATGGCACTTCACGCTCGCAATATTGCGCTGGTCGCAGGTGCCGTTGGTGAAGAAGTAGAGATCGTCGCCAAGCGCCTGGCTGCCGAGCATGACGTGCGCACCGATCGCGCACTGGAAGTGCTGCAAGAAATTCGCGCCCAGCACTAAGCATCCTCAGCCTCGCCAGGCACATCCGGGCGAGGCTTTTTTACCCGAAACGGGAACAACAACAAGCAAGGAGACAAGGCTATGAGTTCCGACAAGCAAGCCTCGCACAGGCAACTCGCTGAGGTCTGGGGCGATACCGTCGACCTCAAGCACCTGAGCTGGTCCATCCTGATTGGCATCGGCATCAGCGTGCTCGGATTTTTTGCAGCCAGCCGCTGGCTGAGCTCGGTGGTCGAGTCCAAACAGCTGGCTCATGCCTACGCCATGCTCGCCGGCCTGGCCGGCTGTGTTCTGGCTGGCGTTATTTGCGCCCGCATCTTCCCTCCCAAACGTGTGGTGACCGAAGAAGACATCTCCAGCAACCCTGAATGGCGCGCCGAGGTGCTGCGTGAGCTGGAGCAGCAGCCCGGTGGTCTGGGTTCGGTGTCTGACCTGCCCCAAGTCGTGATTCAGGAGCTCAAGGAACTCAAGCTCTACGAGCTTTTCGTCACGCCCAATGCAACCCCAAGCCGTGATGGCCAATAACCCAAGGAGTACACGGCATGGATCCTCAACTCATTGAACAAATCGGCGTCGCCGCGGGCATGGGCCTGATCGGCGCCATCGTCTTTGCTGCAATCGGACTGGTTTCCGGCACCGACGAAACCACGACACTGGCACCACTCACCCTGCTTGTCGTGTTGCTCGGCGTTCCGCCGGCAGGCGTCTTTACCTTCTTTCTGGCTGGTGCCGTTGCCAAGCACATGACCCATGCCGTTCCGACAGCGCTGCTGGGCATTCCCGGAGATACACTCGCCACGCCTTTGCTGCAGGATGCAGACTTGCTGCGCAAACTTGGCGTGCCGCATATTGCCTTGCGCAAAATGGTCTCGGGAGCCATTGTAGCGGCCTTTGTCGCCGTGCCGCTGGCGGTGCTGTTTGCCGTGATGCTGGCTCCATTCGGCTCAACCATTACCAAGACTGCACCCTGGATTTTTCTGGCCGCAGCCGTGCTGATTGCTTATTTCTCCAAAGGCCGCTGGGGTGCAATTGCTTTGCTCGTGCCCTTTGTGATGGTGATTCTGGCTCTGCAGGCACTGACGGCAAAGTACGACACCAAGCTCAGCATCAGCTACTTCCTGGGTATCGCCATTGGACCTCTGGTCGCCGATCTCTTTACCGTCATGGCGCCCGCAGGCCGCAAGAGCATGTTGCGCGACAAGGTTCGCCAGTTCAACCTGGCTCCTGATGTCAAGGGTTGGTCGGGATATTTCCCCAACCCTCTCAAGGTTCTGGATCGAACCCAGACCCGTTGGACGTTGACGACTGCCGCCATTTCCAGCGCAACTTTTGTATTCAGCCCTGTGGCCATGACCGTGGTGCTGGGCGAGTTGGTGGGCTCTCGCATCAAACACGCCTATCACCGCCTGACCACGGTGCTCAGCGCTCGGAACGGCGTGACGGAAGCCACCTACATTGCTGAAACGCTGATCCCGCTGATCGCCTTCGGTTTGCCCCTGAGTCCTGTGGCTGCCGGCCCTGCCGCACCGTTGTTCAATGCACCTCCACGCTTCACGGTGGATGCGGCTACGGGCCAGACCCACAATCTGCACAACCTGCTGAGCCACTGGGAGTTTCTGGGCTACGGCTTGTTGTCTGTGTTGCTTGCCGCAGTGGTGTCCTATCCGTTTGCGATGAACTACGCGCGCCGTGCTGCAATGTTTGTCTCGCGCAAAGTCAGCCACGAAGCCATCATTGCCACCTTTGTCGGCCTGATCATCGTGATCAGCGTCTGGGAAGGCGGCCTGCTGGGTCTGCTGGTAATCTTGACCATGGGCCTCATGGGTGGCTTGCTCTCCCGTACCTTCGGCTTCAATACCGGCGTGCAGTTCATGGGCTATTACACAGCCGTGCTCAGCGTTCCTGCTCTGCTCAAGCTGTTCTGAAAGCGAGGACAGCAATGTCGAATGCATCAGAGCGCCAGGTCAAGATCGTGGAAGTCGGGCCACGCGACGGCCTGCAAAACGAAAAGCTGCCTGTACCATTGAATGCCAAGATCGAGCTGATCAACCAGCTCAGCAGCGCAGGCCTGCGCTTTATCGAGGCAGCGTCGTTTGTGTCGCCCAGATGGGTGCCGCAAATGGCCGGCAGCGCCGAAGTGATGGCCTTGATCGAACGTAGCCCTGGAGTTCGCTACAGCGCATTGACGCCCAATCTGCAAGGACTGGAAGCTGCTCTGACTGCTCGCTGTGACGAGGCGGCGGTCTTTGGTGCGGCTTCGGAAACCTTCTCGCAACGCAATATCAATTGCAGCATTGCGCAGAGTCTGGATCGCTTCAGACCTGTGGTGCAGAAGGCGCTGGAGGCAGGAGTCCCCGTGCGTGGCTATGTGTCCTGCGTGTTGGGCTGTCCCTATGAGGGCGATGTTGCTGCAGAGGCAGTCTTGCAGGTTGCGCAAGAGCTTCTGGCCATGGGGTGCCATGAGATTTCTCTGGGCGATACGATTGGCCGCGGTTCGCCCAAGTCCACACGCAAGCTGCTGGAAGTCTGCCTCAGGGACCTTCCCGGCGCGCGCCTGGCGGGCCATTTTCACGATACCTATGGTATGGCGGAAGCCAATGTCTGCACTTCGCTGGAGATGGGACTGCGCATTTTCGACAGCTCTGTGGCGGGCCTGGGCGGCTGCCCCTATGCCCAGGGAGCCTCAGGCAATCTGGCCACCGAAAAGCTGGTCCATGCCTTGCATGCCATGGGCTATGAAACCGGTGTAGATATGTCCAGGGTTCAAGCCGCAGGTCGCTATATCCGGCAAGTGTTGAGCGATTTGCATGGCCAGCAAGTGGTGCGGCACTGAAACCTGCGCTCTACATAAACACCAGCGCAAAAAGGCCTTGAGATCTCAAGTCTCTCGGCCTTTTCCTTGAAGGCGTCAACGCCCGCTGTCAGAACAAGTCCCGACTTCTACACGCAAGTCTGCAATGCGATGCAGCAGCCGTTGGTGTCTCTGATATGAACTGTCTCAACCCACCAGACGCACTCACCAGAGAGAAGGCCTTCAAGGACTGCTCCTGGCTATCTTTCACCTCAATTATCGCGATGACTGGCTCATACTCGTCAACAGAGTCGATTGCGGTGCGCTTCCAGCGCCAGACAGCTCACCTCCCCTCTTGCTGAGGGACAGTAAAACTGAGCGTCGCGGTATAGCGTACATCGTTATATTTTTTACCGCCCACAGTAACCACTGCATCATTGACACGAGCCGATACCTCAAGCACATACAGGCCAGGGAAAGACGGCGTGAAGCTAACCGTACCGTCCTTTGACGGGGTCAGTGAACGGCGCCACCCTTCCCCCGTTTCGATATTCACTTGACTCGCAGCAACAGCTCGTCCCTTGAATATCAATCGAAAGGTGTTTCCGTCAGGGTGGGTCGGAACCAGCTCCAAGTCGTTTCTAGCCTGAATGTCCTGGCGACCGTAGCGAGCTTGATAGTAGATAAGAACTCCATCATCGAACCCGGTTGCGGAGAAGCGCAGATCGCTGAAGGGCTTGGGAGCAGCAATATGGTTGACCGCAGTCTGAATTGGCAATGATTTGCCATCAGCTTGCATTGCCTTGGGCTCCAGCAATCCAGGCAACTTGTCTAAAGGTCTGTGCAACTCTCCTACGTAGGCTCGGACCTCCATCCCATCGGGCTGTACCCAGAGATACCCCGCTTGCGCCTGTGAGCACCACAGGCCACTGACTAGCAGGCACAAAGCCATTCGATGAAATACAGGAAGCAATTGCACTCGGCGATCCTCATCTTCAAGGTTGTATCCAATGCGCTCGGCGTCTTGGCGCCTTTTGGATTTCTTCCTGTTCGACGCAGGGCCTGCAGTCCAGGCCCTGCGTCGAACAGCACATAACAAAGGCTGGGCAAGCTTGTTGCCTGTCAGCGCGGGGTTTCTATCCGCCTTACCCATAATCAGTGGAGGTCCACCATTGCGAGTCCCAAGGCAGCGAAGTACCAACATTCAACTTTGAATATAGGCATTCAGAAGTCATAACGCATTCCGACATTGACGCTGCGCGGAGCACCCCAGGTGTAGAACAAGCCTGCCGCGGTAAAGTTGGTGAGCCCGGCCATGTACTTCTTGTCCAGTGCATTGTTCACGTTCAGGCTGAACGACAGGTGCCTATCGACCTGATAGCGCGCCATCAGATCTAGCACCGCATAACCCCCCTGCGACAAAGTGGCAGCGCTATTGCTCATCGAGGTCTTGCCCTGCCAGCGTGTGGCCGCACCCACAGTAAGTCCCCGCAACGAGCCTTGATCAAAGCGATAGGTCGTGCCTAGCTTGAACTGGTACTTCGGATATTGACTGGCGCTGGTGAGCGAGCTGCTTTGCTGCACCAGACTGCCCTGCGCTTGCCATCCGCGCGCGAGTTCGCCCGCCAACTCCAGTTCCCAGCCACGCCGCGTTGCAGACGAGACCGCACGGTAGGCCGTGTTGCCCGCAGGAGTGAGATCACCACTTTCCTCTGCGGTGTTTTCCGTCTTCATCCAGAAGTGAGCGATGCTGGCATTCAAGCGCTTGTCGAAAAACTCGGCCTTGGCGCCGACCTCATAAGTGTTGCCCTTCTCCGGTGCCAGCGTTGCACCCCGCGCATCCTGAGCCGTCTGCGGCTGGAAAATGTTGGCATAGCTTGCGTACAACGACACGTTCGGCTGCACCTCGTAGACCAACCCGGCATATGGGGTGATCACGCCGTTTTCCTTCATGTCATAGTTCCACCAGTAGGGTGTGATGTCACGCTCTTCAAACCGTGTAACGCGCAACCCCGTGATCAACTGCAGAGGATCAGCCACCCGGAAGCGCCCTGCAGCATAGGCATAACGCTGCTTCTGACTGAATTTGTTGTTGCCGTAGTTCAAGACACTGAAATCGGGCTGAGGCAGCACCGCCCCACCCTGTGCCATGTTGATACCGAGATTGCCGAGCGGCACCAGATTCAATGCATTCAGCGGCAGTTGCACATTGCTGTGAAAGCGCGATACGCCTGCGCCGGCCAGAATTTCATGCGAGCGGCCCAACAGCTCGAATGACCCCTTCACATCCAGATTGATGCTCCAGTTATCGGTTTCCATGTTGCGCCACCGGCCGAAGCTTGCGCGGTCCTGGTCGTAGAAGTAGCCAGCCTTCATATCGTCCATGGATACGTTCTGATGTGAAAACTTGAGCGTGGCTGTCCAGTCATCCACCAGACGTTGCTCAAGACTGCCGAAGAGATTGAGACCTTTCTGGGAATATCCGCCCCAGGGGGCACCGGTGTTGAAAGAGCGCGGCATCCACGCCACCTCACCACCTGTCCGCGTGTAGCGCTGGATCGGCTGCGTAGTGCCGATGCCTTGTGCATCGCGTTCGCGATAAGTCATACCTAGGTTGAGGACCGTGCCGGGAGTGATGTCCGCTTCGAGTGCCCCGAACAGCATCTTGCTGCTGCTCTTTTCATGATCGCGGAATCCCCCTGCGTCCATGGCAGAAGCGACCAGACGCCCCCGTACCGTACCCGCCTCGTTCAGTGGACCGCTCACATCGGCCTGTGTTCGATACGTGTCCCAGCTTCCCACATTGGCACGCACACTGGCCTGAAATTCACGGGTCGGGCGTTTACGGACCATGTTCACCGTGGCGCCATAGTCGCCCTTGCCGACAACCAGACCGGATGAACCCTTGAGGACCTCGATCCGGTCGATCTCGGCCATATCGTCGAGTGAAAACATGGTGCTGGTAAGGTAGTACCAGCCACTGCTCAGCTGCGCCATGCCATCGGTCTGCAGGTTTACCTTTGCCCCACGCGCTTGAAAGTCAGTGGCATTGTTCTGCCTGTAGACGGCAATGCCGGGTGTCTGTTCCATCACATCGGTCAGCGTCTCCAGCTTGAAGTCATCCATGCGCTGACGCGTCATGACGGTCACGGATTGAGGTGTCTCGCGTAGCGAGAGATTCAGACCCGTTGCCGTCCGGCTGGGACCCGTCTGGGTGTAGCTGCCCGTGCCCTCGGTAACGCCGTCCCTCTCAAGCTGTGCAGTCACCGTGACTGTGGCCAGCGATGCGGAATCATCGTTTGACACGACGGCCTTGATGATCAGGCCACCCCCTTGAGTCACGGCGACCAAACCGCTTCCAGCCAGCATCTGCTCCACAGCCTGCTTCAGCGTGAGTGCTCCATGGACGGGGCGCGCTGTCTTGCCGGCAACCAACGCGGGAGCAAACCCGATCGAGGTGCCAGAGGCTGCTGCCAGCTCATTGAGTGCGCTCCCCAATGGCTGGGAGGTGATCGAGAAACTGATGCTTTTTGCACTATCAGCAGCGGGTTGCGCCTGCGCAATCATCGGGGAGAGGACTGCCAGGGCTGCGGCCAAAGCAAGAGGAGCGGGCTGGAAATGAGGCTGCGTGAAGCGCATGGAGAGGGATTCCGAACGTCGAGTAATGAATGAAAATGAAACTCACTACTCTTTAAGACGCATCAGATCACCAGAAATACACCCCTAGTCCGAAAAAATTCGAAATGGCCGCATTGAGCATGAAGTGCTCAATGCGCACTGACGATTTCAGTCTTCCCCGATGACATGCTGACCAGCTTCACAGGCAGGATCTGGGTCAGCATGCGCGCAAACTCCCCAGGTCTATCAATCGGGTAGCTGCCGCCGATGGTCAGAGCGGCAACCGCCGGGTCGCGGATCTCCAGGCCCGTAGGGCCATAGCGTTCCAGCTCCAGCAATGCATCAGCCAGTGAGGTGTTATCAAAACGCACCAAGCCCTTGCGCCATAGGGCGACACTGCCGGGAAAAACGCTGGCTACCTGGCCTAGCATCCCACTGGATGACACCCTCAGGCCTTGTCCTGCCAGCAAATCGACAGGCAGATCAGCCTTCGCGCTGGCGGTGCTGTGGGAGTTGGCGACCCGTACATGGCCCTTCTCCACCGAAACATTGACAGCCCCGGCATCGGCCCCCTGGTTGCGATAGCGAACGGAAAATCGTGTCCCGAGTACCGTGACACGCGCAGGCCCTGCGAGAACATGAAATGGTTTCTTGGGATCGGCGGCAACAGAGAACATGATTTGTCCATCAGCAATCCGCACTTCTCGGCGGTCGCGGTACATGGTGACCTGAGCCTGGGTGTCAGTGTCCATGGCGAGCTCGGTGCCATCTGGCAAGATGACGAGCCTTTGCTGCCCCTTCTGCGCAACATAGCTGCTCTCGAATGTCGGCTGCAGCATCCATTGATGCCATCCAATCCCTGCCGCAAAGACCGCAGCACAACAGGCAGCGACCAAGGCAGAGCGCGGCTGCATCCAGTTCAACAGAGCGCCTGCGCGCGCCCGTCCCTCCATCGCCTTCGGCTTCACGGGCTCCCCGCAAGACTGCGCAGAAGATCCACCACTGGCAATGGCTTCGCGCTTGAACGAGGAACGCGCTTTTGCAACCATGTCGGCAGGAGCAGAACGCAGCAGTGCCATGTCTTGCGTCAGAGGACGAAATGCCGCGTCATGTGCAGCATCCTCAGCCAACCACTGACGCAGGGCTTCATGCTCGCTCTCGCTCAAGCCTTGCTCCCAGCGCGAGTGCCATTCGACGGCCGCCACATCCACCGGATTCTGTCGACTGAAAAAATCCGCAAGCTCGCGCGCTTCCGCAGCCTCGTCAAAGGAGGCTGGCACATTGCGCTGGGATGCAAAAGAGTGACTCATCTTAGGGATACGGATGCGCGGGGTGGGGCAAAAATTCACCCTCGGCGAAACAGCTACGCAAAACGCACGCGAATTTGCGATCACTCGACATTATCAAGTTCCATTCTGCGCGCAGCACAAGCAAGTTTTCCGCGGCTGATGTACTGATTCACCATGCTCAGCGACACCCCCATCCGCTCTGCAATTTCCTTGTTGGGCAACTCATCGAAGATGTACATGCAGAAGGCATCACGACACCGAGGCGGCAGCCCCTCGATAGTGTCAAGATACGCTTGAATGCTCTGAGACGATGCATAGGCATGCTCGGGCTGCAGATGCAGAGGACTCGCAGGCTGATCCAGCTCCTCCAATGAATCGATACTTTGATGCTGGCGCACCTCAGCCCGTCTATCCATATCGATTTTGGCGCGCAAGGCCACCTGCCTCAGCAATGCACCCGGCTCAAGAATGACCTGCCCCTTCTGCTGCATGGAAAGCACACGGGCATAGCTTTCCTGCGCCAAGTCAGCCGCAGTATCGCGGTCTCTCACTTTGCGCATGCAGAAATTCAACAGGTCTCTGTAGTAGCGGGTCAGCACGATCCAAAAAGCCAGTAGCAATGAGTGAGGTCGAACGTGCGCGGCGATAAGACAGCCCTGGAGCCCAGGCGCAAAGAGTTGCGATCAACTACACGGCAAAAATTATAAGTTGCTAATGCGACTTATTCTCAATAAACGTATCCGATGTGATGCGAGCTGCAGGTACTGATCGGTCGTGACCCCTGTTCGGCTCAATGTCGACTGGCATACCTGATGAGAACCGACAGCAAACGCCTCAAGCCGCCGTTCGGAAACCTGCGGTGGCGGCTGCTAGTGGCCGATCACTGCCAACCGACAGAGACTCGGAGCTAGGCTGGTGTCGCTTCAACTGCTTCCCAAGGTGCCAATGTCAGCAGCCGCTCTGCCCCTTTATTTACCCAGCCTGCCACTGGTCGCTACACAACTTTCAGCCTCTGCGCACCACACGTTGGTATTGCGTGGACGATCAAAGAAAAGACCGTTGCATGCCTCGATCCAAACAGAGCACATCCACGCTGGAGGCGTGTACAGAGCGCAGCGGCTTGATGGCTGTGCCTCCAAAGAAGAGCAAAGTACGAAGTTGGACTGATCTGAAAAACCGGCTCCTGAAGGCAGACGTTCACTAGTCGGTAGTGAATGAACTACGTGGCCATCAACGCAGATTACCGCTCTGTCGCCATAAAGTTTGACGGCTTACTCCCGAGCCTCTTGCGAAACATCGTGGAGAAGGCACCCGGACTGTCATAGCCCAGTTGAAGCGCCACTGATGTCACCGAATCACCGGTCCCCAGTTTGGACATTGCAAAAAGAAGACACACCTGGCTTCTCCACTCTGAAAACGATATTCCGGTTTGCGAGCGAAAGAACCGGCTGAAGGTGCGTTCACTCTGGTGCAGCTGCTGCGCCCAGGCCAGTGGCGACAAGCGCACGTCGGGCTGGTGAAGGAAAGCAATGCATAGCGTCGCCAGCCGTTCATCTCGCGGTAGCGGCGCAAAGAACGGCAGTGCTTCAGCGCGGCCGACCTCCAACAGCAAAAGCGACATCAGCACGCCATCGCGACCGCACTCGTCATACAGCGCCGGCAAGTCGATGGCTTCGACAAGCAGTTGCCGTAGCAGCGGGGACACGGCCAGCACCTCGCAATGCGATTGGCTCCGTGGTACCTCGTCAGGCTCAATGTACAGGCTTCGAGTGTTGACTCCCACCATCTTCACCTTGTGCGGCTTGCCTGCTGGAATCCACACGCCACAGTGGGGAGGGATCACCCAGGCGCCATCGTCAGTACCGACCTCCATCAATCCGGTCGCACCATAGAGGAACTGTGCTCGGCGGTGGCTGTGAGTATCCAGAACGGTGCCAGGCGCGTAGTCGGTGCCAATGGCCACAACGGCGCGAGGCGTGGCATCGAGGGAGTTCAGTGATTGATTGCGCACAGCGAGACTGCAAGAAGCGAATGGCCGAAATGCAAATATTGTTGACCAAACATCGAAAGCGCGCCACTCCAGTGCCATCTACTGTGACGACTCCTGCATCAATGGAGTTTTCCGTGTCCTTGTATTTGTTGTTGGCGGTCTGTGGATGTGTGACGGGCGTCACTACCGTTCTCTTTGGTTTTGGTGGCGGATTCGTGGTGGTTCCACTGCTGTACCGCTTGTTGTCTACATCGAATGCCCCAGACAGCGCAGTGGGGCAGTCGGCCATGCAGATTGCCGTTGCAACATCCACCTGCGTGATGGTCTTTGGTGCGCTTCTGGCAACTTGGCGTCACCAACGCGCAGGAACAGTGGATTGGACGAATGTCAGGCCTTTGCTGGGACCGATTGGCGCGGGGGCCGCACTTGGCGCACTTGCGGCAACCGTTGTCCAAAGCGAATGGCTGCGTTGGGTCTTTGCGGCCTATATGGTGCTGACCATTCTGGACTGCTGGTTGAGACCTGGGTTTCTTGCTCAGCCCGCAGCAAAGCAGCACCGCCCTGGGCCGCTGGCGAATGCACTGTCCGGCCTGGTGATCGGGTGGGTTGCTGCATTGCTGGGGGTCGGCGGCAGCGTGATGACCGTTCCCCTGATGCGCCGCCGTGGAATCGAAATGACACGAGCTACCGCCATGGCGAATCCGCTATCACTGCCGGTCGCACTGGCAGGAACAGGGACTTACATCGTCCTGTCCACTCAATCTCCGTTACCTCTTGGCGAGTGGCACCTCGGCTATATCGACATACGAGCTGCTGCTGTGCTCGTGGCCGCTTCCTGGATTGGTATCCGTGCAGCATCGCTTTGGATCGGGCGCATTCCAGATCGAGTTCACGCGAAGGTCTATTTGGGACTGTTGATCGCAGTTCTTTTGGCTATGGTGACAACATGACCGTGATCTACTCTGCCTTCATCCCGAACGTCGGCTTGTGAACGAAAGCTCTATTTCGCCAGAGCCTCTGAAGCAGTCTTAAGACGACTTGCTACGTGCATCGAACGTCTGCTGACGCAGGCTTCTATAGAACCCGCACTACCGGCCATTGGCATTCGTTCGGGTGAGAAGCCTGCAGAATCTACCAAGAGCCGCATGTGCGATATGGCCTGATGAGGCCTCTGATAAAGGTATGGCTCAGGCGATAAATCGCTTCAGGATCAACGACGCATTTACACCGCCGAAACCAAATCCGTTGAGCATGGCGTGCTCTATTGCATGAGCACGCGCACTCCCGGCGATCAGGTCCAGGCCGTCCGCCAAAGGGTCTGGCTGCTCCAGGTTGAGCACGGGTGGCGCGATCTGGTCGCGCAGGGCCAATACTGTGAAGATCGCAGCAGCTCCGCCTGCAGCTCCCAGCATGTGACCCACGGCTGATTTGGTAGCCGTGATGGAGGGGCCGGAGCCTGCTCCAAACACTTGACGAATGGCTGCCAGCTCTCCCCGGTCACCCACGGGAGTGGAGGTTGCGTGAGCATTCAGGTGTTGAACATCACGAGCGTGCAACTGTGCCTGTCGCAACGCGGCGCGCATCGATCGCGCTGCGCCTGATCCATCCTCGGGACCTGAGGTGACATGGTATGCATCGGCAGAGGTGCCATAGCCCACGACCTCGGCCAGTGGCCTGGCGCCGCGCGCCAATGCATGATCCAGTGCCTCCAGCACCAGCAGGCCAGCACCTTCGGCCATGACAAAACCGTCCCGTGCCTGATCGAAAGGTCGGGAAGCCTTCGCGGGATCGCCGCCGCAGAAAGTGGTCACTGCTTTTGCCGCAGCAAAGCTGCCGAGCGCAACTCGGTCAATCGTGGCTTCGCTGCCACCGCAGAGCGCCATGTCCGCTTCGTCATTGCGAATCAGACGCGCCGCATCGCCAATGGCCTGTATGCTGGCAGCACAAGCCGTCACCGGAGCACCCAGCGGGCCCTTGAGCTGGTGCCTGATCGACACCTGTCCCGAAGCCAGATTGGCCAGGAAGGCAGGTACGGTGAAAGGCGACAAGCGCTGCGGCCCTTTGCCATCCGTGGTTCGCACCGCTTCAACAATGGTGCTGAAACCGCCCACGCCGGAGCCGATGACCGTTGCCGCGCGCTCCTGTTGCTCGACGCCTGGATGAGCCCATTGCGCGTGTGCCAGAGCCTGGTCTGCCGCCCCCAATGCAAACGCGATGAAGCGATCCATGCGGCGTAGCTCCTTGGCCGAGATCACGGCTTCGGGGCTCCACCCGGCTTGCGGATCTTCCTCCAGGCCAGGCACCCGTCCGGCGATGGAGACGCCTGTGCCTTCACCCACTGCGGCGCTCAAGGCGCGTACCCCGGACTGGCCGGCCAGCAGGCGTTGCCAGGCCAGCTCTACATTGCACCCTAGAGGAGAGACCAAGCCCAAACCGGTGATGACTACCCGACGACCCATGCTGCACCTTCCGCTATTGAACCCAGGATCTGAGCCCAATTTTATTGATGATGATCGCAATCATAAATGAGTTTTGATGATGAGTATCATCTAACGTATGAAAGTGAGCAAAGCACAGGCCGCCGAGAACCGCGAAGGAATCGTGGATGCCGCTGCGCGCCTTTATCGAGAAAAGGGCCTGGATGGCGTGGGCGTGGCAGAGATCACACGCGATGCGGGCTTGACACATGGCGGGCTGTACCGGCACTTCGAGTCCAAGGATGCTCTCGCACGCGAGGCCTGCCTGCGTGCATTTGAGTGGACCATCACGCCGCTAGACGGATTGGAGTCCCCGGAGGTGGATGGCGCGCCTGCAACCAGACTCCGCGCGCTGGTGCATGGCTATCTTTCTGCGACGCATCGCGATCACCCCGGAGAAGGCTGCCCCGCTGCGGCATTGGCAGCAGATGCAGCAAGAGCGGGGCCTGAGATGTCTGAGGTTTTTGCCCAGGGAGTGGAACGCAATATCCAGCGCTTTATGAGCGTGCTCCAAGGCGATGATGCAGCCAAACGTACCCAGACTATCGTGACCCTCAGCAGCATGGTTGGTGCCTTGGTTCTCGCGCGTGCCACGGCAGCAGGCAACCCTGCGCTTTCTGAAGAAATATTGGCAACCTTGCGGGAGCAGTTAGCCCCGTAGCCGCCCGAATTAGGCATGCGCTCGCACATCTGATGCGCATCTCAATTTTAAGCGTGGCGGCTGTCACGGTCTGGCCCGGGGCGCACTGGATATCCAGACCGTTGAAGCACCAGCGCAGGTCGCTGTGCACCGCGTCAACACTGCCTCCCTGCGAGCGGGCTGACTGGCGCCAGTACGGCGTCCAGGGCTACAGCGGACAGCGGCTTGTGCAACCGCTGTCATTCAGAGAGCGCCGTATTCGCTCAACTTCTTGCTGAGCCTGAAGGTCCACAGTCGCTGCGCACGATCGTTGACGTCATTGGTGGTGAAGCGCGGGCTCGCCGCGCCCTTGGCGCACTTGCCATCGTTCACGATCTTGCCGTCGGCATCCACCATGCATTTGGTGACGTCCGAGCCTTCGATCTCCTTGCCGCTTGCGTCCAGCACGGCCAGCGAGACACCGAAGTCGGTGTCGTTGGTCAGCGCCAACGTGTAGTCATCGACCAGTGCCAAACCCTCGGCCTTCTCGGCCACCCAGCCGGTGGCGTTCAAGTTGAAGAGCCGGGTCTTCTTGAGCGCCACTACCTTGGAATAGTGATCTTGCCCCCGTAGTTCCGGACACCGTCCTGTCGCTAAGCTAGCCCTGATGGGAGGGGTGATTCTGCCGTCGTCGGAACTCCCTGGGCGACATCATCTTCAAACTCGAATGCGGGTGGATTTCGTTGAAGTGCTCGAACACACCCGGCAATTGCGCCAGCACCGTCGGCGCGTCACGCAGGTATGTAGTCGCGCTTGAAGGTGTTGACGAAGCTCTCGGCCATGCCGTTGCTCTGCGGGCTACACACGGGCGTGTTGATCGGCTTCAGGCCCAGCGATCTAGCAATGCCACGCGTCTCGTGCGCGATGTAGGCGCTGTCGTTGTCGGTGAGCAACTCCAATTCACGCTCCAGGGGCACGGCTTCAGCCGTGCCAAAGCGCCGCTCCACGGCTTCCACCAGCATGTCGCGCACAGGCTCTCCCGCAAGTCCCTTGCCCTCCCAAGCTCGCCAGGCCAGGATCTCCCGGTCGCAGCAGTCCTTGGCGAAGGTGGCTGTGACCGTCTCGCCCGAATCGCACTTGATCTCAAAGCCGTCAGAGCACCAGCGCATGTTGCTCATCGGCACACTGACCTGGCCATTGTGAATACGGCTCGAACGCCGTCGCTTGGGCGCCTTGGGCAACAGCAGTCGATGCTGCGCCATGACCCGGTAGATGCGCTTGTGGTTCAGCACCTGTTGACCTTGCGAACGTCGCTCTCGATTGAGCAGCGCACCGGCGCGGCGATAGCCATAGCTGGGCAACTCGGCAATGTGGCGCCTCAGGTCAGCCAGCAAGAGCTCATCCTGGACCGGAGTGCGGCCTCTGCGGCTGTCCTGCCAGTGGGCAGAGCCGTGATGTCGCACATGCAGATTCGAGCGCGCCACGCTCAGCACCGAGCAGACCGACTTCATCGGTCGTCCCCAGGCAACAAGGGCGAGCGCGCAATCCACTTTTTTGCTGCGGCAAGCTCCACGGCTTCCTTGAGGATCTGGTTCTCCAAGGGCTTTTGCCCAGCACACGTTGCAGCTTGGCGATCTCGGCGCGAGCTGCGGCCAGCTCCGAAGCCGGCACAACCGCTTCGCCGGCGCTCACGACCACCAGTGCGCCTTCGCGATCCAATCGCCGCCAAGTGCTCGCCGACACGCCCTCCTGGCGGGCCACGAGCGAGACGCTCATGCCCGGTTCATACGATTTGCGAACCAAGGCAGCCTTCTCGGCAGCCGACCAGCGCCGCCTGCGCTGGTCTCGGGTGATGACCTCAATCGTCTCTGTATGCCTAGTCATACGCACAGTCCTATGCCTATCTCGAAGATAAGCGATGGACCGTGTCCGGAGATTCAGGGGGCTATCTCACGCCAGGGCGATCATCGTTAACGATATATCCAAAAGCGCTCAAGAGTACCTGTCAACGAAGGTGGTTGACTGTTCCAGGTTCGATTCGATATTGCTGACGTATTCACGTCAACTGAAGCGATGAAGCGGGCACCCGTCGTTGCAGGCAGTGAAAGTGGGTGCTTGTAAAAAGCTGCGCTCGGAGGTCCGCTACTGGCCGATAGCGTGAGCACACGGATATGCCAGGAAGTGGACACCCCGGCATGCGATCCCCGCCGGAGAGGTCAGGCTGTCAGCGGAGTCCACAGACTGGCGCTACCGGCCTGAGCAGGCGGCCTGCATCATGCATTGCTGCGCAGGCAAGCCAGAAAACGTCCATAAGCAAGCATTGCCAATGGTCGAGGTTGCGTCAGCCTTGAGGCATCTGGCTCATGTCCATGAACATGATTTCCCAAATGTGGCCGTCTACGTCCTCGAAGCTGCGGCCATACATGAAGCCGTGGTCTTGCAAAGGGTTCACGTCCGCCTTGCCTCCATGAGCGGAAACGGCCTCAATCATGCTGTCAACGGCCGCGCGGTCGTCGGCGCTCAGGCACAACATAACTTCGCTGGCAGCATGGGCGTCGACGATAGGCTTTTGGGTGAACGTGGCCCACTTCGGATGGGTGAGCAGCATCACGTAGATGCTGTCGGAGACGACCATGCAGGCGGCTGTGTTGTCGCTGAACTGCGGGTTGTTGACGGCGCCGATTGCTTCATAGAAGGACTTGGCCTTCGGCAGGTCAGCGACGGGCAGGTTGACGAAGATCTTCTTGGACATTGGAGACTTTCAAGGTCTGTGTTGAGAGGGAATCTTCAGGCGTTGGCGAGCGACGTCAACAGTTCGTCTAGGAGCAGCGTGCTGGATGTGAGGCCGTCTTCCTGCCCAGGTAACCACAGCTTCCCTGTTTCGGCGCGAGTGGTTATTGATACATCGTATCCAGCTGCACCAGCGTCAGCCAACCGCGTTAGCTGTCGTTCAGGTCGCAGAGTCGCCAGTGTTCCAAGGCAGCTATCGCCCCGTTGCAGCCGCTCAAGCCTCGTTGATCTACGACTGCTGTACAGCGATTGCCGCTGTTCCTGGCCCTATCGCGACCTATCGGCCACCGTTCCATAACGGCCATCCTAACATTGACACCGACAGCTACGCGGCGTTGTTCAGGCGCTGCCATACAGGCGGATTGCCATAGTGCCTTCTGCTGTTCCAGGCCGAAGAATGCACCATGACTTCCCAGGACCGTACATCCAAGTGATCCTATTGAAGCGGAAATAGGAGGCTTTGAATCATCTACAGACTCTGGTCGATCTAAGCTGAAGAATTTAAGACCGAGGTAATCAAGAGAGGTTGAGCCTCCGCCCCGTCAGCGTCCCAGCTCTTTGGCACTGACGCCGGCAATGCCCCAGTTCTCCTTGGGCACATCGTGTATCCAGACCCGCACATTGGCGGCGGGAGCGCCAACGGCCTCGACCAGGGCCTGGGTAACCTTTTCAATCACCGCCTTTTTCTGTTCCTCGCTGCGACCTTCCAGCATGTAGATTTGTGCGAATGGCATCTGGCACCTTTTTTTCCATCAGTTATCGATTGCGCTGAGCTTGGTGGGCAGCCCCTCATCCAAAAGGATGAGGTAGCAAAGCTCAGGCCCGGGGCACAGCACCCAAAACCTCCCTGGCCCACCAGGGGGACGTAGCCCCACCCCCAAAGAGACAGGAGGAGGCCGCGCAGGAGTTCAGGGGGTACTTACGCTTTAATCCCCAACTTGCGAATCAAGTCTCCCCAGCGCTTGTTCTCGGCACGGATGAAGTCGGCGAACTGCTGCGGCGTGGTGACGCGCAGATTGCCCGAGATGTTGTCAAAGGCCTGCTGTACCTCGCCCGTCTTGGCACCGAGCTCCCAAGCCTGGTGCAGCTTGGTGATCACGGCCTGGGGCGTGGCGGCCGGCGCGACCAGGCCGAACCAGGTCTCGACCTCGAAGCCGGGGTAACCCGACTCGGCCACCGTGGGCACATCAGGCAAGGCCTTGGAACGCTGGGGCGAGGTCACGGCAATGACCCGCAGCTTGCCAGCCTTGATGTGCTGCAAGGTCGTGGCCAGCGAGCTTTCCATGCTCATCATTACCGTGCCCGACAGCAGATCGGGCACGATCTGGCTCGAGCCCTTGTAGGGCACATTGGTCAGTTGGATGCCGGCCACGGACTGCAGCAACTCGGCCGCCAGGTGGTTGCTGGTGCCAATGCCAGAGGTCGCGTAATTCACCTTGCCGGGATTGGCCTTGGCATAGGCCACCATGCCCTTGAGGTCGGAGAACGGCGCCCCCGGGTTGATCACCAGCGCGCAAGGCGTGGTGCCGACCAGGGAGATGGGACGCAAGTCCTTCTCCACATCAAAGGGCACGCTGTTGTACAGGTGGGGAGCAATGGCCAGACTGCTGATGGCTGTGAGCCCTATGGTGTAGCCATCGGTTGCGGCCTTGGCCACGGCGTCCGTGCCGATATTGCCGCCGGCCCCTGCCTTGTTCTCCACCACAAAGGGCTGGCCCAGCTTGTCGGACATGGCCTTGGCAGCCGCGCGGCCCATGACGTCCGTGGGGCCACCCGCCGGAAACGGCACGATCATGCGCACCGGGCGCGTGGGATAGCCGGCCTGCGCCAGGGCGCGCCCGGGCAGGCCCATGGCCATGGCAGCCATGGCGACCGCTGTCATCAACTCTCTTCTTTGCATTGCTTGTCTCCGTTGTCGTTCTGAAAAAACTTGAGGGTGCGCATCGTTTGGAGGCGCCAAGACAGCTCTGACTCAAATCCCAAACCCCTCAAAGCCTGGTGCTTGGCCTTTAAAACTGACGCGGCTAAGGCCTGGGAGGCCGAGCAAGGGCCGGCCCGTAGCGAGGACAGCGCCCCCCGAAGAAAGAGGGGGAAGGTGCGAAGCGACTTAGGGGGCGAACTGAATCGAGGTGCTGCCCATCCCCTGCACGCGCAAACACACATGGTCGCCAGCGGCCACGGCCACGGCCTCGGTGGCGCCGCCCGACAGAATCAGGCTGCCCGCCGGAATTTCCTGGCCACGCCGGCCCAGGTGGTTGGCCAGCATGGCGATGGCCGCAGCCGGGTGGCCCAGCACCGCCGCACCAGCCCCCATGGCCACGGGCTGACCGTTTTTCTCCAGCACCAGGCCTACTGTGCGCAGGTCCACGGCGTCGGGGCGCAAGGGCTGGCCGCCGACCACAAAGCGCGCGGCCGACGTGTTGTCGGCCACCACGCTCTTGAGGTCGAACTTGAAGTCGCGGTAGCGGCTGTCAATGACCTCGATGCCGGGCATCACAAAGTCGGTGGCGGCCAGCACAGCGCCGATATGGCAGCCAGGCCCTTTGAGCGCATGCTTGAGCACAAAGGCGATCTCGGGCTCCACCTTGGGGTGGATAAGCTCCGAGGTCTTGACCGTGCCGCCATCAGGCACGCTGAAGTAGTCCACCAGAAAGCCGAACACCGGGTCGGTGACGCCCATTTGCTTCATCTTGGCGTGCGAGGTCAGCCCGGCCTTGAGGCCCACCACGCGCGCGCCGCGCGCCAGCTTGCGAGCCAGGATGGCGGCCTGAATGGCGTAGGCATCGTCCCAGTCCATATCGGGATGGGCGTCGGTGATCTTCAAGGTATCGTGGGCCTGCAACTCGCAGGTCTCCAGATGCTCGGCAAGTTGTTCAATGGTTGCGGGGTTAAGTGCCATGTGGTGCTCCGAATATTGAAAATGAATGGACGGGCAAGGCCTGCTCAGGTCTGATCCTGTGTGAGCTAGGCCGTGACGGGAGTGAAGGGCGAGTGCGTGTTGTCCACGACTTCCAGCTCCCTGCAGCCCTGTGCGTTATTCAGCCATTGACCGCCCACGGCGGGTGTGGAGCAGACGTTGCGGCTGGGCATGCGGCCTGAGAAGCTCAGCGGCCCGACCACGATCCTGGCCTTGACGCGGCCTGCACGGCCAGATCGACCATGGCATGGGAAAAGCGCATCGTCTGCACCCTGGGCTTGCCGGTGCGCGTCTCCTGCTCGCGCGCCGCCTGGGCCGAACTCGCGCTGGTATAGCCCGAGCTGAAAGGCCAGGCCGGCGACCACCAGACTTCGTTGGTCAGTGCAAGACACGGCTGACCTATCTGGCCCACGGTGTCCGCAAATGCAAAGGCCTTGGCCAGGGAGAGCATGCGTAGCTGGTAGCCGACCTAGCGCGCGGCCGCGTGAAATGCGATCACCATGGGCGGCTGCAGGGCGCCCGTGACCATGGATACGGCATCGCGCAAAGGCCGCCAGCGCCCCGGTGTTGGGCGAGATGATGGCAATGCGCAGCGCGCTGCCATCATCGGCCGCAGAGGCCCGGGGGGACTGTGCCAGACCCCAGGCCGCCGATGCCTTGAGCAGCGCACGGCGCTTCATGCTGCGACCTTGATCCCGCGCGCACGCGCCATGGTCAGCGCCGTGTCTTCGATCATGTCTTCCTGGCCGCCGACCATGCCGCGCCGGCCCAGTTCGACCAGCAGATCACGAGCCGGAATGCCGTACTTCTTCTCGGCCCGCTTGGCGAACAGCAAAAAGCTGCCGTACACACCCGCATAGCCCAGGGTCAGCGCGTCGCGGTCAACGCGAATGGGGAAGTCCATCAGCGGCACGACCAGGTCTTCGGCCACATCCTGGATCTTCCAGACATCGACGCCGGTCTCAATTCCCATGCGCTCGCACACGGCCACCAGCACTTCCATGGGGGTGTTGCCCGCACCAGCGCCCAGGCCTGCGGCCGCCGCATCAATGCGGTTGGCGCCTGCTTCCACGGCAGCGATGGAATTCGCCACGCCCATGGCCAGATTGTGGTGGCCGTGAAAGCCCAGCTCAGTCTCGGGCTTGAGCGCAGCGCGCACGGCGGCAATGCGTTCCTTGACCTGGTCGGGCAGCAGATAGCCTGCCGAGTCGGTCACATAGACGCAGTTGGCGCCATAGCCTTCCATCAGCTTGGCCTGCTTGACCAGACCTTCGGCGCTGTTCATATGCGCCATCATCAAAAAGCCCACGGTGTCCATGCCCAGCTTGCGTGCGGCGGTGATGTGCTGCTCGCTCACATCGGCCTCGGTGCAATGCGTGGCTACGCGGATGGTAGACACGCCCAGTTCATGTGCCATCTGCAGGTGCTCCACGGTACCTATGCCGGGCAGCAGCAGGGCCGAGACCTTGGCCTGCTTCATCAGCGGGATCACGGTGGACAGGTATTCCTCGTCGCTGTGCGCGGGAAAGCCGTAGTTCACCGAGGCTCCGCCCAGGCCGTCGCCGTGGGTGACCTCGATCAGCGGCACGCCGGCCCCATCCAGGCCCTGCGCCACGCTCTTCATCTGCTCCAGCGTCATCAGATGGCGCTTGGGGTGCATGCCGTCACGCAGCGTCATGTCGTGAACGGTGATCTTCTTGCCTTTGAGTTCCATGTTGCCTCTCCTTCAGGCGGCTAAGGGGGCCATGGGTGCGAGCGTGAGCTTGCCGGCCAGCATTTGTTCGGCGAACATCTCGGCTGTGCGCGCGGCGGCGGCGGTCATGATGTCCAGATTGCCCGCGTACTTGGGCAGGTAGTCGCCCAGGCCTTCGACCTCGAGGAAGACGGAGACGCGCTTGCCGTCAAACACCGGGCCGTTGACCAGGCGGTAGCCGGGCACGTATTTCTGCACCTCGGCCAGCATCTGGTGGATGGAGACGGTGATGGCGGCCTGGTCGGGCTCGTCCTCGGTCAGGCAGTGCACGGTGTCGCGCATCATCAAAGGGGGTTCGGCCGGGTTGATGACGATGATTGCCTTGCCTTTTTTGGCACCGCCTACCTTCTCCACCGCACCTGCCGTGGTGCGCGTGAATTCGTCAATGTTCTTGCGCGTGCCCGGTCCCACGGACTTGGAGGACACGGTGGCCACGATTTCGCCATAGGCGACGGCCTGCACGCGGCTCACCGCCGCTACCATGGGGATGGTGGCCTGCCCCCCGCAGGTAACCATATTCACATTCATGGCGCCGCTGCCCAGGTGCTGTATCAGGTTGACCGGGGGCACGCAGAAAGGGCCTATGGCCGCCGGCGTGAGGTCAATCATCAGCGCCCCCTGTTCGTTGACCTTGCGCGAGTTCTCGGCATGCACATAGGCGCTGGTGGCGTCGAACACGATTTGCACGCCATCGGCGTGCATATGCGGCAGCAGTCCATCCACGCCCTCAGCCGTAGTCTTGATGCCCATTTCACGCGCCCGCTTCAAGCCATCGGAATCGGGGTCTATGCCCACCATCCACACCGGCTCCAGCACGGGGCTGCGCTGCAGCTTGGCCAAGAGGTCGGTGCCGATATTGCCCGGTCCTATTAGCGCACATTTGATTTTTTGACTCATCACTGTTGTCTCCAAATAAATTTGCTATTCACATCGCCGCTCACATGCCACGCAACTGGCGCGGCCCAAGTCAGGGACAGCGAGCAAGGGCCGCCCCGCCGCAAGGCTGTCGTCCCCCTCGGGGGGAAGGCGCGAAGCGACTCAGGGGGGGTCATATGAACCTTACGGAACAACCGCCGATGCCACCGATGGAAACGCACAAGTTGTCCCCGGCCTTGACCGGCACCATGGCGGCCAGCGAGCCGGAGAGCACGACTTCTCCGGCCTCCAGCGCAATGCCGTAAGCGCCCAGGGTGTTGGCCAGCCAGGCCACGGCATTGGCCGGATGGCCCAGGGCCGCGCTGCCCGCGCCCGTGGCCACGATCTCGCCGTTTTTCTCCAGCACCATGCCGCAGGTACCCAGGTCCACATCGCGCGGGTCGACCAGGCGATCGCCCAGCACAAAAACGCCGCAGCTGGCGTTGTCGGCCACGGTGTCCTGGATCTTGATCTTCCAGTCGCGGATGCGGGAGTCGACGATCTCGAAACAGGCCATCACCCCCTCGGTGGCGGCCAGCACATCGGCTGCCGTCACGCCCGGACCCTGGAGCGTTTTCTTGAGCAAAAAGGCGATCTCGCCCTCGGCCTTGGGCTGTATCAGGCTGCTCGCCAAGACAGCCTCACCTTGGTTGAAGACCATGCCATCGGTGAGCCAACCAAAGTCGGGCTGGAACACGCCCAGCATGTCCATCACGGCCTTGGAGGTCACGCCTATCTTCTTCCCAACCACGCGCTCACCCGCCTCCAGGCGACGCGCCAGCATGCGCTGCTGTATGGCGTAGGCATCATCGACGGTGATGTCGGGATGGCGGTTGCTCAAAGGCTCGACCACCCTGCATTCACGCAGGGCCGCATACAGCTCATCGCCCAGGGAGTGTTGCAGTTCAGTGTTCATAGGAATGGCTCACGAAAAGATAAGAAGACAAAGTGGCGCTGCATTTGAACTGGCACGCCTCAACTCAGGGACACCGCGCAAGGGCCGCCCCGCCGCGCCGGTGTCGTCCCCCTCCGGCGCGTAGCGCCAGAGAGGGGGAAGGCGGGGCCGCCTAGGCGCACAGCGCCTCAGGGGGTGTCTAAAGTTTTATGCAAACATTCTTGAGCTCGGTATAGAACTCCAGCGAATGCACACCGCCTTCGCGGCCGATGCCCGATTGCTTGGCGCCGCCAAAAGGCGTGCGCAGATCGCGCAGAAACCAGCTGTTGACCCAGGAAATGCCCACATGCATGCGCTGGGCCACACGGTGGGCGCGGGCCAGGTCTTGCGTCCAGACGGCGCTGGCCAGGCCATAGACGTTGTCATTGGCCTTGGTCAGCACCTCTTCTTCAGTATCGAAGGAAGCGATATGACAGCAGGGACCAAATATCTCTTCCTTGATGACGCGTGCCGTCTCGGGCAGGCCGGTCCAGATCGTGGGCTGCACCCAGGCGCCGTCCGCATACTGGGCGCCCAGGTCGGGCACGCCGCCGCCGGTGACCACGGTGGCGCCTTCCTGCACCGCCAGCTGGTAATACGACAGCACCTTGGCCTGATGCTCCTTGCTGATCAGCGGGCCCAGCTTGGTGTCGTCGTCTTCGGGCACACCGATCTTCCACCCCTCGATCTGCTGCTTCAGCGCGGCCACAAAGCGCTCGTAAATCGGGCGCTCCACATAGACACGCTCCGTGCCCAGGCAGACTTGGCCGCTGTTGACAAAGGCCGAGCGCAACGTTCCTTCGATGGCCGCCTCGAAATCGCAGTCGGCAAAGACGATGGCGGCGTTCTTGCCCCCCATCTCCAGGCTCACGGGGCGCGCGCCCTTGGCAGCAGCCTTCATGATGGCCTCGCCAGTGCGCGTCTCGCCGGTGAAGGTGATGGCATCCACGCCGGGGTGGCTGGTGACGAACTCGCCGGCGGAATCGGGGCCGAAACCATGGACCACGTTGTAGACGCCGGGCGGAATGCCGGCCTCGTTCATGACCTCGCCCAGCAGGGCGGCAGTCTGGGGCGATTCCTCGGAAGGCTTGACCACCACGGTGTTGCCGCAGGCCAGCGCCGGGCCTACCTTCCAGGTCATCAGCAGCAGGGGCAGATTCCAGGGGCAGATCACGCCCACCACGCCCACCGGGCCACGGTGGCCGTAGTTGATCGCACCGCGCCCGTCCGGCGTGGTCATTTCGAAGAACTCCGTGGGCACGTTCTTGACCACGTCGGCAAAGATCTTGAAGTTGGCCGCACCACGCGGAATGTCGATATGGCTGGCCACACTGCGCGGCTTGCCCGTGTCCGCACATTCTGCGGCCAGAAACTCCTCGAAGCGGCGGTTGATGCCATCGGCCACGGCATAGAGTTTTTCCACGCGCTCGGCCACGCTCATACGGCCCCAGGGTCCGTTCAACGCAGTGCGCGCTGCAGCCACGGCGGCATCGACTTCGCTGCGGCCGGCCTCATGCACCTTGGCAATCACCTGGCCCGTGAGCGGTGAGTGCTTGTCGAAGCTGCACCCCGTGGAAACGTAGGCACCGTTGATGAAGTTCTGGATGTCTTTCATGGTTTTCTTCCTGTCACGCATGCTTTTGCAGCAACGATAAATTCGGTGTTCAATACTGTCCAATACTGAATTTTCCAAAATAGATACCTAAAAGGTATCAAGGAGCCACCCCATGGACTTGAGGCAGATGAGGTACTTTCTGGCGCTGGCTGAGGAGCTGAATTTCGGCCGGGCCGCGGCCCGGCTGCACATGGCCCAGCCACCGCTGACGCGGCAGATACGCGCCATCGAAGAGGAGCTGGGCACCGAGTTGTTTGTGCGCACGCCCAAGGGAGTGGAGCTGACGGCGGCAGGCCAGACCCTGCTGGACGAGGTGCCCAACATCCTGTCGCTGGCCGAGCGCGCCCGCGAGCGCACGCAAAGAGCCGGTCAGGGACTGACTGGCCAGCTGGACGTGGGCATTTTTGGCTCCGGCGTGCTGGACGTGATTCCGCGCCTGCTGGCGGCGTTTCACCAGGCCAGGCCCGAGGTGCGCATAGCGCTGCACAACCAGACCAAGGACGAGCAACTGCAGGCGCTGCGCGAACGCAGAATCACCATTGGCTTCAACCGACTGGTGCCTGCAGAACCTGGCATAGGCGTGCAGACCGTGCTCAAGGAAGCCCTGGTCGTGGGCCTGCCGGCCACGCACAGGCTGTGCGCGCGCAAAGAGGTCGCTCTGTCCGAGCTCGACAACGAGCCCATGATCCTCTACCCCAATCTCTCTTTGCATGGCCTGGCCCAGGAAGTCAGCAATGCCTTCCACCGCGAGGGCCTGCGTCTGAACGTGGCCCAGTCGGTGGAAGATGTACTGACCTGCGTGGCTTTGGTGGCAGGCGGGTTTGGCGCCTGCATTACCACGCGTTCGGCCACCAGCTTGCGTCTGCCCGGCGTGGAATACCGGCCGCTGCACTCGCGCCACTTGCGTGACATCGAGCTCAGCTGCCTGTACCGCAGCGACGATGCATCGCCGGTGCTGGCGGCCTTTCTGGACGAGGTGCGTACCTTTGCGGACCAGGGCAAAACCTAGGCCTGAGGGGGCAGGCAGGCGCCAGGTTTTAGCCACCTTGCTGGTCCTCAATCAGGCCCAGGGCCTGCAGGCCGGCCTCGGCAATGATCTCGTCCTGCTGCTCGCTGCCGCCGGACACCCCGATACCGCCAATGCGTGCGCCCTCCACCACGATGGGCCGCCCACCGCCAAAGCCCACAAAGCGCGGTCGCAGGACCAGGCCCTGGCGCACGGCCGCTGAATGCTGGGCCAAGGCCTCTTGCCACTGGCCCGTGGGCAGGCCAAAGCTCACGGCCGTATAGGCCTTGTCCGTGGCGATGTCCATGGAGTGCAGGGGTGCGCCCGTCATGCGCACAAATGCAGCCTGCACCCCTGCCGCATCCACCACGGCCACATTGACACGCACACCCAATTCCACGGCCTTGGCTACGGCCGCACCCACGGCGCGCAAGGCGGCTTCGGTGCGGATCACGGGCTGAGAAACCATCAGTGAGTCCAGCATGTCAAGCCTCCTCAAAATGCTTTGACTACTGTGAAGCGCACCAGCGAACCCTTGGGCAGGGCCCCCGTGCCGGCCGTGGCGCTGACTTCCTTGTAGACCGCGCCCTTGAGGAACACGCCTGCACCCGGCACCGGGTAGACCAGCTCGGCGCCCAGTGCATGGCGCGAGGAATGCTGGTTCGTGGCACCCGGGCCTTTGTCATCGCTGATCTGCCACTGGCTGTAACCCACCAGGCCGGCATGCACGGCACCAAAATTCTTGCCCAGACCCCATTCCAGCGTCACCTGGTTGCCGTTGCGAAAGCCCATATCGTTCTTGCCGTTGCGCTCAAAACGCATCAGACCCGAGGCCGAAACAGTCTTGGCAGCGTCAAAGTAATAGGTCAGGCCACCGGTGAGCATGGTGCTTTTGTAACCCTTGCCCGGCGAAGCCGGGTCGCGGCTGCTGGCCGAATCCAGCCAGATACCGGCACCGGCCACAGCGTCCCACTGCGGGCCATGCCAGCCCAGCACCAGTGGACCCAGATAAACGTCGCCCACGCCCGAACGGCTATCGGAAATGCCGGCCGCATTCACCGTGAGTGAGGTACGCATCACCGGCACGATGGCCTCCATGCCGTAGTCGGCACCGAGCAGCTTGTAGTTGGTGATCCAGACAAAACGGTTGGCCAGGGCCGTCACGGTTCCACGGTTGTGGCCGGGCAGGTTGTCGCTGCTACCCGGCGCGCGGAAATCGTCGATGCTGTAGTTCACCATATAGCCCAGGTAGTACACGCCGGGCGGCGGCACGCTGGGGCCCTGCATGCCCTCCACACCGGGGACGTAATGGCCTTCGGCCTGCACGGCCGTGGCTGCCAGCGTACCCAGCAGGGCCAGGGCAGCAGATGCAATCTTGTGCTTCATCTCTATCTCTTTCTTGTGGGTTCACAGATGTCTCGGGGGTCCATGGGGCTGTGCAGGGGGGCTACGCAAAAAGCTGGCGCGGCCCATATCAGGGCTGCCGCGCAAGGGCCGCCCCACAGCGCTGGCAGCGTCCCCCTGCCCGCATTGCTTGCGATGCCAAGAGCGGGGGGAAGGCGCGAAGCACCTCAGGGGGTGTTCCCTTTCAGGTGTACACATCCGTAAATGACGCCACGAGCTCACCCGTGTGATAGAAAATGCCGCTGCCAAGACGGTCCTCGCTCCAGGTGGTAACGGGGCGATCGGGCTGGGCCAGATAGCCCAGGCCGGCAAAGGTCTCGTTGCGGTTGCCGCTGGGGTCGAAGAAGTAAATCGTCTCGCCGCGCGTGATGCCGTGGCGTGTGGGAGCCACGTCGATGCGCACCTTGTTCTTGGCCATGACGTCGGCGGCCTTGAGCACGTCGTGCCAGGAGTCCAGAAAGAAGGCAATGTGGTGCAGGCCCGAGGTGGGGCCGCCCACAAAGGCGATGTCGTGCGGCGTGGTGGAGCGCGCCATCCAGGTCGCGGCTTGCATATTGCCTTCTGGGCCGACCAGAATCTGCTCGGTCAGGAAGAAGTCCATGCACTCTGCCATGAAGCGGGTGTTGTCCTCCACGGTGTTGATACCGGCCTCGGGATTCATCTCGCACATCAGCAGACAGTGATCTATCCAGTGCGCGCCTGCGCCCTTGAGGCCATCGGGCCAAGGGTCGGGGTTCAGAGAGCCCACATCCGTGCCCACGCACTCCTTCTTGGCGTACAGGCGCATCTCATGGCCGCTGGGCAGATTGAACTGCAACATGCGGCCCACCGTGGGCTGGCTGCCTTCGGGCAGCATGGTGGTCTTCACACCCCAGGCCTCGATGCGTGCCTGCAGGCTGTCGAGGTCGGCATCGTTTTGCACCTTGTAGGCCACATGGTTGAGGCCGGCGCGATCACTTTGCGTAAGGATGAGGGAATACTTGTCCCACTCGTCCCAACATTTGAGGTAGACATTGCCCGCTGCATCGCGCAGCGTGACCTTCATTCCCAGCACGTTTTCGTAGTGCTTGAGCGCAGCATCCATGTCCATCACGCGCAAGTTGGCGTGGCCGATTCGCATTACACCCATGTTTGTCTCCTTAGTTGCTTGTTGGTGTGTCGTGGGTTGTGGGCGCCGTGGAGGCCGCCCGCAGAAAAAATGGTTTGTGCAGGCGCTGTGCCACCGCAATGCGTACGGCCTCCAGCGGGGCTACACGACAGGCCAGGGTGTAGCCCTGATCGCGTTCGAGATCGCTCACATGGGCACAGCTCACGGGGCCCAGATGGCGTACCGCACCTTCGAGCACCTGCACCTTGCAGACGCCGCAGCCACCGTTGACGCAGCCCACCGGAATGCCTTTGCGCCCCAGGCGCAACATGCCACTCAGCAGGCTTTCGTGGGTGCCGCAGGCATAGGTATCGCCGGTTTGCTCCACGCTGACTTGCACGTTTTGCATGGCTGTCATGGCGGCCTCAGACACGCTTGAACAAGGGGCTGCGCGCGCCTTGCGCATCGGCGGCAGAGAGGAATTTCTCGGTGTAGATATCGCGCTCAAACAGCCGGCCCTGCATCAGGGTGGAAATACAGGCCTCGACCATGGGTGGAGGCCCGCACAGATAGGCTTTGCAACCCGCAAAGCCGCCTTGGAAATGGGCTTGCGCAGCCTCATGCACAAAGCCACGCGCGCCTTGCCAATCCCCGCAGTCCTCGCCCGATATTGCGGGGATGTAGGTGAAATGCGGGTGCTGCTCGGCCAGGGCGCGAAACTCGTCGTCGTAGTACAGCTCCTCGCGCGAGCGCTGGCCGTAGACCAGTGTGATGGGCTGCTCGCAACCCTTGGCCAGCAGCTCCAAAATCATGGCGCGCGGGCTGGAAAGCCCCGAGCCCCCAGCCATGAAGACCATGGGCTGGCGTGCCGAATGGCGCACAAAAAAGCGTCCATAGGGCCCGGCCAGCTGCAGGCTGTCACCTTCGCTCAGATGCTCGTGCAGCCAGCCCGTGCCCGCACCGCCCGGCACCAGCCGCACATTGAGCTCGATCTCCTGGGCGCAGCCGTCGGCGCCAGGCGCGTTGGCGATTGAAAAAGCGCGCGAGCCGCCCTGCTCCTCGCTCAGACCGGGTATGCGCAGCTGCACATACTGGCCCGCCTGGTAGCGTATGGGCTGCTCCAGGCGCAGGTGCAGAGCCTTGATGGTGGGCGTCAGATCGACGATACGCACCACTGTGGCTGCGAAGTCGCGCACGGGGATGATTTGCGCATCGGGCTCGTCCTCGAAATCGGCCTCGATGGTGGCATCGGACTGCAGCGTGGCGCAGCAGGCCAGCGTCATGCCGTCCTCGCGTTCCATGTCCATCAACGCGAAGGGATTGGCCGCGCCGTGGTCCACGTCGCCGTCGCAAACCTGGACCTTGCAGGTGCCGCACAGGCCATGGCCGCAGGCGTGGGGAATGTAAATACCCTGGCGCAGCGCGGCGTCCAGCAGGGTCTGGCCTTCCTCCACTTCAATCGAGGCGCCCAGGGGTTCTAAGGTCAGTTGGTAGCTCATATCGTCTCGCTCTCATTCCTGCAGCGCCGGCCAGGCCAGCGCTGCAACCGCCAGGGTGGTTAGCTGTAAGAGCCTTGGATGCCGATCAGGCCCGGGGTGCGAAAGCGGATCACGTCCTTGTGCGTCAGGCCGTTGTCGGCCAGCGACTTGGACGCATCGGGCGACCAGGGCTGGCCCGACTTGAACCACTGCACCTCGCTCCAGTCGATGCGTGCAAAGTCGGGGTGGGCGCCATAGACGTCGGGCAGCACGGCCTGGGCCAGCGCACCGAAAGGCATATCGGGCGGCAGCGGCAGGGCCACGGGCGAGCAGAACATCAGGTGGTCTTCCCAGCCGATATAGAGCAGAGGCGCGGGAAAGTTCTCGCGCACATCCTTGGCGGGAAAGCGATAGGGCTTGAGTGCGGTGACGCTCATGGCTGGGCCTCCTGGCTGGGGTTGGCGGAAGCGTTAGTGGCTGCGTTGTTGGCCGAGGTTGCCGGTGGCGGGTCGCCGCGCCAGGCCGCGAAATTGCGCTGGTCCTCCGATCCCTCAAAGTCCATGTTGTCGCGGCCCACATTCATGCCGTACCAGTCCAGCACCGCAGCCAGCGGGTCAAAGCCTTCGGCCGTGGGGTCCACATCGGGCTTGAAGCAGTTGCCCTGGTAGATCTGGTGCACGGGCAGCCAGGACTGGACAAACTTCTCGGGCTCGTCGTCGAAGACATGCTTGCAGCCGTCGCTGCAGAAGTGGTACTTGCTGCCCTCGTAGTCGGACTCGCGATAGCAGATCTTGGTGGCGTCACCGGGCTCGGTGAAGCCCATAGGGATCTGGCAGGTGGTGCACAGCATGGGCAGGGTCTTGCTGTAAAAGCGCTTGCCGGCCTGCTGCTCTGCACGATAGTGCTCCAGGCGGGGACGGTAGTGCTTGTCAAAGCTGTCCGGGTATTTTTCAGACAGCCACTGCATCTCCTGCTCGCCGGGCACCCAGGTGTGAAAAGGTGCGGCCGCCGTGTAGTTGTAGAAGATGTTCCAGGCCTGGTGGCTGATGTGGTCCTTGCCTTCGCAGGCCAGCTTCCAGCCTGCGGGCTCTCGGATGCCGTAGCGCGCCAGATCGCGGAACAGAGCGCCGCCGTTTTCCTCGGCATACATCTCCCAGGCTTCCTTCCAGCTCATCACGCGCTTGGGCAGCATGTAATCCTGCATCATGGCCACCAGGGTCAGCACGCGGTAGCCGCGCCAGAACCATTTGTCGATCCAGCGCTGCACGATGGGCACGTTGCCCGGGTCCTGCTCCAGCATGAACTTGATGCATTCGATGCCCAGCGTCATATGGCGCGACTCATCGCTTTGCGCCGAGAAGCCAAAGGTCACGGTGGACAGATCGCCGTTGTGCGCCGCGCCCGACATAAAGGGAACGAACAGCAGATTGGTCAGCACATATTCGAAGGAGAAGCTCACTGCCGTGAGGAACTCGAACGGGCCTGCGCTCAGCGCATCTTCAAAAAAGGACTTGGGCACCGACAAAAACCAGACCCGGTCGAACCAGTGACTGGAGCTGTGCATGCCGTTGAAGTACTTGTTGTAGTTGGACAGCGCATGGGTCTCGGTCTGGAAGTGGCGCAGCTCGTCGATGGACTGCATCTGCGCCGCCACGCGCGCCCCCGCACCGGTGAAATGCCGGCCCGCATGGGCAAAACCGCGGTGAGCGTAATACTCCAGCGGCACAACGCCCTGGATGAACAGCTTGAGCGCGTTGAGATAGCGCGCATCGGTCACGCCCAACTGGCCGTTGTTCTGGGCAAAGGCCTCGATCACGGCGTAGAGCTTTTTCTCTTTTTCGCCCTGGTACTTCCAGTAGGCGTCCATGGTCAGGCGGAAGGGGTCTTCCCACTTGTCCCAGTCGTGGATCTTGATGCCCTCGAACTTGTCATAGGGGAAGACCTTGTCCATGGGCTGGTAGCTGGTCTCCCAGCCCAGGCCACGTGTCATGGCGGTGTAGCGGTCCTTGAGGCCCAGCTTTTTCTTGATTACGGGTGCGTCCATGGTGTCTCCTTGGATGGCGTTGTCTGGTGGTGTTCGGTGAGCGGCTCTTACTGGTTCCAGCTCAGGGAGAATTCGTCGTCGTCCTCCTCCACATGGCCAGACAGCGTGACCAGATTGATCTGGATCTGCTGCAGCTCGTAGGGGCGACCGGTCTGCTCTTCAATGCTGGCGCGACGTATGACCAGGCGGCCGGGGGCGTCGATCTTCACGAGACCGGGCGAGTACACGGCTTGGGCGTGGGTGTTGTCGGCGAGGATGGCGTCCACCACGGGGCGCGATTCCTCGTTGTCCTGAAAGGCGATGAACACCTTGGAGACGGGGGTGCTGGCAGATGTGCTCATGGCGCTGCTCCTCAGATGTCCAGACCGGCCTTGCGGGCACGGGCATCCAGGCTTTGGCGAACTTCGCTGAGCACGGCTGCGCCACGCGCACCCAGGGCCAGTTCGGCCACGGCGGCCAATGCCACGCCGGCATGCTCGGCATAGCTCAGATACCAGTGCGACAGCTGGCTGCGGTTGTCTGCGGATTCGGCTGCAGCTACCTTGACCACGGCATCGATCCAGCGTGCGGTCTCGGTGTGCCACTCGGGCATGAAGGCCGTGAGCATGGCCACGGCCGTGCCGCCCTGCACCGTGACATGCTCGTCGACGAAGTGGTTGTAGATCAGGGGATAGAGCAGTCCGTCGAGCACCATATTCTGGGCAACGAACAGCTCCATGGGGTCCTGCACCACAAGCAGGTCTTCCACCAGATGGCGCAGCGGCTGCCAGGCCGGGTGCTGCATCCAGTCGTTCTTGCCGGCCTCGAGCACGCCGGGCTCGTCCATGACCAGGCCCAGTCGCGTGAGGTACTGGGCCACACCCAGGTGGTCCATGGCATGCATCATGGCCGGAGCCGTGAAGGGCGTACCGTAGCCGCGTGAGCAGATCTGGCTGTTGTTCATATTGCCGCCCCAGGCCACATGGCGTAGCGGCATCAATACATCGCAGGCCTTGGCGCGCAGGGCATCGGACATCTTGCCGGCCAGATTGCGCGACTCCACAAACTGGTAGTTGGCTTCCACAGCCTCCTGCTGCCTGGCGCGGGTCATGGTCCAGGTGGCGTAGTAGTACTGACGTGGATCGCGCAGCGCGTTCCAGTCCGCCATGCGGATCGCCGTGCGGCCGGTGTCGAACAGCTCGAACTCTGGCTCCCACAGCGGCCGGTAATGGAAGTGGTGCGTGGGCTGCACGCCCAACGTGGCCTCCAGATAGCGCGACGCGGGCTTGTCTCCCGTGTAGGTTGCCACGCGGGCAAAGGTATGGCGCAGCGGCTGTATCTCGCGCGCCGAAAGCTCGATATTCATGGGCTTGTCTCCTGTGTTGTCGTGGGATGCGTGAGTGATGGTCAGAGCAGCCTGGCTTTCTGGACCTGGCAGAAGGCCTCAAAGTCGGCCTCTGTCATGGCCAGCTCCACCGTGAGTTCGGGCCAGCCCACGGAGAACTCGAAGTCCACAAAACCGTTGGCGCGCCTTTGCAGCACGCGCACCGAACGGCGCGTGAGATCGCAGGCGGGAAGATCGAGAGTGCTTGTTTCCATGAGGGGCTCCTGGCGGGTCTATGGCTTTTGCAATTGCACAGCCCGTGCCAGTTCATGAAAATATCGATAAATTCAGGGTTACTCCCTAAATTTGCGCGTGTTTGAGCAAGCTGGTGATCAGTAATTCCCGGGCAAACCCTAGGACAGCAGTCACAGTGCTTCAATGCCTACTGCAGTGCAGCATGATCAAATGATCAAGTACCCCATGCAAAGGTTCGCAATTCATCAATTGCGCCAGCAGTTCAAGGCCGAGGATGCGGGTCAATCCCGTAGCCAGAATTCGATGCTTTATCGATAGTTTTCTCATGCCCCACACTCCCCCCGCCTTACCCTCCGATGCCGATTTGCGCAGCCAGGTCCGCTTCTCCACCGAAGACGGACTGATCTGGCTCGCGGGCCAGCGCATGTTGCTGCTGCACCTGGCCTCTCTTCACGCCCTGCGCCGCGAAATGATGAACACCATGGGGCCCGATCACACGCGGCGCCTGCTGCTGCGTGCCGGCTATGCCGCAGGTGAGCGCGATGCACTGCTGGCACGCCAGATACGACCCACGGCCAGCCTGTTCGAGATGTTTGCCGTAGGCCCCCAACTGCACCGGCTGGAGGGTGCAGTGCGCGCCACGCCGGAAATCTTTGAGGCCGATGAGCAGGCCGGCCACTTTCAATGCGTGGTGCGCTGGGAACACAGCTGGGAAGCGGAAATCCATTTGCGCGAATGGGGCCCCCAGGACCAGCCCTCGTGCTGGATGCTGCTGGGATATGCCTCGGGTTACTCCAGCGCGTTCTTCCGTCGACCGGTGTTTTTCAAGGAAATGCAGTGCTCCACCTGCGGCCACGCACACTGCCTGATAGAAGGCCGGTTTCAACATGAGTGGCCCGATGGCGAACAAATCGCACGCGACTACGACCCCGACTCCATGCTGGTACGCCTGGATGAGCTGCAGTCCCAGGTCGAGGCCTTGCGCACCGGCCTGGCCCCTTTCGACAGCCAGGGCCCGTTGCTGGGCCATTCACGCGCCTTTCAGGCCGCGCTGGAGCTGCTATCCAAGGCTGCTCCCACCCAGGTCACGGTGTTGTTCACGGGTGAGACCGGCGTGGGCAAGGAGCGCTTTGCGCGCGCCCTACATGCCATGAGCCCGCGTGCCGACAAACCCTTTGTGGCCGTGAACTGCGCGGCTCTGCCCGCCGACCTGATAGAGAGCGAGCTGTTCGGCGCCGAAAAAGGCGCGTTCACCGGCGCCACGGCAACGCGCATAGGGCGCTTTGAACGCGCCCATGGCGGCACGCTGATGCTGGACGAGCTAGGCGAGCTGCCCCTGGCCGCCCAGGCCAAGCTGCTGCGCGTGCTGCAAAGTGGCGAAGTGGAACGCCTGGGCGGCCACCGCAGTACCCAAGTCGATGTGCGCGTGATCGCCGCCACCAATGTAGACCTGGAAAAAGCCGTGGAACAGGGGCGCTTTCGGCGCGACCTGCTCTACCGCCTCAACGTCTACCCCATACGCATCCCCGCGCTGCGCGAGCGCGTGGACGATATCGAGCTGCTGGCCATGCATTTGCTGCAGAAATACTCGGCCTTGCACGGCAAGCCGGCCCCGGGCTTCAGCGACCGGGCGCTGACCGCACTACGCGGCCACAGCTGGCCCGGCAATGTGCGCGAGCTGGAGAATCTGGTGGAACGCGGCCTCATCCTCACGCCGGCCGGCGAACCCATCGATGTGGCTTGCCTGTTCCCCCAGTGGAGCGACAACGGCCAAAGCACCATAGACGACCAAGGCCATCTGGCCCAGGCCTGCGGCGCAGATGGCAATCTGCACACGGCCGGGGTGTACGACAGCATGCAGCACCAGGGGCTTTCGCTGGATGCCCTGGAAGACGGGCTGCTGCAAGAAGCCGTGCGCCGCGCCAGCGGCAATCTGGCCGCAGCAGCCCGCGCCCTGGGCATGACCCGCCCCCAACTCAGCTACCGGCTCTCACGCATCCGCGAACGCACCACAGGCACGGAGGAGTAAACGCTTGGCCAAGAAATCCTTTATGCAATGCCTGGCCCTGCCCGAGGCTGAATCCAGCGGCGGCGAGGCATCGCGCACCCTGACCGAGCAAACCTATGCCCGGCTGCGCACCGACATTGTCGAAGGCCGCCTGCTGCCTGGCAGCAAGCTGCGCATAGAGCATCTGCGCCAGGCCTACGAGGTCGGTGCCGGCACCTTGCGGGAGGCGTTGACGCGCCTGGTCAGTGATGCCCTGGTCACAACCGAAGGCCAGCGCGGCTTTCGCGTCTCCACCATCGCCATGGACGACCTGCAGGACATCACCCGGCTGCGGGTACATATCGAAACCCATGCGCTGCGTGAATCCATACGCCATGGCGACGCGGCCTGGCGGGCCCAGTTGCAGGCCAGCTATGACGAACTCTCGGCGGCCGAGCAACCGCTGTCCAGCGACAACCGCCGCCAGTGGGAGGCCCTGAACCTGCGCTTTCACGAGACCCTGCTCTCCGGCTATGCATCCCCTTGGACATTGAAGGTGCTGCGCCTGCTGGCGCGCCATAGCGAGCGCTACCGCTGCTACGCCATGGAGCAGCCCGCGCTCACCCGCGATGTGCATGCCGAGCACCAGGAAATCTTCGAGCTCGCCATGGCTGGCCACGAGGCTCGCGCGGCCCTGGCCCTGGAAGCCCATATTTGCACCACCCCCCATCTGCTGCTGCAGGCCATGCGCGAAGGCAAGCTGGTGTTGCCTGGCACCCGGCCGGAAGGGGAGGTATGAACTGCAGCACAGCTTTATCATTTTTATAGCTGTCTGTGCTGGATGGCAAAATGCCAGAGGACGGACAGGGCATGTCTACCTGTCCAATGGCTGTCCATCACTCGATTGCCGCTGCCATTCAGGTCACTGACCAGAATGCCTCTGTAGGCCAGCCTTCGTCGGAGGCTTGCAGGAATCAAGGTGACCTCCGCTTTTGAGCGGTAGCAGCCAGCCGCCGAGGGCTACTCAGGACCCACTGCTGTCGTTCGTTCCTCGGCAGTCAATGCTTGCATAGCAGCGATTGCTACTGTTCATGGCTGCTATGCGACCTATCTCCAACAGCTACATAGTGGTCATCCGTGCGTCTACGCGGACGACTGCCCAAGGACAGTTTTCAAGTGTGCAGCGGACAGCGGCTATTAGGTGCAGGCATATAGGTCGCTTGACGTCTGCTGTCACGTCGTGAGAGCAGGCTCTTGCGATCCCAAGGTGACTCGCTGTGCCAAAAGCTGCCGGCCGCACACACCATTTCAGTGGCCCATTGCCAGTGCCTTACTTCTATATCCAAACGTCGTTAGGAGCCCGTCGCTCCGAATCGCTATACCCGGTGTTGGGAACCCCCATGGGCTCGATCATCAGCAATTTGGCTTCCGTTGCCGCAAACGTTTTGTGCTCAGCCCCTCTAGGGACCACAGCCATTTCGCCCGCTTGCAACTCTATGCTGTGGTCTCGAAAGTCGATTCTCAACACACCTGCCAGCACAATAAATGCCTCGTCGGTATCGTCATGTGCATACCAGATGAAGTCACCTGCGATCTTCACGACCTTGAACTGATAGTCGTTCATTTCAGCGACAACATGCGGCTGCCAATGGTCGTGAATAAGACCAATTTTACGCACCAGGTTTATGGGCACCTGCTGCCCGCGATCCTTGGCAGGGGAAGAAATGCTTACCGCCATGACTTGTCCTTTATCAATCAAAGGGCCAAGCGTAGACAAAGCAAGCTGTTAGATCTTGAACGTTTGTGCGCCAGAAGACATGGATGTGTGGTTGCACATCATCCGCAACCATCGTCCAGGCGAGATGCCAAAGGTCTGGGTGAAATGACGTGTCATATGAGCCTGGTCCGCAAACCCGGTGGATGCAGCCGCATCTGCGAGCGAAGCCCCTGAGAGCATGCGTTGTCGTGCCACATCAAGCTTGCGCAAGATCAAAAATCGCGAAGGGCTAGTGCCATAGAACATGCGGAAATCGCGCGACAGACTCCAGCGGTTCCGCCCTGTGACGACACTGAGATCCTCCACCGAGATGGTGGATTGCCAAACGTCACACAAAAAATCATGAGCCAGTTTGGTGCTCTCGAAGTCCCTGGCACGCTGCCCTCTGGTACAGCCTGCTTCGGCATGGAGCGCGAGAGCAAGCTCCACAATGGCGTCCATTTCTTCCATTGAGTTAGTTGGCCCCTGCTGGTTGTCCAGCATGGCTTTGGTGGCCACCAGAAGACGTTGGGATTGCGTGATACCGCCTTCTATGTAGGGGAGCTCCAGCCCTCGGAATACCTCCTGAATTAACGCCGGATTCACATAAATCATGCGGTAATGAAATCCGTCCTCAGTTCCTGCTTGACCGTCATGCGCTTCATCGGGATGCAGCACCATGGTGTGGCCTGGCAGGCTCTGTCGGTGAGCGCCTCGGTATCGAAAGGCTTGCACCCCTGCCATCGTGCAGCCGATGGCATAAGTGTCGTGTCGATGCATGCCATAAGCGTTGCCCTGAAAGAAGGCCTCAATGCGCTCAATTCCATGCATCGCATCGGTACGACTGAGCCAGTTGTTTTTCACTAGGCTGTCGTTCTCGTATTGCCCGTCATGCGCTTGAGGCTTCCGGATAGCTTCAGGAGGCAAAGGATTTGCGGTTGACTGATGGACGAGGATCACCTTTGGTACTTGTAGTGCTCCAATGGGACTCTGGTTCAAGCAGCCTGGCGCAAAGCTTGATCCAGCACGCCGATGGCCGCCGCTGAGGCCGCCAGCAGGCGCGAGCGCGATATGCCGTCACGGGCCTGTACTGAGATGCCATGCAACTGTGTGGCGTAGAAGTCGCCAAGAGCCTGCACATCTGCGTCTTGTCGCAACTCACCTTCGTCCATTGCGCGTTGCAGTCGGTTGATGATGGACTGCGTTCGCTCGCTACGGTGCACGGCAAGCCAGGCTGCAACTTCCTCGTTCTCTTGCGCGAAATTGGTCGCAGCCATGACAACCATGCAACCTTGTGGCCGGCTTGGTTCCGTATAGGTGGTCGCCGCATCGCGCAGCATGCGTGAGATGGCTTCACGCACCAGTGACTCTTCAGCCAGGGCCCGATCGGCAAAGCAGCCGGCCCCGGACTCATAGCGTTGTATGGCTTCGCGGAACAGTGCCTGCTTGCTGCCAAAGGCAGCATAAATGCGGGCCGAGGCGATGCCCATGGCCTGGACCAGGTCGGCCATGGATGTGCCCTCGTAACCACGCTGCCAAAACGCCAGCATGGCGCGCTCCAGCGCCTGGTCCCTATCAAATTCCCTGGGTCTTCCAGCCATCTTCCTTGTTCCTCTCAAAAGTCGGTGCGGCATCTTAGCGGCGTGTCATCCACGCCGCAGCACACCTACCTGTCGAAAAAGACTGCATTTGCGTGATAATATTCTTTGTCGATTGACAAACAATACATCAAAGCGAGGAAAAACACATGCAGACAATCAAGGGGCCAAGCCTTCATCTTGCGCAGTTCGCCGATGACAAGGCACCGTTCAATTCGCTGGAGGACATTGCGCGATGGGCCGCGGGCGTGGGCTTCAAGGCTTTGCAGATTCCTGCTTGGGATTCGCGCCTATTCGATCTGAGCACGGCTGCGCAGAGCCAGAGCTATTGCGAAGATGTCAACGGCATGCTCGCCTCGCACGGCCTGGTGGCCAGCGAGCTGACCACGCACATCTTCGGCCAGCTCGTCGCCGTGCATCCTGCCTACGACGCAATGTGCGACAGCTTCGCCCCCGAGGCCCTGCGCGGCAACCCCCAGGCGCGCACGGCCTGGGCGCTGGAGCAGCTCAAGCGCTCGGCCCGCGCCTCACGCCGCATGGGCCTGACGGAGATGGGTACGTTCTCGGGCTCCTTCGCCTGGCCCTATCTGTTCCCGTTCCCGCAGCGCCCGGCGGGCCTCATCGAGACCGCCTTCGAGGAGTTGGCGCGCCGCTGGCGCCCCATCCTGGACGCCTGCGACGAGCAGGGCGTGAACCTGTGCTACGAGATCCACCCCAGCGAGGACCTGCACGACGGCACGAGCTTCGAGCGCTTCCATGAACTGGTCGGCCAGCATGAGCGCTGCAAGATACTGTTCGATCCCAGCCACTTCGTGCTGCAGCAGCTGGACTATCTCGACTACATCGACATCTACCGCGAGCACATCCGCATGTTCCATGTGAAGGACGCGGAATTCCTGCCCAGCGGGCGCCAGGGCATCTACGGCGGCTATTCCTCGTGGCTCGAACGGGCGGGGCGCTTCCGTTCTTTGGGTGACGGGCAGGTGGACTTCAAGACCATCTTCTCCAAGTTCGCCCAGTACAACTTCCAGGGCTGGGCATCGCTGGAATGGGAGTGCTGCCTCAAGGATCAGGAGGACGGCGCACGCGAAGGCGTGGACTTCATCAACCGCCACATCATCCGAGTCACCGACAAGATCTTTGACGACTTCGCCGGTGCCCCTGTGGACCAGCGCCAGATCAACACCATGCTCGGCATCGCCTGATGCATCCCCGGCTTCCGATTCGAACAAGGAAACAGACCCATGAATGCTTTACCCTCCACCCTTGCGCACGCCCAGGATGATTTCACGCACGACTATGTGCGCATCGACGGCCGCCGCATCCACTGCATCATGGCCGGCCAGGGCTCGCCGGTACTGCTGATCCCGGGCTGGCCCCAGACCTGGTATGCCTGGCGCCATGTCATGCAAGCGCTGGCTGCGCAAGGTTTTCAGGCAATTGCCGTCGATCCGCCGGGCACCGGTTTTTCGGATCGGCCTGAGACGGGCTACGACACGGGCTCCATCGCGCAGACCATGCACCGCACCATGCTGGCGCTGGGCCACGAGCGCTACCAGGTCGCGGGCCACGATGTGGGAATGTGGGTGGCCTATGCCCTGGCCAGCGACCAGCCCCAGGCCGTGCAGTCGTTGGCGTTGACGGAGGCCGTGATACCTGGCTTGGCGCCTGAGCCCGGTATCTTCGCACCGCCCGAGCAGAGCATCTTTCTTTGGCACTTCATGTTCAATCAACTGGCCGATCTGCCCGAGACCCTGATCGCGGGCCGCGAACGCGCCTATCTGGAATTCATGTTCAATCGATGGTCGCTGCGGCGCGACAGCGTGGCCGTCGATGTCTACGTCGACGCCTATGCGGCACCGGGCGGGCTGCGCGGCGGCTTTGCCTATTACCGGGCGATTCCAGAGACCATTCGACAGAATCGTGAGCGCGCACAGCGCCCGCTGCGCATGCCGGTGCTTGCCATAGGCGCCGAGCACGCCACAGGCGATGCGCCGCTGGCCACCTTGCGCGGGCATGCCCATGATCTGTCCGGCGTGGTCGTGCCCGGCTGCGGCCATTTCATCATGGAGGAGGCTCCACAAGCCTTCATTGCTGAACTGCTGCCCTTTCTGCAAAGGACACGATGACCATGGCCCTCGATGCAGACATCGCCCGCTATCTGCGGGAGCAGGCACAAATGCCACAGCCCCAGATGCCGCCCACGCTGGCGCAGATGAGGCAGGCCACTGAGCTCGAGCTGCGTGCGCTGCATGGCCCAGCTGAAGCCGTTGCGCGCTCGGGGGATTTCACGCTGCGCGCGCGCGACGGTGCTCCGCTGCGCCTGCGTGTTTACTGGCCATCGGCACCCGACGCACCCCAGCCCGCCCTGGTCTTTGCCCATGGAGGGGGCTGGTGTCTCGGGTCCATGGAGCTGTATGACAATCCCTGCCGCGCGCTCACCGTGGCGACGGGGGCGGTGGTGATCTCGGTGGACTATCGGCTGGCGCCCGAGCACCGCTTTCCGGTGCCGCTGCAAGACTTCTGCGACGCCTTGAAATGGAGCTTCGAGCAGGCAGAAAGACTGGGACTGGACCGCAAGCGCATCGCCGTGGCCGGGGACAGTGCGGGTGGCAATCTTGCTGCTGCCGCCTGTCTGCTTGCGCGGCATAGCGACGGCTGGGGTCCGGCCGGAGCTCCGGCCATTGCCCATCAACTGCTGCTGTATCCGGCACTCGATGCAGCCATGGACTCGCCATCTTTTGACCTGTTCGGCGAGGGTTACTACCTGAGCCGCTCGGCAATGGCGTATTGCTATCAAGCCTACCTCGCAGATCCTGCCCTGCAACGGCTGGAGCAGGTGTCCCCGCTGCACGCCGCAAGCTTGGCCGGCTTGCCGCCGGCTACGGTGATCAGCTGCGAGTACGATCCGCTGCGTGACGAGGCTGAGGCCTATGCTCGGCGCCTGCAGAATGAAGACGTCCCCGTAACGGCTCTGCGGTTGCCGGGCATGGCTCATGCCTGCATCCACATGCTGGGGCTGACACAAGCAGCACGCCGGCTGCTAGATGAGGCAGGAGCAGCCGTGCAGCGCGCTCTTGGGTAGGGCAAATCGGCCGAGTCTTGAAAAGTCCACCGTCTGCTGACGGTGGGCGATGAGGAGACGAGGTTTATTACACCAATTGACAGGATCTAAAGCCGGACATAACCGCTGCTGCCCCCAGAAAGCTGGTGGGAGGAGAGGCTGAAAAAATCTCTGAAAGGGTGGTTATATTTACGCCCGAAAAGACAGTGCAGGGTCTTCTTGGTAATTGCTGAAAAAGGGCTGTGGAGATGCGGCGAGCATAGCGATAGAGATAGGTCAGTTTGTTGGGTAGTCCTCACAGCAGTTTTTGAACAGCAAGTTCATGCGTTGCGCCTTGGTGGCCTAGATGTGCAAGATTCTGCGATCTTGGCCAGCGCGATTGAAAACATAGAGCAAAACTACCGGGATGCGGCTGCATGTGTAGGCGCAGAGTCATCGGAAAAATGACTGCTTGGGGTCTACACAAGCCTGTCGAGGCACACTGAAGCGATCCTTCGTTGAGATACTCCGATAACCACGCAATCGAGTGACCGGTTCTGTGAGTGACGCGGCCCTGCGAGGCAGACGGTGCTCAACGGCAGGTGCTGGAGATTGCTGTGGCTCAGGCCTAGGGCCCTGAATAGCTCTGATGAGCCTGCACCAAACGCTGAAGTGCACCAAGCGGCTGACTGCCTCTGGCCGAAAGGAGCCTGCTAGGGAGCGACCGCGGTAGCCAGGGATGATCATCCTCAGCCAATCCTTGATCGAAGCTGTCGGCGCACTGATAGCGAGCATTTGGTACAGATGATCAATGTTGCCGGTACACCCATTTCAATCGACCCGTACAGAACGAAGGTGCTCGACTGCTATGTCTTTGAATCGTTGCAGGAAGTGCGCTCGATGACCGAGGGCTGGCTGCATCGCTACACCCCCCCTCGCCCACATGAATCGATAGGCCGGATTCCGCTGGTCGCGTATCGTGTCAAACGTTTCCCCAACCTCTGCTTCTAGGTGGTGCAGGAAAACGAGGAGGCTTCACTGACCTACCGGGGCTCCGCCTTGATCGCCGTATTCAGGGTAGTCCACAGCTCCTTGGTGACGGGCACCATGTCCTGCCTGAAGTACCACCAGAAGTGACCGCCCACGTAATTCGGGGTAGTGATCTTCATCGTGTAATAGCGGGTCAGGTACTCGGCCTTCTTGGCTTTGCGTGAGGTACCCACTTCCCCGAACCCGATCTTGGAATTGGGGAACATCACGCGCAGCTTGTCAAACACCTGCTGCCAGTTGGGCTTGAGTCCATTGCAGTCATCCTCATAGTAGGAAATCCAGACGTAATCCAGGCCCTGCTTCATGTAGGCAGGGACATTGGTCTCGGCCCACTTGAACATTTCATTGGAGGATTGAGACCAGCAGCCCTGGTTGTAGTAGAGCGTGATCGCGGCCGTCTTGTTCTGTGCCTTCACGATGTTGTAGGCATTGGTCATCTTCGCCACCACATCGGCATTGGCCCCCAGCCACTCGCCGTTGACCTCGTTGGCTACTTCCCAGATATCCACTACATCCGACAACGCATTGAGGTATTGATTAGTCCGTTGAATGTACGCATCCACGCTGTACTGCTTGACGTAGTACGAGTCCAATATCTCACCCATCACATAGGAAACCTTGGAGATTTCCACTGCTGGCTTGCGGTAATAGTCCGGGTTCACGAACTCATCGAAGACGATGCGCGTGGTAGGCCGGTAGGCCAGCGACGACAGGCTGCGCGTGATGTCGCCAAGCCTGCTCACATCATCCACGGTGACACCGTAGATGGGAGTCGGGACTATGCGGCCCGAGGGTACGTTGGTCTGAGCAGATACTACGGAGCACAGGGAGGCAATGCAGAATGGGATAACTGCTTTCATGCGGTATCCCCCAATGAAGGGTTCAATGAATTTTTTCACTTGGATCAATATGAATCGAGGCATGGCAAGGGCAGGATGTGACTGCTTCTAGCTGGTAGCACCAGCTCAGACCGACCCTCAGTTGACTCTCGATAATTAGCTAAACGAACGACTTTAGTCCATGAAGTTTGGCTAACAGTAGCCAAATGAAACGAAACACGTCCCATGGGCCAGCGCACATATCGAGTTCACGGCTACTCGGCCCTTGTTGACGCGCTCAATGCTTTGCGGCAGCTACCAGTCAATGAGTTGATTGCCAGAGTTGATGTGCCAGCCTGGGTAACGTGGGTGAGCCATCTACATGAAGCGTTACGTGTGTTGCCTACGATATGGGTCGTTTACAAAAATGAGCGCATCGAGGAAATTGTCATCGTGCGGTTGCCAGTCGGATGATATGAACCGTGCTTTATGTGGTCACTTGTCCTTTGCTTCGCAGTCCGCTTTTGGCCGAGAGTTCCATTTCACTCATGTCCCCAAAAACAGTCACTGGATGACTTGCCGTTCACATCGAGCGCCTGCTCCGGGGACTCATGTGGACCTCACGCTCCCGGCCAAGAACAGTCGGTCAGAGGTTTTTCCAAGCCGACCGGCTCTCAATACTTCAAGCTCACCAGCTGACCTATAGGGGAAGCTGAATTCAAGCGCAATCAAACCACTGCCAAAAGAGCCTTCTTCAGTCGCAAAGTGCTAATTAACCGACCTTTGGGTGCTTATGCCAGAAGGGAAGGAAACGGGCGCTTACCGCAATGCGGCTATCGCCGCCTGCAAGCGCTTCGGGCGCAAACGATGCAAGTGCCAGAGTGGGTATCACCGATGCAGCCTGGTGGAGACCAGGAGCCACTGCATCAAGCGACTCGGTGAACAGATGATGTCACGTACGCTCGAGCGGCAGGTCAAAGAACTTCATATCCGAGCCGCTCTTTTCAATCGGTTCACTGAGCTGGGCTGCCCGCAGACGATGGCTGCGGCATAGCCACGTCTGGGGTCATGGGTAGTATGGCCCGGCGCTGATTTATGAAACAACACCATGCACCTAGAGACATGCCCAGTTATAAGATACATAACTAATGAATCTTATGTACAGCTACGACAGCGAAAGGAATTGTGCAATGAGGATTCATGAGCTTTGCACTGAAGAGGAAGTCGTCAGCTTGGTGCACTCCTTCTATGCGCGAATACGCCAGGACGAGGTGCTCGGCCCCATCTTCGATGCACGTATAGCGGACTGGGACCATCATCTGACCAAGCTGGTGGATTTCTGGTCGGCCATTTTGCGACGCACAGCACGCTTTTCAGGGGCCCCTATGCCCAAGCATGCTGCGCTACCGGGTCTAAGCCAAGAGCTGTTTGAGCGCTGGCTGGGCCTGTTCGAGATCACGCTGGCCGAGCAACCCAACCGCGCCATGGCCGATCAAGCGTGCCAGGCGGCGCGCCGTATTGCACAGAGCCTGTGGTCGGGCTACCAGATGAGCCGTGATCCCAAGGCACTACCGGCGGTGGTGAGCCATGTCTGAGCTGCTGCAGATCGAGGAGCCGATGGGGTCTGTGCCCAAACCCAAGACACCTGCACCCCAGTGGAAAGCCTTACTGGAGCTTGGCTTCAGGCCCTTGTACATGGCCGGTTGTCTGTGGGCTGCGGTGTCGGTCGCGCTGTGGGTGTTCGCGCCACAGTGGCTTGCGGGGCGTTTGGGCGGCGTGCTGTGGCATGCGCACGAGATGCTGTGGGCCTTTGTGGCGACGATTGCCGTGGGCTTTCTGCTCACGGCGGCTAGCAACTGGACTGGAAGCAACCCTATGCAGGGCCGGGCGCTGGGCGGGTTGTGCGCACTGTGGCTGCTGGCGCGCGCGGGTTTCCTGGTGGTGGGTGATACAGCTTTTGCTTTTGCCGTAGTGTGTGAACTGCTGTTTTTCGCCTCCGCTGCCGTAGTGCTGGGCCGGGTGATCTATGCAGCACGCAGCCGACGCAATTACGGCCTGCCGCTGCTGGTGTCGGGTCTGGGCGTGGCCGATGCACTCTTTCTGCGCTCGGTATGGCAAGGCAGCGACTACGCAACGCTGATGCATTACCTCTATACAGGGCTGCTGTGCATGGCTGTGATTGCACTACTGGTGGCGCGGCGCGTTATTCCATTCTTCGCGATGCGGGCGGTGACGGATCTGCAGATTCCCATGCACACGGCCAGCGGGCAGTGGCAACTCTGGGCTGGCGTGCTTTGCATTGTCTGCCTGTTGCTGGGATGGGTGCCGGGTATGGTGGCCGCATTGGCTGTCACGGGGCTGATCACCCTATGGCAGGTGTTGGCCTGGAAACCCTGGGCTGTGCGTCAGGTGCCGTTGCTGTGGATTCTGTATCTGGGTCATGCGGCCTTGGGCACGGGCCTGCTGGTGGCATCGCTCCAGGCGAGCAGCTGGGTACTGCGCTTGGCATGGCCAGTCCATGTGATCGGCGTGGCCGGCTTTGCAGTGCTGATAATCGGCATGGTGACACGTACGGCTTTGGGCCACCTGGGGCGACCATTGCGCGCCGATGGGAGCATCGTGGTCATGTATGCGCTGGTGCTTGCCGCCGCTTTGTTGCGCCTGCTGGCACTTCTGCCTGCGGGGCTCCCCCAAGCCGCACTGCATGCCTCGACGCTTGCATGGGTGCTGGCCTTTGCTTTGTACCTGTGGCGATTTGTACCCTTGCTGATTCGGCCGCGCCTGCCACCAGCTGGACTCTCAGCGGCTCAGCCCTCAGGACATGTCGCCAGCAAGTCCAGAAAATCTGTTTGAACGAGATCACTCAATGCGTCTAACCCTGATGACCGACTATGCGCTGCGGCTGCTCATGCATGTAGCCCAGCGGCCAGAGCGCCTGTGCACGATTTCCGAGGTTGCGCAGGCTTATAGCATTTCCGAGCCAAATCTGATGAAAGTCACGCATCAACTGGCCCTGCAGGGTTGGATAGAGACGATACGTGGAAAGGGAGGCGGCATGCGCCTCGCCCGTGAACCAAAGCAGATCCATATCGGTACAGTGATACGTGGACTAGAGTCCGACTTCACGCTGGTGGAATGCTTTGGCAACGACAACCGGTGCACGCTGACCGGCGACTGCCGCCTCGCTGGCATGTTGCAAGGAGCTCTGCACAGCTTCATGGCGCATCTGGATGGCTTCACTCTTGCGGACCTGATACCGCCAACGTCTGCCAGCGCAGTGCCATTGATTCCTGCCATCCGACTGACAAGAAAGGAGGCCCAGACATGAGCTATGGCCTGCTGATCACACTACACCTGCTGGCCGCCGTGGCGTTTGCAGGCACAGTGTTCTTCGAAGTCGTGCTGCTCGCCAACGTGCACAGCCGAGTGCCGAAGCAGCACATGCTCCCCGTGGAGCAGGCGCTGGGGACACGCGCCACCGCCGTCATGCCCTGGGTGTTGCTAGTGCTGTATTCTGCGGGAGCAGGCTTGGCCTGGCAGCACCGCTCGGTACTGGCGCACCCCTTGGCCAGCAGTACAGGCATGCTGATGGTGCTCAAGATTGCGCTGGCGCTTAGCGTTCTTGCGCACTTCGCCAGCGCCATGTGGTGGCGCCGCCAAGGGCAACTCAATGGGCGACGCTCGCACCGATTGCATCTGAGCGTGTTCTGCCATGTGCTGGTCATTGTCTTGCTGGCCAAGGCCATGTTCTATCTGCACTGGTAAGAGCCTAGCGACAGATGCCAAGCCGCTGCATCCAAATGCGTCATGGCAGACTTTCTCCTTGATCAGAGAGGAGTCTGCCAATTCAATATCCAAAGAACTCCTCACTACGCACATCGTCCTCATCAATACCGGCTGATATCAGCAACCGCTGCATTGACGCAACCATGGAAGGTGGGCCAGCAACATAAAAGATCGGATTAGCCAAGCCCTCAATGGCCTGCTGGAGCCACTCTCTATCGATCGTTTGTGTATCACCACTCCAATCCACGGCAGAGTGCGCCATATCCGTCATGGTGGCCTTGAGCCGGAATTTTGGATTCTTCTTTTCGAGAGCTTGAAGCTCAGAGAGAAACGCCGAATCTTCTGGACGACGATTGGAATACAGCAGAAGCAAATCCTGCTGTGACTGCTGCATTGCAGCGTTTCGCAGCATGCTCATGAACGGCGTCACGCCAATCCCACCGGCGATGAGCACACCCGCTCGCGCGGTGTTTTTGTGCAAGGTAAGCGAACCAAATGGTCCATCGATATCCAACTCAGCACCTACAGGCAGAGCTCCCAAAGCGCGTTTGTAAACGCTGTCCCTCATCCTCGTAGCAAACACTAGTTCACTCTCGTGTGGCGCGCTGACAATGGAGAATGCGTGACATCGCTCCTCTTTACTCTCCCCTGGGACCGCGCCCGGCAGCTGGATTTCAAACGCCTGTCCAGGACGGAAATCAAACCCCGCCGGTTTGGCGAGATGAAATGCCATCGTACCCTGCGCAACCTCCTCGCGTTCGAGGATTTTGCTGTGCTCTGTGCCCATGATTCACTCCTTCGCAATCGATGGATCTACACATTGGATGCGTCCAATGGAGTAAATATTCCCGTCAATCGATACCCACCGTGAGAAACGGGTCGAAATGGGCACTCTCATTGAACCGACCACCTCAGCCTGCTATGGCCGCGTTCGGCCAGAAGCAGCCCCGTTCAGCTTGATAGTGCAAACTCTCACCGAGCTTTGAACTCCCCCCCACTCAGGCTTGCAATCAAGTCGGCTTTAGGCTGACCTGAGTCACTCACAGACCCATGCCGAAGCGGCGGCAATCGCCAACACCAGTTGCTGCACGCCGCCTGTCCTTAACAGCTGTTTTACGCTCCAAGCCGGCTGTTCGAATCGCATGGCCGCCACGTACCGGCTCAAAGGGCCGCTTCTGCGTGCCACGACAGGTTCGTGTCGTCCCCAAGCAGTCTGTCAACGCCTGAAGAATGAGCGAGCCTTCGAGAGCACCGCTTGTCATGGCGGGCGGCTTGACAGACGAAAACGCGGACTTGCGCGAGCCACGGCGGGTTCAGACTGGGCCTCCGCGCCCCAGCTCGGCAGCCGCAGAACCACATTAATACAGGTATTAACCCGAATAAAGTCACTGAAACTGGCTAGAATCGCGCCCATCCTGCGGGAGAGCGGAGCCTTTCGAGGGTTCCCGCCGAAGGCGCAAACTCCCATAATCGCTCAGGCAATAAGTACCGCAGGTGGGTCTGACAGGACCCGGATATCGCCAACTGGAGAGCAGCCCGCAACCACAAGTCTGCAGGGCTCACCGAAGGGGCAAGCATGGCCACCGCGAAGGTGCTCATGCGCAACTCTCAGGTAAAAGGACAGCGGGAGAGGCAAGCCGGACACTCCCGCCGATGTGAGTGGCTGGTCTATTTTCAAGTGCCTTCATGCTTCCTTCCGTCTCTTTGCTGGACTCGTTCCAGGCCTCCAACTTCACCGTCATGCTGGTCATCTATCTGGTGGCCATTACCGCCGAAGCCATGTCCGGCGCACTCGCCGCAGGGCGGCGAAATATGGATATCTTTGGTGTCGTCGTCATCGCCTTCGTCACTGCCCTGGGCGGCGGCACCATCCGCGACATGGTGCTGGGCCACTACCCCATCGGCTGGACCCAGCACCCTGAATATGTGTATCTGGTCATCAGCTTCGGTCTGCTGACCACTGTGATTGCACGCCATATGCACAGGCTCAAGCAGGTGTTTCTGCTGCTGGACGCCATGGGTCTGATCGCCTTTTCGCTGATTGGCTGCAATACCGCGCTGGAGCTGGGCTACCCCACCATCGTCATCATCATGGCCGGCATGATTACCGGCATCAGCGGCGGCATCTTGCGCGATGTGCTCTGCAACCAGGTCCCCGTGGTGTTCCGCCGCGAGCTGTATGCGAGCGTGTCGCTGTCCGTATGCCTGATGTTCCTGGGCCTGCGCTATCTGGATGTCAGCCCCAATATCAGCACCATCGTGTGTTTTGCCGGCGGTCTGGCCTTCCGTCTTGCCGCCATTCGTTTCAAATGGCGCCTGCCGGTTTTTTCGTACCAGCAGCGCTGGGAGTGATCGAGACTCCCCCTCTCTTGCTACGCAGGGCGGCCCTTGCTTGGCTGCTCTGACCTAGACTGCGCCATGCGTTACCCATGTAGTTTCACTTTCCATGTCTGAACCCATCACATGGATGCCGGATGGCACCCCCTACAACACCCGATTTGGCGATCGCTATCACAGCGAGCTGGGCGGCCTTGACCAGGCCCGCCAGGTTTTTCTCGGTGGCTGCGAGCTGCCAGCCGCCTGGGCTGATACAGCGCAGTGGCGCATTCTGGAAACCGGCTTTGGCTTCGGACTGAACTTCCTCGTCACCTGGTCGGCATGGAAAGCCGACCCCAGACGCCCGCGCATTCTGCATTTTGTCTCGGTGGAGGCCTACCCTGTCTCGCGCGAGGATCTGCTCGCGTTTTTGCCGGCCGATGAGGAGCTGCGCCCGCTTGGCGAACAGCTGGCCGAGCAATGGTGGGGACTGCTGCCCGGCGTGCATCGCCTCTCGTTTGACGACGGCCAGGTGCTGCTGACGCTCTATATAGGCGATGCCAGGACCATGCTGCGCAAGCAGCAAATGACGGCGGACAGCGTGTATCTGGATGGCTTCTCTCCCCAGCTCAACCCCGAGATGTGGGATGAAGATGCCATGAAGAACATTGCCCGCCATTGCCGCCGGGGCACGCAGCTTGCCACCTGGTGCGTGGCCGGCCATGTGCGCCAGGCGCTCAAGGCCCAGGGTTTCGAAGTCAAGAAGCACGCTGGCGTGCCGCCCAAGCGCCATAACCTGCATGCAGCCTACAACCCGGCATGGGAGCCGCGCCATCGCCCGGACGGCCTGCCTGCGCCCGTGGGCCAGGCCGGCCACTGCCTGGTGCTGGGTGCGGGCCTGGCGGGTGCTGCCGCTGCTGCCAGTCTGGCCAGGCGCGGCTGGGAAGTGACGGTGCTGGATGCGGCGGCCGAGCCTGCGGCAGGAGCTTCAGGCCTGCCAGCCGGCTTGTTTTGCCCGCATATTTCGCCCGATGACAGTGTTCTATCGCGCTTGTCCAGAAGTGGCGTACGCACAACGCTACAAAATCTGCAGCAACTGAGCCAAGCGCAAAAGTTGCATCCAGCACAGGACTGGGCCCATGGCGGCGTGCTCGAGCACGACCTGAACGAGCCCTCCCATCTGCCCAAGTCATGGCTGCAGCCCGGAAGCGAGACCTACCCCTGGGGCCTGCACTGGAGCGCGCCCGTGCAGCCGGCTCAGCTGGCTGCGGCCCATCTGCCCGCAGACAGTCAGGCCGTCTGGCATGAGCAGGCTGGCTGGGTGCGCCCCGCACAACTGGTGCGCGCGCTGCTGCAAGCCCCCGGTATTCATTGGCAAGGCCATGCCCGAGCTTCGCGCCTGGTGCGCGATGAAGTGCGCAATATCTGGCAGGTGCTGGATGCTCAGGGCCAGACCCTGGCCGAAGCCCCCATGCTGGTGCTGGCCCTGGGTCCGGACACCAAGCCCTTGTTGCAAGCCAGCGGCCTGGCAGCGGGGGAATGGGAGCTGCAAGCCATACGCGGCCAGGTCAGCGTGGCCGAGCATGATGCAGGGACGCTGGCGGCCATGCCGCCCTTCCCCGTCAACGGTCATGGCAATCTGGTGCCGGACTTCCCCTCGAGCGACCGGGCCGGCGCGCACCAGTGGATCATGGGATCGACCTTCGAGCGCGATGTGACCGAGCTGCCGCCCACCGCTGACGACCAGCAGGTCGCCCATGCCAGCAATGGCGAAAAACTGGCCGCTTTGCTGCCCGGCTGCAGGCAGGCGCTGCGCTCCTTCTTCGATGCTGACCAGCGACCCGCCACCTGGGCGCGCCTGCGTTGCGCGGCCTATGACCGTTTGCCGCTGGCAGGCCCGGCCGGGCAGTCGGCAGCCGATCTACCGGGCCTGTGGGTGCTGACGGGGCTGGGCTCACGCGGGCTGACGCTGTCCATGCTTTGCGGCGAGCTGTTGGCGGCACGCCTGCATGGCGAGCCGCTGCCGCTGGATGCCAGGCTGGCTCAGGCCCTGGGTACGCAGCGCCTGTGGAGTCGCTCCCTGCAGCAACCCAGGTAAGTAAGCCACTCGCAAAAAAAGCACGCAGCGCTTACGGAGAAATGCTGCGTGCCGTTTCGGGCCTGATTCTGAAGCCGGGTTTATTCGCTGCTTAACGATGCCACGGTGACCAGGGGCTCCAGTCTGGTCGCCAGCACCTTGTCCAGCGTCTTGCCGTCCATGTCCACGACTTCAAAGCGCCAGTCTTCCCACTCCACCACGTCGGCCTCGGTGGGCACGCGGCCCAGCAGCAGCATGATCATGCCGCTCAGGGTGTGATAGCGGCCGCGCTCTTCCTCGGGCACGGCATGCAGGCTCAGGCGGTCCTTGAGTTCGGGCACGGGAATATGGCCGTCCAGCAGCCAGCTGCCGTCTTCGCGCTGCACGGCCCAGCTGGTTTCAGGATCACGCGGCTGGAATTCGCCGGTAATCGCCTCGATCAGGTCCTGCAGCGTGACAATGCCCTGCACCTCGCCGTACTCGTCGATCACAAAGGCCATATGCAGATCGGAGGTGCGGAAGTTGTCCAGCAGCTCCATGCCGGTAATGGTCTCGGGCACATAGAGGGCAGCCTGCAGAGGCTGGTCCTTGAGCGCCTGCCTGCCCTTGTTGAGCAAGGCCTGCGTCAGCCACTGGCGGGCATTGAGCACGCCCACGATATTGTTCATATCGCCACGCACGACGGGGAAGCGCGCATGGTCGGCCTGTTCGACACGGGCCAGAGTCTCTTCCAGGCTCTCGTCGATATCGAGACAGATGACATCGCTGCGCGGCACCATCAGCGAGCCGATCTGGCGATCGTCCAGACGGAACACATTGCGCACCATGGTGTGCTCCTGCGACTCGATCACGCCGGCCGTGTGGCCTTCCACCAAAATGGCCTGAATTTCCTCTTCGGTCACCACGCTGCCATTGCTCTCCTTGACGCCCAGGACCTTGAGCAGGCCGCGCGTCGATGCCGACAGCAGCCAGACAAAGGGCTTGGTGGCCAGGGCCAGGAAGTTGATGGGGCGCGAGATCAGGCGCGCCAGGGCCTCTGGATGGGTCTGACCCAGGCGCTTGGGAACCAGCTCGCCCACGACGATGGAGAAGTAGGTGATCAGCACCACCACCAGGCCGGTGGAGAGGTAGTCGGCATATTTCTGGGTCATGCCCACGGTGATCAGCCAGTTCTCCAGCGGGCCGGCCAGAGCCGCCTCGCCGACAATGCCGTTGAGCACGCCGATGGAGGTGATACCGATCTGGATGGTGGAGAGGAAACGCGTCGGATCTTCTCCCAGTTTGATAGCAGCTGCCGCGCCGCTGTCGCCCTCATCCACCAGTTTCTGCATGCGGGTTTTGCGGGCGGTGACCAACGCAATTTCCGACATGGCGAAGACGCCGTTCAGACAGATGAGAGCGAAAAGTATGGCTATTTCCATAGTCAGGCACCCGCTTTCAATCCAGGCGCCTCAATCATTGAACAAGCCTTGATTCTAGAGAATGCCCGGCGCAGGGCCGCTCACAAAATGCAAGCGCGCAGAAAGGAAATTGGCTCAAGCGCTCCGTACGGGCGTTCTGGCAGCCCTTCACATATTCAATCAGATATATATGAAGCACTAAATAATCGTTTGTTTTTATATAAAGCCTCTCTACAGTTCTGACCAACGATCAAAGTGCAATGCCACCCGAGGCAAGGCATCCGCTCCACGGAAGAACTGAAGACATGTATCAATACACCGATTTCGACAAAGCGTTCGTCAAGCAACGCGCCGACCAGTTCCGTGACCAGCTCCAACGCTGGCAGGCAGGCAAGCTCACGGAAGACGACTTCCGCCCGCTGCGCCTGCAAAACGGCTGGTATGTGCAGCGCTATGCCCCCATGCTGCGCGTAGCCGTGCCCTACGGCGAGATCAACTCGGACCAGATCCGCGTGCTGGCCAAGGTGGCCCGTGAGTACGACGAGCCAGAGGCCGAAGTCTTCAAACAGGCTCTGGAAGGCCAGGGCAAGCTGGGCACGACCTATCTGCCCAAGAACTGCGCCCACTTCACCACCCGCACCAATGTGCAGTTCAACTGGATTCCGCTGAGCAAGTCCGCCGATGTGATGGATCTGCTGGCATCGGTGAACCTGCACGGCATCCAGACCAGCGGCAACTGCATCCGCAACACCACCACCGATGCGCTGGCCGGTATCGCACCCGACGAGATCATCGACCCCCGTCCCTACGCAGAAATTCTGCGTCAGTGGACCACGCTGCATCCCGAGTTCGCGTTTCTGCCACGCAAGTTCAAGATCGCCATCACCGGCGCCAGCGAAGACCGCGCCGCCACAGGCTGGCATGACGTGGGCCTGCACATGGTCAAGAACGAAGCCGGCGAGATCGGCTTCAAGGTCTTCGTGGGTGGCGGCATGGGCCGCACGCCCGTGATCGGCACCGTGATCCGCGAGTTCCTGCCCTGGAACCAGATCATGAATTACATCGAGGCCATCGTCCGCGTCTACAACGAGCTGGGCCGCCGCGACAACAAGTACAAGGCCCGCATCAAGATTCTGGTCAAGGCCGAAGGCCAGGCCTATATCGATGCCGTGGAAGAGGAATTCCGCCAGATCGTCGAAGTGGACGGCGGCCCTCACACCGTGCCCCAGGCCGAGTTCGATCGCGTGTCTGCCATGTTCACCACGCCCGCCCTGCCCGTGGTGGTCGATGCTGCAGCCGATGAGCAGGCCCTGATTGCCCAGACCGCCAAGGAACCCGCCTTTGCACGCTGGATTGCCCGCAACGTCCACGCCCACCGCGTGGCCGGTCTGCGCGCCGTGACCCTGTCCTTCAAGCGTGTGGGCCAGGCCCCCGGCGATGCACAAAGCGAACAGCTCGATGCACTGGCTCACCTGGTGGACAAGTTTTCCGCCGGTGAAGCCCGCGTGACGCACGACCAGAACGTGATGCTGCCCTGGGTGCAGGTCGGCCAGCTGCATGCGCTGTGGACCGAGGCCAAGGCCCTGGGCCTGGCCAGCACCAATGTGGCGCTGCTCACCGACATGATCGCCTGCCCCGGCGGTGACTTCTGCGCGTTGGCCAATGCCCGCAGCCTGCCGATTGCCGACGCCATCACGGCCCGCTACCAGGATCTGGACGAGCTGGACGACATCGGCGAGATCGATCTGCATATCAGCGGTTGCATCAACAGCTGCGGCCACCACCACAGCGGCCATATCGGCATCCTGGGCGTGGATAAGGACGGCAAGGAGTGGTACCAGGTCACGCTGGGCGGCTCCGACGGCTCGACCCTGTCCGGCCCGGCCGTGGCCGGCAAGGTCATCGGCCCCTCGTTCAGTGCAGCCGAAGTGCCCGATGTGATCGAAGCCGTGCTCAGCACCTATCGCGACCTGCGCCAGCCCGGAGAGCACTTCATCGACGCCGTGCGCCGCATCGGCCTAGACCCCTTCAAGGAGGCCGGCAAGGCAGCCCGCCACCCTGTGGAAGCCGAAGAAGAAGCGCTGGCCTGAAGCCATAAGAACAAGGATAGAGTCATGAAAATTCTGGCAAGCAACGAATACCAGGCCCCCACCGAAAGCACCGGCAATGTGCTGGTGCTGGCCAACGATGTGAACGCCCTCGAGGTGAATCTGGACGGCATCACGCAGGTGGATCTGCATTTCCCCAACTTCACCGATGGCCGTGCCTTCAGCCAGGCCTATCTGCTGCGCCGCCGTCTGAAGTTTGCGGGCGACATCCGCGCCACCGGCGATGTGCTGATCGACCAGCTGGTTCAAATGGAGCGCACGGGCTTCAGCAGCGCCGTGCTGCGCGAAGGCGTGGACGCCGCCGATGCCCAGCGCCAGTTCGAGCGCTTTGGCGGTTTCTACCAGGCCGATGCCGTGCACACACAGCCCCATTTCGCAGAGGTGCAAGCATGAGCCAGCTCGCCCCCGTCAGCACCAACGACCTGGATCTGGCACAGATCAATGCCGAGCTGGGCCGCGACGCCCAGGCGCTGGTGAACTGGGCCGTGGGCCTGGGTCAGCCCGCCATAGTCACCACCAACTTCCGCCCCTTCGAGGCGGTGATCCTGCACATGGTGACGCGCGCCAACCCCGACGTGCCCGTGGTCTGGATGGACAACGGCTACAACACCGAAGCCACCTATCAGTTTGCCGATGCGGTGACCAAGCAGCTTGGGCTCAACCTCAAGATCTACCTGCCGCTGCGCTCACGCGCCCACCGCGAGGCCGTGGAAGGCGCCACGCCGGCGCTGGACAATCCGCGCCATGCAGCCTTCACAGAAGAAGTGAAGCTAGAGCCCTTTGCCCGCGCCCTGCGCGAAACCGCTCCCAAGGTCTGGTTCACCGCCCTGCGCGCCACCGACACCGCCGTGCGAGCACAGATGGAGCCCGTGAGCATCAATCCCGACGGTCTGATCAAGGTTGCACCTCTGCTGCACTGGTCGTCCAAGGAGCTGTACGAATACTGCGAAAAGCACGGCCTGCCCAACAACTTTGACTATGTGGACCCGACCAAGGGTGAAGACAACCGCGAATGCGGCCTTCATTTGAGTCACTGACGTGCTCCCCCTGAGCCGCTTTGCGGCTTCCCCCTCTCTCTTCGGGAGGGGGACGGCAGCCTCGCCGCAAGGCGGCTCTTGCTTGCTGCCCCTGGAATTGCAGCGCGCCCGTTTTGTAAGCCGTCGATTTAAAAAAGATAGCTGCTAGCCAAATATCCATAAGCGCTACAGCATTATTTGATTGGATAAAGAATGAACGCTCGTGTGGATACTTCCGTGTTGAGCCATCTCAGCAACCGCCACCTGGATGCACTGGAAGAAGAAACCATTTTCATCCTGCGCGAAGTGGCCGCCACTTTTGAACGCCCCACCCTGCTGTTTTCGGGCGGCAAGGATTCGCTGGTCATGCTGCGCTGCGCCGAAAAGGCCTTTGGCGCTGGCCGCATTCCCTATCCCTTGCTGATGATCGACACCGGCCACAACTTCCCCGAAGTGACCGATTTCCGTGACCAGCGAGCCAAGGAACTGGGCGCCGAGCTGATCGTGCGCAGCGTGGAAGACTCCATGGCGCGCGGCACCGTGCGTCTGGCACACCCCGGCGAATCGCGCAATGTGCACCAGTCGGTGACGCTGCTGGAGGCAATTGAAGAGTTCCGCTTTGATGCCCTGATCGGCGGCGCGCGCCGCGACGAGGAAAAGGCCCGCGCCAAGGAGCGTATCTTCAGTCACCGCGACAGCTTCGGCCAGTGGCAGCCCAAGGCCCAGCGCCCCGAGCTGTGGACGCTGTTCAACACCCGCATTGCACAGGGCGAGCATTTCCGCGTCTTCCCCATCAGCAACTGGACCGAGCTGGACGTGTGGCAGTACATCGCCCGTGAAAACATCGCCCTGCCATCGATCTACTACACCCACAAGCGCGATGTGGTTGAGCGCAAGGGCCTGCTGGTGCCCGTGACCGAACTGACCCCGCCGCGTGACGGCGAGGAAGTCGTGCAGCGCGATGTGCGCTTCCGTACCGTTGGCGACATCACCTGCACCTGCCCCGTGGAAAGCACGGCAGCAACCGCCGAAGACATCGTGATCGAAACCCTGGCTGCCGAGGTCAGCGAACGTGGCGCGACGCGCATGGACGACAAGACCAGCGAAGCGTCCATGGAAAAGCGCAAAAAAGACGGTTACTTCTAACGCTCCCCCTGTGGCGCTATCGCGCCTTCCCCCTCTCTCGTCAGGCTTCGCCTTAGGGAGGGGGACGACACCAGCGCTGCGGGACGGCCCTTGCGCGGTGTCCGGGGTTGGGCCATGCCTGTTCAAGGATCACGCCCAGGCTTGATCGAAGAAAGAATGCGATGACTGAAACTATTAATTCCGTAGCTGCTAGCGCAAACCCATCAAGCGCTTCAAGCCAATTTGATGCACATAACAGCAGCGCGCTGCGCTTTATCACCTGCGGCTCGGTCGATGACGGCAAGAGCACGCTGATCGGTCGTCTGCTGGTGGACACCCGCGCCGTGCTGCAGGATCAGCTGGCCGGCGTCACCAAGTCCGGCGAGACGGATCTGGCCCTGCTGACCGACGGCCTGGCCGCCGAGCGCGAGCAAGGCATCACGATCGATGTGGCCTACCGCTACTTCGCCACCGAGTCGCGCAAGTTCATCATCGGCGATGCTCCCGGTCACGAGCAGTACACACGCAATATGGTGACGGCCGCATCGAGCGCCGATGCCGCCGTGGTGCTGGTCGATGCCACCAAGCTGGACTGGAAGAACGCCGATCTGGAGCTGCTGCCCCAGACCCGCCGCCACAGCCTGCTGGCCCATCTGCTGCGCGTGAATTCGCTGGTGTTTGCCGTCAACAAGCTCGATGCCGTGCAGGATCCGGCCCTGGCCTTTGCCCATATCAGCGCGGCGCTGCAGAAGTTCACGGCCTCTGCGGACATCAAGATCACGGCCACCGTGCCCGTGTCCGCGCTCAAGGGCTACAACGTGGTCAGCAGCACTGACGGCTGGGCCGGCTACCACGGCCCGAGCCTGCTGCAACTGCTGGAGCAACTGCCCAACACGCCCACCGACAGCAATCTGGCGCTGGCCTTCCCCGTGCAGTGGGTGGAGAAGTTCTCTTCCTCGTCCGACACCAGCCAGGGCCGCCGCGTGTTCTGGGGCCGTGTCGCCACGGGCGTGGCCCGGGTCGGTGCCCAGGTGCAGATTCTGCCCAGTGGCCAGCTCGCGACCGTGGCCCAGGTCATCGACCATGCCCGCGCCCCCAAGGAAGTGGCTGCAGGCCTGTCCGCCGGCATCACGCTGGACCGCGAGGTCGATGTCTCGCGCGGCGACTGGATCATTGCCGCCCCCGTGCAAGCCGAAGTGGCCGAGGACGACTTTGATGCCCCTGCTGCCGCAAGCCCCTGGCCCAGCAGCCGCGAGATCACCGCCACCGTGGCCTGGATGGACACCGAACCCCTGGTGCCCGGTCGCGTCTACTGGGCGCTGCATGGCCATCGCTGGGTCAAGGCCAAGGCGCGCCGCTTGGTGCACCGCCTCAATATCAATACACTGGACAAGGAAGATGCCCAGCAGCTCGAGGCCAATGCCATCGGCCAGGTAGAGCTGGTGCTGCAGGAAGCCATTCCGGCCGCCCCCTTCACCCAAGCCCGCCAGCTGGGCTCGCTGATTCTGGTGGACACAGCCAGCAATGCAACCGCCGGTGCTGCGCTGGTGAACTGAAGCCCATGAAGACAGGGCCGCAACGGCGATCTGACCGTCAAACCAGATCTCCATACGGCCTTATCCAGCCAGGCACTGGCGCTGCGCGGGAAAAAACCTAAAATCACGGGGTTTTACCAATCCCCACCCAAGAAGAAGATTCTCAATGACTCACGTCGTTACCGAAAACTGCATCAAGTGCAAGTACACCGATTGCGTGGACGTTTGCCCCGTGGACTGCTTCCGTGAAGGCCCCAACTTTCTGGTGATCGATCCCGATGAATGCATTGACTGCGCCGTCTGCATTCCCGAGTGCCCGGCCAATGCCATCTTTGCCGAAGAAGATGTGCCTGCCGATCAACTGGCCTTCATCAAGCTGAACGTGGATCTGTCCCAGCTCAAGAGCTGGAAGAGCATCACCAAGCGCAAGGCTTCGCTGCCCGATGCCGACGAGTGGAATGGCAAGCCGAACAAAGTGGATTTGCTGGAGCGCTAAGCCAGTCTTGGCGCGGACTGCGCTACGCTTGCCGGCATGAGCCTGTCCAACGCAACGACCAACGCTTCCCTCTCACTACAACCCGCCGTGGAAACCGACGCCATCATCATTGGCGCAGGTCCGGCGGGTTTGTTTCAGGCCTTTCAGCTTGGCCTGCAGGGCATTCAAGCCCATTTGATCGATGCCCTGCCCCATGTGGGCGGCCAGTGCAGCCAGCTCTACGCACACAAGCCCATCTACGACATCCCCGGCATTCCCGTCTGCACGGGCCTGGAGTTGGTGCAACTGCTGGAGAAGCAGATCGCGCCCATGCAGGTGACCCGCCATCTGTCCCAGCAAGTACAGACCCTGCAGGCCCTTGAGGACGGGCGCTGGCAGCTCGGCACCGCGGCAGGGGCGCTGTTCCATACCCGCACCGTCTTCATCGCCGCAGGCGTCGGCGCGTTCGTGCCCAAGGCCCTCAAGACGCCAGGAGTGGATGGACTCAAACCAGGTCAGCTGCACTATCACCCGCAGCAGCTGGATATGGCTGCAGGCCGCCAGGCGCTGGTCTATGGCGGCGATGAGCAAGCCGTCGCAGCAGCCATTGACTGCAGTTCAAGCACGGCCCGAACCGTTCTCATGCACCGCCGTGACAGCTTCAATGCCGAGCCGGCACAACTGACCCGGCTTCAGCAGTTGCGCGAGTCTGGCGCTGTCGAAGTGCTGATCGGCCAGATCACCGGAGTGCGGCACGGCGATGGCCGACTGGAGGCCGTGCAATGGATGGACGGCGAAGGCAATGAACATCTGCAGCCTGTCGAACAGTTGCTGGTCTACCAGGGCATTTCACCCAAGCTGGGCCCTTTGACGGAATGGGGACTGGCCCTGGAGCGCAAACAACTGGCGGTGGATCCTGCAACGCTTGCCACCAGCGCCCCGGGGATTTATGCCATTGGCGACATCGTCAGCTACAGCGGCAAGAAACGGCTGATCCTCTGCGCCTTCCACGAGGCCACCATGGCCGCGTTTGCAGCCGCCGAATACCTGCAAGGCAGCAAGCCGTTGCTGGAATACACGACGACCAGCGCGCGCCTGCATGCCATCCTGGGCGTGTCTCACTGAAGAGCTGCCAGCGCCTTGCCTCGGACTCCTTGGAGTCTGCAGCTTCTGAGGCAGGCATAAAAAAACCGCCATCCCTCGGGATAGCGGTGTAAATCACGACGGGGTCAGACCCCACCGCGCGCACTTTGATCTCGTCTCAATGGCCATGTGCAGGCTTGACCGGAATGATGGGCACTTCCTTGCCTTCCTTGTCGTAGACCTTGCCACCTTCGACGCGGTCGCCATCGGCCAGGGCTTCCAGCACATGCTGGCTCAGGGCGCGGCCATAACCGGCTTCAAAGACGGAAGGCTGATCGGAATTGCCTTGCTTGAAGTGGTTGTAGAGCAGGTTCAGGGTCACGGCAACCAGGGCCGTTGCGCTGATGCCCGAGTGGAAGATCGTGGCAAACCATTCGGGGAACTGGTCGTAGAACTTGGGAGCTACCACCGGCAGCAGGCCCGCGCTCACCGAGGTGGCAACAATGATCAGATTCATGTTGTTGTTGTATTCCACCTTGGCCAGGGTACGGATGCCGCTGGCAGCCACGGTACCGAACAGCACCAGGCCGGCGCCGCCCAGCACGGAAGGAGGCACGCAGGCCACGATGCGGCCCATCACCGGCAGCACGCCAAACACGATCAGGATCAGACCGGAAAAAGCCACCACGAAGCGGCTCTTGATACCGGTCACGGCCACCAGACCCACATTCTGTGCAAAAGCGCTTTGCGTGAAGCCGCCAAAGATGGGTGCCACGATGCTGGAGAGCATGTCGGCGCGCAGACCATCACCCAGACGGCGACCGTCCACGGGGCTGTCCACGATTTCGCCCACGGCCAGCACGTCGGCCGAGGTTTCCACCAGGATCACCAGAATCACGATGAACATGGAAATGGTGGCTGCCATGTCGAAAGTGGGCCAGCCGAAATGCAAAGGTGTGGGCACCGCAAAGATGGGGCCGTTGAACACCTGCGAGAAATCGGCCTTGCCGATGAACACGGCCGTGATGGTGCCCACCACGATCGCCACCAGAATCGACAGGCGCGACAACATGGCATTGCCCAGCTTGCTGAACAGCAGCACCATGAACAGCGACAGACCGGCCAGACCGATATTGCCCATGCTGCCGTAATCGGCAGACTTGGCATTGCCACCCATGGCCCAATGCGCGGCTACCGGCATCAGCGACATGCCAATCACGGTGATTACGCAGCCATTGACCAGCGGCGGGAAGAATTTGGTGATGCGCGAGAACACCGGGGCAATGATCAGGCCCAGGATCGAGGAGTACATGACGGCACCCAGCACGCCAGCCATGCCGCCACCTGTGTGCAGAATGCTGACCATGGTGGCCACGCCTGCGAACGAAACGCCCTGAACCAGAGGCAGACGGCAGCCGAAGAAAGGAATGCCCAGCGTCTGCAGCAGGGTTGCCACACCGCCCATGAAGAGGCAGGCAGTCACCAGCAGACCGGCATCGGCAGCAGACATGCCAGCCGCTTCAGCCACAATCAGAGGCACCGCCACGATGCCGCCGTACATGGTCAACACATGTTGCAAGCCATACATGAGGTTGGCGGTGACGCCAAGATTCTCATCTTCGGGGCGCTTGACGGCCGCATCTCTGGATGCTCCGGTCTGATCGTTCATCTTTGTCTCCTAAATTACCTACTCACCAAGGCTCTAGAGGCCTTTCGCTCTGTCCGGTCGACTTGCAGCAACTCTTTCGGCAGCGATCTTTTCCGGTCGCCCCGGCGAGGCCTTGTGCTGCAGCCAGTCGCTCTTCTTCGAGAGCGATCCGACCTATAGAAAAGAGCAAACCACTCTTTCATTCACCCAAGTCAGTCTTTCAATCTCCTTTGATTGCGGGGCATCCGCCGGACGGACTATTCCATTACGCAATCAAAGCCATACCCAGAAGGGCATGAGTCGAGACTGTACGTTGCCAGGACACCAAAATTGTCTACAGTTTTGTATACAAAGTCCTGACCAGAACCTTTCCAAAGCAAAAAACAGCCTCATTGGCTGCGATCGGGCACTTGAAATTGATGCAGATCATGCCTATCGAGGCATTCATGCTCTCTATAAAGAACAAAAGGATGCAAGACACATTCCCAGTTGTGTCTTGCATCCAGCAGAGAAGAGAAAAGAGAGATCTGAAGCGCTTGTCAATGGCCGATCAGTCTTCCTCGGCCTGGGCGATGCCGGGAAACAGCACATCGGTATAGCCGAAACGACTGAAATCGCGCACCCTCATCGGATAGAGCTTGCCCCAGAGGTGGTCGCACTCATGCTGAACCACGCGCGCGTGAAAGCCCTCGACCGTGCGGTCAATCGGGTCGCCGTAGATATCAAAGCCGGTGTAGCGCACCTTGTTCCAGCGTGGCACCATGGCTCGCAGACCGGGAACAGACAGACAGCCTTCCCAATCCAGCTGCTCCTCTTCACCGATGGGTGTGACGACTGGATTGATCAGCACGGTGCGGGGCACTATGGGGGCATCCGGATAACGCGGGTTGGGCTCACCCGAGCCAAACACCACCATCTGCAAATCCTCACCGATCTGCGGCGCCGCCAGGCCGGCACCGTTGGCAGCATGCATGGTGTCCAGCAAATCCTTAAGGAGCAGATGCAGCGCATCCGTATCAAATTCAGTCACCGGCTTGGCAAGCCTCAGCAGACGGGGATCACCCATCTTCAAAATGGTACGTACAGTCATATATCAATACGGCGTGCAGCAACCACCGGGTCACCGCACTGTTCAATCATCAAAAGCATAGCGTCGCGACCAATCCACGTGAACGGTGCGGCCAGTTCGGGTATCAGGCACAGAGAATTTAATGAAATTGTGATGAACTTCCTGCGAGCTCATTTTTACACCCTATAATCTAGGTCTTCTTCCTCAATAGCTCAGTCGGTAGAGCGCCGGACTGTTAATCCGTAGGTCCCTGGTTCGAGCCCAGGTTGAGGAGCCAAGAATTTCGATGCTTTGCGGATATCAAAGCATCACACCGACATATTCCTCAATAGCTCAGTCGGTAGAGCGCCGGACTGTTAATCCGTAGGTCCCTGGTTCGAGCCCAGGTTGAGGAGCCAAAATTTAGTCGCCTTGCAATCGCTCAAGGCATGTCACACCGACACATTCCTCAATAGCTCAGTCGGTAGAGCGCCGGACTGTTAATCCGTAGGTCCCTGGTTCGAGCCCAGGTTGAGGAGCCAAAATTTAGTCGCCTTGCAATCGCTCAAGGCATGTCACACCGACACATTCCTCAATAGCTCAGTCGGTAGAGCGCCGGACTGTTAATCCGTAGGTCCCTGGTTCGAGCCCAGGTTGAGGAGCCAAAATTTAGTCGCCTTGCAATCGCTCAAGGCATGTCACACCGACACATTCCTCAATAGCTCAGTCGGTAGAGCGCCGGACTGTTAATCCGTAGGTCCCTGGTTCGAGCCCAGGTTGAGGAGCCATTCAAAAGCCTGTATGCAAACCATACAGGCTTTTTCTTTTATCTGCTCAGGCAGCTCTCACCACGCCCACCGAAGCACCCACGGGTGGCGCATCTACGGCGACGGCCTTGTGTGCAGAGTGAGGGACATAGGGATAGTGATGCGGCACCACGGGAACATGCTGCTCGCCCTGCTCCCAGGCTCGCAATTCATCCTCCAGTCGAGCAGCACGTTCGGCGTACATCTGAGCGGAGGACTGGTAGTACTCCGCCGCGATAGTGTGCTCCAGAACAGCCATGCGTGCCTCTTGCAGATAGGCACGCGTACGGCGGATATAGCGCGGTTCGGAACGTCCAAAACCGAAGATCTTGCCGAAAAACATGACCAACCTCCTTTTCCGGTAACAACGCAAATCCGTCACGACTCCTCAACCGATGGAGCAATGTTGCCAGCGTAATGTCTCCGGTTCAAGACATCTGTCCCACAGCAAGAGTTCGCCTCGTAGGAGGGGCACCCGCCACTTGCGGCCGCTCGCCCAAGGCCAGCTCCAGACAGGGCTTGAGACACTGCTTTCCAGTCACAAAGCCCAACTCAGGAATCAATCAGACACATTGTTCGGGTATTTCCGCCCCCATCGCCCGGCGAGCAAGGGCCTGCTTAGCGATTCAAGCGAGGGCAAGCCCACAGGACTCCCTCGCCGCGAGCTGCTGCCACCCCCGGCCTGCCCATGCACTGCTGCAGGCAAGAGCACCCGCCATCACGACGGGATCACTCCAGAATTCGATGCCGCGCCCCTGCCGCACAGACAAGCACGAGCTCGCGAGTCAGCTGCCCTGCAGAAAGCTCTGCACCCCCTCGGCCACACGAACGCCAGAGGACATACAGGCCGTGAGCAGATAACCGCCCGTGGGCGCCTCCCAGTCCAGCATTTCTCCCGCACAGAAGACACCTGGCAGAGCGGCACACATTCCCCTCGCATCCAGCGCCTCCAGACGAACTCCGCCTGCAGTGCTGATGGCCTCATCGATCGGGCGCGGTGCGATCACCATCAAAGGCACGGCCTTGATCGTGGACGCCAGGCGCTTCATGTCCGCCATGCCATCCTTGCCGAGCACCTCATACAGCAAGCCCGCCTTGATGCCGTCAAGACCCAGGCGCCCCTTGAGATGACTGCTGAGGCTGCGCGAGCCGCGCGGCCGCATCACCTCCTGCTGCACACGCTCAGCACTCCACTGCGGCAACAGATCCAGCTCGAAGCGCGCAGTGCCCTGACGGGCAATGCAATCCCGCAACAAGGAAGAGACAGCATAGATCAAGCTCCCCTCCACCCCGGTCTGCGTCGCAACAAATTCACCTTGACGCTCAAAGCTGGCACCTTGCTCGTCCACAAACTTCAAGACGACCGACTTGAATGGCTGCCCGGCAAAGCGCTGTGCAAAGACCCCGCTCCAGCCGGCTTCACGCCCTTGCGGCCAGCCCACATCGAAGCCGCAGTTGGCCGCCTGCAACGAAGCAATGCCCACCCCCTTGTCCTGCAGCAACGAAACCCAAGCACCGTCCGAGCCCAGACGCGCCCAGCTGCCTCCGCCCGTCGCCAGCACCAAAGCCTTGCAGCCAATCTTGACCCTGGCAGTTTCTGTCTGGAGAGCCGGCTTGCCATCCTCTGCCCAGCCGATCCAGCGGTGACGCATATGAAACTGCACGCCCTGCGACTTCATACGCACCAGCCAGGCACGCAGCAGCGGCGCAGCCTTCATATCCGCGGGGAACACTCTTCCGGATGTCCCCACAAAGGTATCAAAACCCAGCTCTTTGACCCAGGCCTGAAGCTCGCTCGCACCCCACTTTTCGAGCCAGGGAGTCAAATCTGCAGAGCGGCCGCCATAGCGAGTCACAAAGCTCGAAAACCCCTCGGAGTGCGTAAGGTTGAGACCGCCCTTGCCGGCCATGAGGAATTTGCGAGCCGCCGAGGCTTTCGCCTCGAACACTCTGACCGACAAGCCGGCCTTCGCCAATTGCTCGGCCGCCATCAAGCCTGCAGGCCCGGCACCGATCACAGCCACATCACAGACCCATTCGGAATCGGCCATCAAGGGCTCCGAGACACTCATACTTCTACCACCTCAATCTGCCGGCAGCCACCGGCCGCCAAAGGGTGCGCAGAATACCACCGACAGCATTTCTGCAATATTGCGGGCACTATTAGCGCGATAGCTGCAAACAACCAGCCACACACAGTGACGGGAGATGAGTTTCTGTCACAATCAAGTCACTAGGCGAATAGACCGCCTACCTTTTTGATTCAAGAAAATCCAGGACTACAAATGGCCAGCGAATTGATCAAGCACATCACGGATGCAAGCTTTGAGTCTGACGTACTGCAACCCGGCACGACCGTGCTGGTGGATTACTGGGCTGAATGGTGCGGCCCTTGCAAGATGATCGCCCCCATCTTGGACGATGTGGCCGAAGGCTACAAAGGCAAGGTGCAGATCGCCAAGATGAATGTGGACGAAAACCGTGAAATCCCTGCCAAGTTCGGCATTCGCGGCATTCCCACGCTGATGTTGTTCAAGGACGGCCAGCTGGCCGCCACCAAGGTTGGCGCGCTGAACAAGACGCAACTGTCCGCCTTCCTCGACCAGCACATCTGATGCATTCAACAAACAGAGCTCCCAATGGAGCTCTGTTTGCTTCTGGGCACCCTCTGCCCTCCTTCATTGCATCTGTTACAGACCCGGCACAGGCTGCAGATGACAAGTCCTCGATAAATTGCTTGCAAGCTGCGCCAGTTTTCCTGTCATAATGTATGAACCGCCGGCCACCGCATGGGACCGCGCTGGATTTTCTTCAGGCAAGCCTGCCCACTTTCACAGTGTTTCGTTAGGCTCTACGCCTCCCCCCCTGGTTATTCTCACTCCACGCTTGGAGTCATTTCATGCACCTTAATGAACTCAAGGCACTGCACGTGTCTGAAGTCTTGAAGCAGGCCGAAGCGCTTGAGATCGAAAACGTCGGTCGCATGCGCAAGCAGGAACTGATGTTCGCCATCATCAAAAAGCGCGCCAAGGCCGGTGAACAGGTCTTCGCCGACGGCGTGCTGGAAATCCTGCCCGATGGCTTCGGCTTCCTGCGTAGCCCCGATACCAGCTACACCGCCAGCACCGACGACATCTATATCTCGCCCAGCCAGGTGCGCCGCTTCAACCTGCACACCGGCGACATGATCGAAGGCGAAGTGCGCATCCCCAAGGACGGCGAGCGCTACTTTGCCCTGACCAAGCTCGACAAGGTCAACGGCGGCCCACCCGAGCAAAACAAGCACAAGGTGCTGTTTGAGAATCTGACCCCTCTGTTCCCCAAGGAGCAGATGCGCCTTGAGCGCGACATCAAGGGCGAAGAAAACATCACCGGCCGCATCATCGACATCATCGCCCCCATTGGCCGCGGCCAGCGCGCGCTGATCGTGGCACCGCCCAAGAGCGGCAAGACCATGATGATGCAAAGCATTGCGCACGCCATCACCGCCAACCATCCCGATGTGCATCTGATGGTGCTGCTGGTGGACGAGCGCCCTGAAGAAGTGACGGAAATGCAGCGCTCGGTCAAGGGCGAAATCATTGCCTCCACCTTTGACGAGCCGGCTACCCGTCACGTGCACGTGGCCGAAATGGTGATCGAGCGCGCCAAGCGACTGGTGGAACTGGGCAAGGATGTGGTCATCCTGCTGGACTCCATCACCCGCCTGGCCCGCGCCTACAACAACGTCGTGCCCTCGTCAGGCAAGGTGCTGTCGGGCGGTGTGGACTCCAACGCACTGCAGCGCCCCAAGCGCTTCTTCGGCGCGGCCCGCAATGTGGAAGAAGGCGGCTCGCTGACCATCATCGCTACGGCACTGGTCGACACCGGCAGCCGCATGGACGAAGTGATCTTTGAAGAATTCAAGGGAACCGGCAACAGCGAACTGCACCTGAACCGTCGCCTCTACGAAAAGCGCGTGTTCCCAGCCATCGAACTCACCAAGAGCGGTACACGCCGCGAAGAGCTGCTGCTGGCTCCCGAGATTCTGCAAAAGACTCGTATCCTGCGCCAGTTCATGTACAACATGGACGAGATCGAGTCCATGGAACTCATGATCAAGAACATGAAGGCCACCAAGAACAACGTGGAGTTCTTCGACATGATGCGTCGCGGCGGCTAAGGCCTCTTCGTGCATCGAGACAACAAAGCCCCGCCTCGCGGGGCTTTGTTGTTTCTGCCGCTTGACTCCATTAATTGACATAGCTCAAACTGGCTTGCAAGCCGCCCCTCAATACTAGGGATATACATCTATACAAATCTTGCGATAACCGGAAGCCAAAAGCTTTCAAGTCGCAGGTTCTGCATTCATGGCCCTTTCAGCAAATCGCACACCACCCTACAACACCACATCGACGCGCCTGCTGGCAGCAGCCACATTGCTGGCAGCGCTGGCAGCCTGCAGCCCGACGGTGCCGATTCTGCAGCCACAGGCCCAGGCCAAGCTCCCGGACAAGTGGCCTCAGGAGTGGACAAAAAAGCAAGAGAACGCTGCGGCAGCAAATACGGCATCGATTGGCTGGCAAGACTTCTACCTTGACCAAAACCTGCAGGAGCTGATTCGCGCAGCTCTTGCCCACAATCAGGACCAGCGCCTCGCCTTGCTGCGTGTGCAGGAAGCCCAGGCCGCCTATGACATACAGAGTGCTGCTCGACTGCCGACGATCGGCCTTGGCAGCAGTCATGGCAGAGCACGTGTTCCCGCCGACCTCAACGCCAGTGGCCGCTCCGTCGTCGCCGGCGATCAGCAAGTCTTTGTCGGCCTCAACAGCTGGGAGCTCGATCTCTGGGGCCGTGTCAAAAGCCTCAGCGATGCCGCTTTAGGCAATTATCTGGCGCTGGATGCCACGCAGCATGCGGTTCAATCCAGTCTCGTCAAGCAGGTAGCGCTGAATTATCTGGCCCTGCGCAGTCTGGATGAACGCCTGACCCTGACCCAGCGCACGATTGCCAGCCGCGAGGAATCGCTGCGCATCTTCAAGCGCCGCACCGAGGTGGGGTCCACTTCACGCTATGCGCTCACGCAGGTACAGACTCTGGTTCACCAGGCCAAGGCCATAGGCACCCAGCTGGCACAGCAGCGCGCGCTGCAGGCCAATGCATTGCTGCAGCTCACGGGAATGGATGCAGACCGCTTGCCGCAAAGCAGCTCCACCGCCGTGATCCTGAAACCCATTCCCGAAGGTCTGCCGTCCGATCTGCTGACACAGCGCCCCGACATCATTGCCGCCGAGTACGGCCTGCAGGCCGCCAAGGCCAATGTATCGGCCGCGCGCGCTGCGTTTTTGCCTCGCATCGCCCTGACCGGCAGCTGGGGCACAGCCAGCGCGGAGCTCGACGGCCTGTTCAGAAGCGGCAGCCGTGCCTGGCAGTTTGCTCCCACGATTTCGCTACCGATCTTTGACGGCGGCCAGCGCCAGGCCAACCTGAATCTGCAGGCCGTGCGACAGAACATGGCGGTCGTCCAGTACGAAAAAACCATAGAGACCGCAATGCGCGAAGTGCTGGATGCACTGTCCAGCCGCACCATGCTCGAGCAGCAGCTCGTGGTGCTGACCGATCAGCGCGCTGCACTCAAGGAGCGTGCCCGACTGGCGCGGCTGCGCTATGACCAGGGAGCCTCGCCCTATCTCGATGTGCTGGATGCCGAACGCGACCTGCTGAGCGCCGAGCAGCAACTGGTTCAGGGCCGTGAAGCCTTGCTGTCCACCCAGGTCGCTCTCTATGCCGCTTTGGGTGGAGGCTACTTTGCTCAAGGCCAGAGCAGCGCCCCCACCTCTGCGGCCCTCCAACCTTGACCAGCGAATCCATGTCCATGAACAAGAAATTGACCATCGCCGCGCTCATCGTTGCCGCAACCGCCCTGGGCGCTTATGGCTGGCAGCAATGGCGCAGCGCACAGGCATCCGAAGGCCTGATCAGCGGCAACGGCCGCATCGAGGCCACCGAAATCGACGTCGCCACCAAATATGCGGGCCGCATCGCTGAAGTCCTGGTGCAGGAAGGCGAGTTCGTGAAAGCCGGTCAGCCACTGGCGCGCATGCAGATCGAAAGCCTGCAGGCCCAGCAGCGCGAAGCCATTGCGGGCCGCGAACGCGCCTCTCATGCGGTGACCTCGGCACGCGCCGAAATCGCGCTGCGCGAAAGCCAGTACGCGGCCACCATGGCCACTGTGGCCCAGCGCGAAGCCGAACTGGATGCAGCGCTGCGCCGCGTCAAGCGCTCCGAGACACTGGCACGCGAAGGTGCTTCATCGGAGCAGGAACTGGACGACGACCGGGCCCGGGTCCGCGGCGCCCAGGCCGCACTGAAGGCTGCCGAGGCACAGGCCACGGCAGCCAAGGCGGCCATCGACGCGGCCAAGGCCCAGACCATAGGTGCGGAATCGGCGGTGACGGCCGCTGCCGCCACCGTCCAGCGCATCGATGCCGATGTGAAGGACAGCGAACTCACCGCCCCGCGCGATGGCCGCGTGCAATACCGGCTGGCCCAGCCCGGCGAGGTGATCGGCGCCGGCGGCAAGGTGCTGAACATGGTGGATGTCTCGGACGTATACATCAGCTTCTTCCTGCCCGAGACCGTGGCTGGCCGAGTGGCCCTTGGCACCGAGGTGCGCATCGTGCTGGATGCGGCCCCGCAATATGTGATCCCGGCTCAGGTGTCCTTTGTCGCCAGCACCGCCCAGTTCACGCCCAAGACCGTGGAGACGGCCAGCGAAAGACAGAAGCTGATGTTCCGCGTCAAGGCACGTATTGCACCGGACCTGCTGCAAAAGCACCTGACTCAAGTCAAGACAGGCCTGCCCGGCGTGGCCTGGATCAAGCTCGATAAAGAGCGCGAATGGCCGACCAAGCTGGAGCTGCGCACCGGCGACGCGTCGGCCTCGTGAACATTGCGGTCCCATTTGCCATGACCCAGCATGTAGCCACCTTGCGCGATGTGACGCTCGCCTACGGCAAGACGCAGGCGCTGCGCGGACTGAGCCTGGAGATTCCTGCAGGCATCATGGTCGGCCTGATCGGCCCTGACGGCGTGGGCAAGTCAAGCCTGCTGTCTTTGATTGCCGGAGCGCGCGCGCTGCAGGGCGGCGAGATACAGGTGCTGGGCGGCGACATGCGCAGCAAAAAGCACCGCGATGCCGTCTGCCCCCGCATTGCCTACATGCCTCAGGGACTGGGCAAGAACCTCTACCCCACGCTGTCGGTCGAAGAGAATCTGCAGTTCTTCGGGCGCCTTTTCGGTCATGACGCGGCCGAGCGCCGGGCGCGCATTGACGATCTGACCCAGAGCACCGGACTGCAGAAATTCCTCTCCCGCCCTGCCGGCAAGCTCTCGGGCGGCATGAAGCAGAAGCTGGCGCTGTGCTGTGCCCTCATCCACGACCCCGACCTGCTGATTCTCGACGAGCCCACGACCGGCGTGGATCCGCTGGCGCGCGCGCAGTTCTGGGATCTGATCAACCGCATCCGCGGCCAGCGCCCGCAGATGAGCGTGATCGTGGCCACGGCCTATATGGACGAGGCCCAGCGCTTCGACTGGCTGGCGGCCATGGATGATGGACTGATTCTGGCCACCGGCACCCCCGCCGAGCTGCTGGCGCGCACCGGCATGCCGGCGCTGGAAGCCGCCTTCATCGCCCTGCTGCCCGAGGAAAAAAAGCGCGGCCATGCCGCCGTGGTGATCCCGCCGCTGCAGACCAGCGATGACGACATCGCCATCGAGGCGCGCGATCTCACCATGCGCTTTGGCGATTTCGTGGCCGTGGACCATGTGAATTTCCGCATTCGTCGCGGCGAGATCTTCGGTTTTCTGGGCTCCAACGGCTGCGGCAAATCGACCACCATGAAGATGCTGACCGGGCTGCTGCCCGCCAGCGAGGGCGATGCCTGGCTGTTTGGCAAGAAGATCGATCCGCATGACGTGGCCACACGCCGGCGCGTGGGCTATATGTCCCAGGCCTTCTCGCTCTACGGCGAGCTGACCGTGCTGCAGAACCTGGTGTTGCACGCCGAACTCTTCCATGTGGATCCGGCCGAGATCCCTGCGCGGGTCGAGGAAATGCTCACCCGCTTCGGGCTCACAGAGGTGCGCGAGACGCTGCCCGGCAACATCCCGCTGGGCATGCGCCAGCGCCTGTCTCTGGCCGTGGCCATGGTGCACAAGCCGGAGCTGCTGATTCTCGACGAGCCCACCTCGGGCGTGGACCCCGTGGCGCGCGACCAGTTCTGGCGCTTGCTGATCGAGCTCTCGCGCCGCGACCGGGTGACGATCTTCATCTCCACGCACTTCATGAACGAGGCCGAGCGCTGCGACCGCATGTCCATGATGCATGCGGGCAAGGTGCTGGACAGCGACCGGCCCGCAGCCCTGACCGCCAAGCGCGGCGCGGCCACACTGGAGGAGGCCTTCATCGGCTATCTGGTGGAGGCCTCGGGCGAGGCAGCGCCCGTGCTTGATATCAAAAAGGAAGCTGCTACCGCTGACTCGGCCTTATCCTCCGCATCAAAAATATCTACTATCAATACAGATAAAGCGCAGCAAGCTCCTGTTTCAGAAGCACACAAAGGCCCTGGCTTCAGCCTGCAGCGCCTGTGGAGCTATCTGTGGCGCGAGTCGCTGGAGCTGCAACGCGATCCCGTGCGGGCCACGCTGGCCCTGGTGGGCTCGCTGGTCCTGATGGTGGTGATCGGTTTCGGCATCAGCATGGACGTCGAAGACCTGCACTTCGCAGTGCTCGACCGCGATCAGAGCACCATCAGCCAGAACTATGTGAACAATCTCGCAGGCTCGCGCTATTTCATTGAAATGCCTCCCATCCAGGACTACGCGGACCTGGACCGGCGCATGAAGAGCGGCGAGCTGGCGCTGGCCATCGAGATACCGCCCGGCTTCGGCCGTGATGTGCTGCGCGGCTCGAAGGTAGCCGTGGGCGCCTGGTTCGACGGCGCCATGCCCCAGCGCGGCGAGACCGTCAAAGGCTATGTCCAGGCCATGCATCAGCTGTGGCTGGTACAGCAGGCGCGCGAGCGACTGGGCATACAGCTAGCCAGCCAGGTCAGCCTGGAAACCCGCTTTCGCTACAACCCCGATGTGAAAAGCCTGCCCGCCATGGTGCCGGCCGTGATTCCGCTGCTGCTGATGATGCTGCCCGCCATGCTCACGGCCCTGGCCGTGGTGCGGGAAAAGGAGCTGGGCTCCATCGTGAACCTGTACGTCACTCCCGTGACCCGCATCGAGTTTCTGCTGGGCAAGCAACTGCCTTATGTGGTGCTGGCCATGCTGAACTTCTTTCTGATGTGTGCCATGGCGGTATTCGTGTTCGGCGTGCCCATGACCGGCAGCTTCCCCCTGCTCGTCATGGCCGCCCTGCTCTTCAGCGTCATTGCCACGGGCATGGGACTGCTGGCCTCTGCCGTCACCAGCAGCCAGATTGCCGCCATGTTCTTTGCCATGCTGGGCACCTTGATTCCAGCCACGCAGTTCTCGGGACTGACCGATCCGGTGTCCTCGCTCGAAGGCGCCGGTCGCTGGATTGGCGAGATCTACCCGGCCACCTATATGTTCGCCATCAGCCGCGGCGTCTTCAACAAGGCGCTGGGCCTGCACGACCTGGCACCGACCTTGCTGCCGCTGCTGATTGCCGTTCCCGTGATCATGGGCGTGGCCATCTGGGCTCTGCCCAAGCAAGAAAAATGATGAAGCTCCCCCTGAGCTGCTGCGCAGCTTCCCCCTCTCTCGCTAACGCGGGAGGGGGACGACAGCCTCGCTGCGGGGCGGCCCTTGCTCGCTGTCCTGGCGGTGGGCCAGCGCCAGTTTCAGCAGCAGCCCCTCGTTTTCGTCATGGAGAAACACCATGTGGCATAGCCTGAAAAATATCTGGCGCCTGGGCGTCAAGGAGCTGTGGAGCCTGTGGCGCGACCCGGTGATGCTGGTGCTCATCGTCTACACCTTCACGGCCTCGGTGTACACCGCGGCCACGGCCATGCCCGATACGCTGCACAAGGCGCCGATTGCCATCGTCGACGAAGACCAGTCGCCACTGTCCGCACGCATCACCTCGGCGTTCTACCCGCCTCAGTTCATGCCGCCGCAGATGGTGGATTTCAGCCATGTGGATCCCGGGCTGGATGCAGGCGATTTCACCTTCTCGCTGACCATTCCTCCCAACTTCCAGCGCGATGTGCTGGCCGGCAGAAAGGCCGAGCTGCAGCTGAACGTGGATGCCACGCGCATGAGCCAGGCGTTCTCCGGCAGCGGATACGTGCAGCAGATCGTGCTGGCCGAAGTCAACGAGTTCGTGCAGCGTCACCGGGGAGGCAGCGCACTGCCCGTGGACCTGGAGCTGCGCGCCCGCTTCAACCCCGGACTGAACAAGATCTGGTTCGGCGGATTGATGCAGATCATCAACAACGTCACCATGCTCTCCATCATCCTCACGGGCGCGGCGCTGATCCGCGAACGCGAGCATGGCACCATCGAGCATCTGCTGGTCATGCCCGTGACGCCTACCGAGATCATGCTGGCCAAGGTCTGGTCCATGGGCGCCGTGGTGCTGCTGGCGGCAGGCGTCTCGCTCAATCTGGTCGTGCGCGGCGCGCTCAAGGTGCCCATCGAAGGCAGTCTGCTGCTGTTCATGGCAGGCTCGGCCCTGTGTCTTTTCGCAACTACGGCCATGGGCATCTTCCTGGCCACGGTGGCGCGCAGCATGCCGCAGTTCGGCCTGCTGATGGTGTTGACGCTGCTGCCGCTGCAATTGCTGTCTGGCGGTATGACACCCCGCGAATCCATGCCCCAGCTGGTGCAGGATGTGATGCTGTTCGCCCCCACCACGCATTTTGTGGAGCTGGGTCAGGCGATTCTGTATCGCGGCGCTGGCATAGAGACCGTGTGGAAGCCCTTTCTGTGGCTGGCAGGAATCGGCGCCGTGCTGTTCTGGCTGTCGCTGATGCGGTTCAGAAAAACCTTGTCGAGCATGGCCTGAGTTCTGGCCGGGCGCCACGGCAACCATGGCGGGCGTATCGCCTGTTTCTGCTGAAAGTCTTTTGCCTTCCAGCTTCAAAGCCTCGACCCATGCCATTCACCATTGAAGAACGCCAATCACTGCTTGCCCTCAAGGGCGTGGGTCCGGCGGTGCTGAGCCGGCTGGAATCCCTGGGCTACGGCTCGTTCGCCCAGTTGCGTCAGGCCAGCGCCCTGGACATCGTCGCCAAGGCCTCGGCCCTCACAGGCTCCAGCTGCTGGAAGAACAGCCCTCAGGCACGCGCGGCCATCCAGGCGAGCATCGATGCGTCCAGGCAATGCCCGGTGCAAGAGAGCGAAGCCATTCGGTAAGACGCGCAACCGCCCAGTCTCTGCTCTGGGCCACCATGAATACCTGCATGGCGCCGTCAAGCCCGGCCGCCACTCGATGCATGTCAAAAAGACTATGAGTGCGCGAGAAGCCGCACCGTATCGCGGGCGGCCACCCACTCCTCATTCGTGGGCTCAACCCCCACCAGTACCCGGCTGTCTGCAGATGAAATGACCGGTGCATGGGCTGCATTGGCCCGCTCATCCAGCCCCAGGCCCAGCCATGCCAGATCGGCGCAGACGCGGGCACGAATCTCCTCGCTGTGCTCGCCAATCCCCGCCGTGAACACCAGCATGTCCAGCCCGCCCAGCGCAGCGACCAGAGAACCGATCTCGCGCACGATGCGGCGTACAAAGAGGTCCAGCGCGATGCACGCCCGCTCGCCAGCCTCACCGGAATCCCGGACATGGCGCAGGATCACACGCGGCTCGGACGAGACGCCCGACACGCCAAGCAGCCCCGAGTCGTGATAGAGCAGATGCCCCACCTCTTGAAGCGTCAGCTTCTCGATCTCCATCAGATAGAGCACGGCCCCCGGGTCCAGCGCCCCGGTGCGCGTGCCCATCATCAATCCGTCCAGGGCCGAGAAGCCCATGGTGGTCGCCATGCTTTGCAGCTGCTGCATGCCGCACAGGCTGGCGCCACTGCCCAGATGGGCGACGATGGTGCGCCCCCTGGCCCTGTCGCCATGACGCTCGGCCAGCGCGGTCGCCATATAGGCATACGAGAGCCCGTGAAAGCCATAGCGGCGCACGCCACGCTGCCACCATTCGTAGGGCAGAGGAAGGATCTGCTCCACCTTGGGCAAGCTGTGATGAAAGCCTGTATCGAAGCAGGCAATCTGCACGATGTCGGGCCGCTCGCGCAACAGGATCTCGATGGCCTCCAGCGCAAACGGCTGATGCAGCGGTGCCAGCGGCACATAGCTGCGCAAGTCTCGCAACACGCCTGCATCGATGCGGGTGGACTCGAAATACTTGCTGCCGCCATGCACCACCCGATGGGCGATCGCCGCCACGGGCCGATCCTCTAGCCGGGCCGTGATGCGCTCGCGGATGACGCGCAGCGCATCGCGATACGGATGCTCTGTGCCCAGTTCGATGGCAAAGGGCTGGACGCCGGTTTCGCCGAAGTCGGGACCGGGCCCGCCAATCCCCTGTACCTTGCCGTTCCACAGAGGCTTGCGCGGCAGCGGTGGAGCGGCCTCGAATACGGCGAACTTGATGCTCGACGAGCCACAGTTCAGGACGATGATCACGGAATTGCTCATGGCAGTACCTTTGTCTGCCGACAGGGCACAGGCTGAAGCAACGGCCAGCCTGGCGCCATCGACCATGCTTTTCAGGGCGGCGTCTGCCGGTAGTGATGTGCGAGCAGCAGCGCAATCGCGCAGGATGCAATGCGGGATTCGCGCGAATCCGCGCGGCTGGTCAGAACGATGGGCACCTTGGCGCCAAGCACGATGCCTGCGCTGGCGGCGCCGCCCAGGTACATGAGCTGCTTGGCCAGCATATTGCCGCTTTCCAGATCGGGCACCAGCAGGATGTCGGCCTGACCGGCCACCGGCGAAGTGATGCCCTTGGTACGCGCAGCCTCCATGGAGACTGCATTGTCGAAAGCCAGCGGTCCGTCCAGCACGCCTCCGGTGATCTGGCCCCGGTCGGCCATCTTGCACAGTGCGGCAGCATCCAGCGTCGCGGGCATGTTGGGGTTGACCGTCTCGACGGCGGCGAGGATGGCGAGCCTGGGCCTGGCCACCCCCAGAACCTGTGCCAGCTCTATGGCATTGCGCGCGATATCGGCCTTCTGCAACAGATCGGGGGCCAGATTGATGGCCGCATCGGTGACGATGAAGGGGCGCGGGTAGCTGGCCGTCTGCAACACAAAGCAATGGCTTACACGCCTCTTGGTGCGCAGCCCGGCACTGCTGGCAACGACAGCCGCCATCAGCTCGTCGGTATGCAAGCTGCCTTTCATCAGTGCCTCGACTTCACCGCTGGCAGCGAGCCTGGCACCATGCTCGGCAGCTGCATGGCTGTGCGGAACGTCCTCGATGCGCAGGCCCTGCAGCTCGAACCCCTGTGCAAGAGCAACCGCCTCCAGCCTGGCGCGCGGAGCAATCAGGACCGGCTCGATCAGCCCCAGCCGATGCGCATCAAGCGCAGCGGACAGGCTGGTGGCATCGCAGGGATGGACCACCCCCACGCGAACCGGCGGCAGTTCCTTGACAGCCGCCAGCAGGCGGCTCAGGCCGTGATGGGAGGCAACGTCAAGCGGCTGCGCTGCGCCGCCGGATGACATGGAAACCGCTTGCTGCGGGGATGGCTGCCGGGGCTGTGCATCGTGGACGCAGAGCAGCGTCAGCGTGCCCGCGTCACGGGAGGCAACGGTGACGCGCAGGCTGTCGCCGACGGCTATGCCCTCAAACGGCTGCTGCGCCATGTCTGGGCTCGGTTGACTCATCGCGCTCCTTTCTTGCCGCGTGATGCGGCCGGTTTACGTCGCTCGGCAGCCGCAGCCCGCTGGGGAGCTGCAGGAGCCTGTGCCAAAGCCGGCGCCAGCTCCAGAGGCTCCTGGATACGAGGCTGCTGCGCCAGCGCGGCCTGCTCGAACAAGGCCTGTACCTGCTGCAAGGCCTGTCTCACGGCATCATCCTCCGCGCCTGGCTCCTTATCGATGGCTGCCATCTGGGTGATGGCTTCAGCGGCCTTGCGGATGGTGTCGGCAGGCGTGTTCTTCAGCAGGCCGGGAATGGCTTCGATGGCGGCGCTGCCGCATTGCCTCATCACCAGGGTCTGCTCGCGGATGGCGGCTCGCAGCTCGGCCAGAGTCCAGCGCCCAGGCGCTTGCTGCTCCAGCAATTGCGCAGCCAGGTGGTAGTAGCGCTCGTCCACAGCGCGACGCTGGGACAGCACGCTCAGCAAACCGCGCAGCGTGGCTTCGAGCACGCCCCCCTGATCCACACTGCTCTCGATCTGTCGCTGCCTGTCCGCCATCAGAGCCAGATGCTCGGGGGTGGAGCCAGGATGCTGGCGCACCGCTGCGCTCTCGCCATGAGCATGCCCCGCCAGCGCCTGCATGAGCGGCGAGCCATAGAGCATGTCGAACCACAAGGCGTAGATATGATCTCGCCGGTCGCGGAAATCATCGAGAGCGCGATCCAGTGCGGCCGAGCACCGCTGCTGCATCTGCAACCAGGGATTGGCCTCATCCACGGGCTGGCGATGTTCGCGTATGTATTCGGCGCTGCTGCGTATCAGGCAAGCCAGCGGATGCTGGCTGCTCCAGGCCTCGAATTGCAGGCGCATGGGATGCAAGGTCTGCAGCCAGTGTGCCGATTGGGAAGTACTCAGCGCACGCACCCAGGGTTGCCATATGCTGCGATACAGAGCCAGGTTGATGTCGGATACCCGGGCCGCCGCGTCGAAACGGCGATCGGACTCGGGATCGGGCTTGACGATATCGCGCACTTCATCGATGCCGCTGGCACGGATGCTCAACAGATAAGGATCATGGAGCAGCTTTTGCTCCTGCTTCGTGGCATCGTCCACGCTGGCGCGATAGATGCCTGCCGGCAGCAGATTGATCTGCTCGATGGCACTGGCGAACTTGCGGTGCTGCTTGCTGCCGACGGCGCCCGAAACAAAGATGCCCAGATGACCGATGCTGTCGTGCGTGCTGAAGATGATGGTCTGGTCATGAGCGCGCACATCGTCGTCACTGGCGTACAGATCGGTGATCCAGCCCAGAGCCTGGGCCGGCGGCGTGATGTTGTCGCCATAGGAGCAGAACACCAGGATGGGCGAACGGATATTGCGCAGATCGATGCGCACCCCGTCCGATGTCAGCAACTGGGCCGTCGACAGCTTGTTGCCGATGAACAGCTTGTCGACGATGTACTGCATCTCCACATCGTTGAGGAAGACATAGCCGCCCCAGTATTTCTCGAAGTCTATATAGCGCTCGGCTTCGGTGTCGGCATTCGCATAGACCTTGTACTGCTTGCTCCAGAGCGTGTTGGCCGGATCGAGCTGCTCGAAGTTCTGCACCAGATGGGCGCCGTCGAAGCGGCCGTTACCCAGATCGCTGGCCAGTGCCGTCATCCAGCTGCCCCCGAGAAGCCCGCCCGAGTAGCGCATGGGATTGTCGCCGGCCCAGTACGACAGGGGCGCTCCGGCAACAATGATGGGCCCGAACAGCTCGGGCCAGACAGCGGCCGTCATCAGGATCTGCCAGCCCGCCTGGCAGTTGCCGATGACCGCCGGCTTGCCCTCGCTCTCGGGGTGAAGCTCGGCCACGCGACGCATGAACGCGGCCTCGGCACGCATCACGTCCTCCACCGTCTGACCAGGTACGGGATCGGGCAGAAAACCGACGAAGTAGCAAGGGTGACCGGCATCCAGCGCCGCACCGATCTCGCTATGGGGCTTGAAGCCACCTATGCCCGGGCCATGCCCGGCGCGTGGATCTATCACGACGAATGGACGCTTGGCGGGGTCGGCAGGTCGATCTTCGGACGCCTGGATACGCACCAGGCCATAGTTGACAGGTCTTGGGAGGTCCAGCCCCGACATCACGAGTTCCGCGGGAAAATGCAGCACGTTCGGCATCCTGGCCTCACGCTGAGTCCGGTACTGGTCGCCCACCTGCCGCTCGATGTCGGCATACAGCACGGCACGTTGAGCGGCATCCACCGCATAGGCCCCGGCGGCCCGCCACCATGCAAAAGGATCAACAGACCCGTTGGTCGACGGACCGATCCCGCTGGGTTTGTTCATGTCGTGCTCCCAAGGTCACAGTCTTCTCTCTCAAGAAGATTCAAAAACAATAGCTTCCAGCGCTTTATGGATCACCACAAAACGCCGAAAACATCGGATTTTTACAATGGAGAGCCAGCTGACCAGCCGGCCCGCAGGCGGCAGCGCCGCCATCTTTGGCTGAAGCTGCGCCAGCCTGTTGCCTACTTCTGCGCCGCTTTGCCGCTCTTGCCCTGGGCAGGGTCCTGAGTTGCCGGCGCCCAGGCAGACAGCCATTGCTTGAAGATGTCCTGCAGTGGCAAAGCGGGCAGATTGCGCGCGCCGTCTGCACGCAGGGCCTCGGCCACGGATTTTTGCCAGGCCTCCAGGGCCTGCTGCAGACCGCTGGCAAAAGCCTGCTGGTTCTTGATCGCGATATCACTGGCGCTCTTGGCATCACTCATGCGGTCTTCGAGCCTGCGCATGAAAGCCTCGGCGGGCAGGCTGGCCAGTGATTGCCAGTCTTCGGCACGCAGCAGGCTTTGCAGCTCCGCCGTGGTTTCACTGATGCCTGCAGCACTGGTCTGCTGCGCGGCTGCCAGCCAGCGATGGCCACTTTCACGCATAAGCTGAGCGATGCGCAGTTGCAGCTCGGCATTGGCCTTGAACAGATTCAGAGGGGTCGCTTGAATGCTCATATCGTTCTCCCTATGGTGATGGTAGAGCCTATCGAGAGGCTGGCGGGCCGTCCGGCATATCACCGTGACCAAACGGCTTTTGAAAACTCAATGCCCGAGCACGTACTGGCCCGGAGCGTCATACAAGGGCCCGCCGCTCGTGCCGCCCATGCGCGGCGGAGCTATCGGTGTGCCGGATCTGTTCTTGAGCCACTCGTCCCATGCCGGCCACCAGGAGCCCTGGCGCTGCTCGGCCTCCTGCAGCCACTGCTGGGCGACAATGTCCCGAGCGCCGACAGGCCGAGTGAGCAGCTGATAGCGGCGTCGCGGATGACCGGGCTCACTGACAATGCCGGCGTTGTGGCCGCCACTCGTCAGCACAAAGGTGATTTCAGCCGCAGTGTGATGGTGGAGCTTGAATACCGATTGCCAAGGCGCTACATGATCGGTAAGCGTTCCCACACAGAAGATGGGCACTTGCAGATTGAGAAGCGAGACCGGCTTGCCATCGACCGGATAGCGGCTTTCACTGAGATCGTTATTCAGAAACAGACGGCGCAGGTATTGCGAGTGCATCCTGGCAGGCATGCGCGTGGCGTCGGCATTCCAGGCCATGAGATCGCTCATCGGTGCCCGCTCGCCCAGCAGGTATTGATTGACCATGCGCGACCACAGCAGATCATGGGAGCGCAGCATCAGGAACGCGCCCGCCATCTGATCGGCGCGCAGATAGCCTTGCTGGGCCATCTGAGCCTCAAGCAGGCTGACCTGCGCTTCGTCGATGAACAGCGCCAGCTCGCCAGGTTCGGTGAAATCGGTCTGCGCGGCCAGCAAGGTCATCGATGCCAGACGCTCGTCTCCATCGCGCGCCATCGCGGCCGCCACAATGGCCAGCAAGGTCCCACCCAGACAATAGCCCGCTGCATGCACCTTCTGCCCCGGGACGATGGCCGTGACGGCATCCAGCGCAGCACGCCAGCCCAGCTCGACATAGTCGTCCATGCCCAGATCTCGATCGCCGGCATCGGGGTTCTTCCAGGAGACGCAGAACACCGTATGTCCCTGATCGACCAGATACCTGATCAGCGAATTGTGCGGCGACAGATCCAGGATGTAGTACTTCATGATCCAGGCCGGCATGATCAATACCGGCTCGGGATGGACCTTGTCGGTTGTCGGCGCGTACTGGATCAGCTCCATCAGCGAGTTGCGCAGCACCACCTTGCCAGCGGTGACGGCCACATCGCGCCCCACCTGAAACCCCTCGCAGCCCGCAGGCGGCATGTTTGCGAGCTGCGCGTGCACATCTTCCATCAGGTACTGGAAGCCACGCACCAGATTCGCCCCGCCCTCTTTGACGGTGCGCTCCAGAACTATCGGGTTGGTGGCCAAAAAGTTCGCAGGCGAAAGCATATCCAGCCACTGCCTGCCCCAGAATCCGACCAGACGCTCGTGGTGTCTTTCAACACCCGGAACGCCTTGGGCGGCAGCCTGCCACCAGCGTTGCTGAGCGGCAAGGCCCGCACTCATGACCGTGAACGGCCATTGCTTCCATTCAGGATCCTGAAAGAGACGCTCCGCCTCCTGTGTCTGTGGCCCGCCATAGCAAAGCCTGACCCATTCCTCCAGCGCCAGCCTTGCCAGATCCAGACGCTTTCCCGGACTGATGGCAAGGTTGCCCGCCCAATCCATCCAGGCCTGCCATTGGGACTCGGGGGAAACCGACAGCCATTGCTGCGCCCACATCGCACGCACAGCTTGATCAAGTTGCTGGCTGGAACTGAACTGAGCTTCGGCCTTGCGGTCAACCATAGCGGCCCCTTTTTTGCTG